>CAZFAP010000213.1:0-7066 GCA_964516325.1 uncultured Verrucomicrobiota bacterium
GAACTTGGGAGGTTCGTTCAGCAGCGCATGCCCCTTGTAGCCCAGCGCCGGCACGGCAGACGCCTCGAAAACGAGTGCCCAGTCTCGGCCGATTTCGGGCGGGAGAAGCATCATGCCTGCGATGGATGACGGCTCCCACTCGTCCTTCGGTCCCGCCAACCAACCGGACGCGACGAACGGCAGGACGCAGCCGGCAACTTGGTACGGAACGTCCTTGCCGGTGGCCATTTCACGGACGCAGCATCTTCCTTCCTTGAAGCCGTTGACGAACGCCGAGGTTATCGGCGGGAAAAACACGAGGTCGGTCCTCTTGTGCGGAGCAGCGTTCGTCGCCCCGATGCGAAGAGTGCCCTCCTCGATGTCACCTGGCACCGTCTTGCCGCAAAGCGATGGCAGCGCGCCACAGAGCAGCTCCCTGGTCTCCGCATACGCCTTGGTGGCGAAGGAGGCTTTGATTTTCCATTGTCCTTTGGTCATTTCGGAATCGGGCTCGTTGATGCTCTGGGCGGCACCCCAGGTATGCTCGTCGTAGAGCATCATCTTTTCAAGCGTCTTTTGGAACTGATCGGCGGGATAATTGAACGAGGGATCGAGAATCTTCGCTATGGCAGAAAAACGCTCTGCCGCGAAGAACCTTTCGTGCGTCTCCCGCGTGAGAATTGTCTCGTATGCGGACGAAGCATGTCCATCCGCCCACCAATCGGGCCAGGCAAGCTTGTGCGTCGGAATGTCCTTTGCGTGCTCTTTCTCAAGCCGCTCGAACCATTCGCGCGAGGTCGCAAAAATAAGTTTCGGATAGGCGTACTTCTCGTTCCATTCGCGGATGATGTCGCAGGGCTTCTTGTTGGGCGGCGAATTATCGGTCACGAAGCCAGACATCTTGAAGTCGAGGATGCTGTACGGATAGCCTTTTCTCTCCAGTTCCGCGAGATAGCGGGGGAGGTTTTCCTCGACGAGCTTGAGCCGGTCGTGCAGCCCCATGGAATTCCCGAACATGTAGTGCTCGGCATTCCAAACGAGGACTTGGCTTCCATCGGGCGCTTCCCAATAGAAGGCGTTCGGTCTCTCAAGAACCGGGATGCTTCGCGTGTAGTTCACCCCCATGCTGAGGTATTTCACTCCGCAGCGCGCCATGACGGAAGGAATCGCCCAGCTCACCCCGTTGATGTCGTCGTTCATGGCGGTAACAATGTTGAAGCCGTACTTGTCGGCGACCTGCTCGCCAAAATAGACTTTGCGAACAAGTTCTTCGGCGCATTCGAGGTCCGTTCCGTTCAGGTAAAAAGCGGCGACTTCGATCCTCCCCTCTTTCATCCGCTTGACGAATTCTTCAATCTGCTCGGGCGTGGCGCTCTCGAGAAATCGCTGCACAGTGAACGACGTCTCGCACACCCATTTGAACTTCGCCCCTTCCGGGTAGTCGTCGGTTTGTTTGCAGAAATCGAGCACCTCGCGGACATAATCCCCGTGCCGCTTGAAGATTTCGGTCTGGAGATGCGTGTAGCCGATGTCGGTGTGGGTGTGCTGCTCGACGTAGATTTCCCATTTTCTGGCGGGGGTGACGGTTGTCTGGCTTTGCGTGGCGTCTTTATCGGTTTTCACGGTCAAGGTCGCCGGCGTCGGCTTTTCGACGTCAGGCAATCGCATCTGGTGCGTGCTCCAACCGAACGGAATCGTTGCGAGGTCCGCTGCGAAGGCTTTCCCCGCGAGCTGCACCTCCGCCTTCGCCTTCGTTTCCTCGCCCGTGTTAAGAATCCGCAGCGTCGCCAGTTGGACGAGAGCCCCGTCTTCGGCCCGAATCAGGAATCGGCCTGGCTCGATGTCGCATTTCATCTCCCCTTCTTTCACTTTCGCCGCGACCCGCAAATGAAATCCCCAACTTCCGGTGCCCTGGTCCACCTTGACGAGGCAACGGTTCAGTCCTTTCTTCAGGCGGACAATGATTTTATCCTCGCCAGGATTCAGACCTCGATGCTCATGCTTGTCGTGAACCAGCTTATCGTTGATCCACAACCTCACCCCGTCATCGCTCCCCAGCTCGATGGAGGCTGCCATATCCTGTTCGCTCGGGAGATAGCAGAAACCGTATCCGACGACTTCGTTCTTGCCGGATAAAGCTCCCACGAAATCCATTGTGCCGTCGGCGGCTGGCTTCACCTTTTTCCACGCGGTCTTTCCTCCTTCGGCTGCCGCGCTTTCATGCTCCATCCCTTCCTTCGGCAGAATCGCTGCTTCGCCGCCTGCCGAAGTCAGCCAGTCCTTTGTGAACCCTTCGCATCGCGGGTTCGGGAATGGCCCGCAGGCAAGCCATTCCTTCGGGACGCCGCGTGCATCGAGCTGGGAGAATCCCTGTTCTTCAGACCAGCCGTCGAGCAGAATGATAAAGGAAAGCAGTGCCAAGCAACACCACGCCATCATCGTCGAGAAACCAGATTGCTTCTTCATAGTCGTGCTCCTCCCACTGAGAAAGTCCGCATCTTGCGCCCGCATGGGGATGCCAGCTTCAATCGAAGCAACATACTTGATTTGAGCTTAGCGGATTAGCTTACCAGTGTACAGCGGGATTGCGAGTGCTCCGCCACCCGAACGGCGGTTGTCCGCGTGCCTCTTTTCTGATAGGATGCTCTGAAAGAAGCACCCGCAGACCCAAGCTGAGGTCCGTGGCGGCGGACTCACCCGCGCCATTCCTGCAAGGATTTGATTTTCTTTGAGCGGCGGCGCCGGGCATGAGGTGAAACAAGGCAGCGTGGGGGAAATGGCAGCATGCTGCACGTTTTGACAGAAACAGTCAGGAGCACATTCAGCATCGCCGTTTTTGTGTTTGTGATGATGCTTCTGGTTGATTACGTGAACGTGCTGACGAGGGGGAGCTTTTCGGCAATCGTGAAAAAGGGGAGATTCCGTCAGTACGTTCTGGCGTCATTCCTGGGTGCGATGCCCGGCTGTCTGGGCGGGTTCATGAACGTATCCTTTTATGCTCACGGGGTGATCTCCTTTGGCGCCATGTTTGCGTCCATGGTCACGGATTGTGGAGATGAAGAGTTCGTCATGCTTGCCGCATTCCCGGGTCGTGCGCTTCTTCTTTTCGGCGTTCTTTTCTTCACGGGCGTTGTGTTTGGATGGCTCGCCGATGCGATAGCTCCCTTGATGGGACCGCGCTACGGCGTGGGATGCAAGTTAGACGGCCTCCATGGCGAAGAGGAATGCTACTGCTTCGACGGAGCGCAGATTTGGCGGCAGCTAAAAGGCATGAGGCTCGAGAGGGGCCTTTTGATCGTCGCCTTCGCCGGGGCGATTTTCGCCGGCGCCGGCGGGCTCCTTGAGGAGGGCTGGGAGAGAATCACGATTACCGTCCTCGCGGCGATTGGGGTCGCCCTCGTGGCAACGGCCCCTGACCATTACCTGAGAGCCCATATCGTGGCTCACATCGTCAGACGGCACCTCGTCAAAATTCTGCTCTGGACGTTCTTCACTCTTCTCGCGATCGGCGTCGGATTGAAGTACTGGGACTTCGAGTCCTTTGTCAGGCAGCACGAGATGCTGGTGTTCCTTCTTTCGGGACTTATCGGGCTGATTCCGCAGTCGGGCCCGCATCTCATCTTCGTGACGATGTTCGCGAAAGGCGTCATTCCGTTTTCGGTCCTCCTGACCAACTCTATCGTTCAGGACGGTCATACCCTTCTCCCCCTCCTCTCCTGCTCGGTCAGAGACGCCTTGACGGTCAAAGGGATGAAGCTGATTCTGGGGCTGGTCCTTGGCTTTGTCCTCCACGCTCTGGGCTGGTAGTGGCTCAGCTCGCTGTTCGCGAGAGAGGCGGCGCCGCCTCGTCTATTTCTCACTCCACCAGGACTTGTTGTTTATGGCGGGGTCGGGGTTATCCGGGTCCGTAAGAAGCTTGAATCTCCAGCCAGACCAGCGTACATGGCCATCCTGGAAAGCAATGTTCCTTCCTTCCCCCTTGTGGTTTGACCTGGAAGTGAGCTTCTTAGTGACGGGCCTATCTGCGAGAATTCTCGTTGTTGATGGGGCAGCTTCGGTCCAGGGACGGGGCTTGCCGCCGCTCCCGTCGTAGCTATACGCGTAGCTGACCTGCCCGGCGTCGCTTTTCCGGAACGGCTTGTTGTCGTAAGCGTCCGTCTTGCGGGTCTTCGGCATCTTGTCGCCGGAACTGGGGCACGTGAAGACGTCCAACGAACTGAGATACCGGGGATAGAGGAGGCCGAGGTCTGCGTAATGGGTTGTCGGGTCTATGGGCAGGTCCCGGGAAGCGCTGGACGCGAAGCAACCGCCGTTGTCGGCGGCGTAGGTCTTGATTGCGACGATGATTTGCCTGACGTTGTTGAGACAGTGGGCTCTTCGGTAGGGGGGATGCTTGTGCCAGAACATGAAAACGAAGGCAAGGAGCGTCAGGAGTGCAGCCAGGATAATCGCGTGTCCGATGGACTTCAAAAGCGGTGGGAGCGGTCTCGGTGACGTTCTCATCTTCCTGCCATTCCTTGCGGCCAAGCCGGTTTCAAGCTGTTCCGACGGGCGGGCCCTCACCTCTCACTCCACCATTCGGGGCCGGTGCCGTGGGCGTTCGGGTCAGGATTCTCGGGGTCGCAGTCCAGAGGAGCTGCTCCCAGAATCCATTCAGCGTGCCCGTCGGCGAAGGCGACGTTTCTCCCCTCCGTCTTGTGATTGCTTCGCCTGGTCAAAGCGCGGCTCGCATGTCTGTCCGCCAGGATTCTGGTTGTTCCTCGGGCAGCCTGAGTCCACGCCTTGTTGTTGGCGTTCCTATCAAGCCCATAGGCATAACTTATGTGTTTCGCCTCGTCAGCCGGAAATGGCTTGTTGTCGTAGGCGTTGTCCGTTCGCTTCGGAATTCGATCACCCGAGCTCGGACATACGAACACCTCGAGGCTCGTCACGTACCTCGGATAGAGCATCCCAAGGTCCCTATAGCATGTCTCGTCAATCTCCTCGGGACCCAAGCGAGCCGGGAAGAACCCGCGATAATCGGACGCGCAGGCGTGGATTGCTGCGGCGATCGCCTTGAGGTTGCTCAGGCACGCTGCACGCCTGGCAAGCTCCCGACTTCGGCCCCCATGCCATGTTCCGGACCAGAGGACAACCCCAAGGATCAAGCCGAGGATCCCGACTTGGAGCCCTATTGCAGCGATCACGCGGAAACCTTTTGGCTCGTTCAGCGCCTTACGGGCTGTGCTCGACGGGACAATCCCGATTATTGACGGCACAAAAAACAAGCACAGCGGCAAGCCAATCAGCGAAAGGATGAATCCTACGACAGCATCGGATTTCGCCCCGCGCTCGGCTGGTTTCTTTGCCTCCCGCTCCATCCCGCACCTCCGGTGTCTTGCGCCCGCCTACTGCCCTGCCAGCAAAGGGGACTGTTCAGGAAGTCTACGGTTCGGCGCCTCTGCGACGGCATCTCAGGCGCAACACGAGGGGGTGGCACTTCTGCCACCCCCCTGTCCAAGCGCCGAAAGTGTCTTTTTCGACTTGTCTTCCGGCGAGAACTCAGGAACGGTTACTTTAGTTGGTCGCTCGCTCACTCCACCAAGACGCGCTGTTGACCTTCGGATCGGGGTTATCCGGGTCAGTGAGGAATTTCTTCTTGCCGGAAACCCACTTCACGTGCCCGTCCGCGAAGGCCGCGTTTCTTCCGTCCATCTTGTGATTCGCGTTGGAATCCAGGTCCTTGGTGGAATACCGGTCAGCAAGAATTCGGGTGGTGGAAGGGGCGGCTTCCGTCCAGGCCACATTCTTGGTGGACCCGTTGTAGCTGTACGCGTAGCTGACCTCCTGCGCCTCGCTCTTCTGGAACGGCTTGTTGTCGTACTGATCCGTCTTGCGGGTCTTCGGCATCTTGTCGCCGGAACTCGGGCAAGTGAACACGTCCAGGGACGTCACATATGTGGGATATAGAATGCCCAGGTCCTCATAGTGAGTGGCCGGACTGATGGTCGCTGTCGCGCTCGTCGGATAGTACTCGTCGTAGTCCGGCGAGTAGGTCTTGATGGCCGTGATGACCTGCTTCAGGTTGTTCAAGCAAGCCGCACGCCTCGCGGACTCTCTGGCTCTCGATAGAGCCGGCAGGAGCATCCCAGCCAAGATCGCGATGATGGCGATCACGACCAGAAGCTCGATTAGTGTGAAGCCTCTTTTGTTTCTCATTGAACTACTTTCCCTTTCCTACTTTGGTTATTGTTACTGTTATAAAGACTGTTCCGCAGCTACTTTCAATCCCAACCCTCCTGGCTCACCTCCTTTCCGGTTTGCGGACTATTTCCTTTTCAAAACAGGCGGCAACTTACCAGCAGTGCCCGACCAGAGTCAACCGAAATTTGCAGGGAGCAACATATATGCCATAGGGAGAGTTTGGGGCGCCGCTTTTTGACTCTGGGCGCCTGTTTGCAACCGCTTCCCGTTTCGGATGTTCCGACATCATCGGCGGACGAGATTTCCTGCGTTTTGCCGCGTCGCGCGACATCTCTTCCGGGGTAGGCGTGATTCTCACGCCTCAAGCGTGAATTTCACGCCTTTGGGCGAACCGACGGCGCCGCCCGCATGTCGCCTAAGTCTTCGCCCGAAAACCAATGGACACCCTGTCCCTGATTGCACACTTGAAGGGGGGCGACCCTGGGAAGTATCGCCTCGGGTAAGGGCGGGAGTACATGGAAGAAAGCCCAAGCAATTGACGGCGTGAACCTATATGAGAGCATGGATGGGGTTATGGACGACCCGTCGGGGGAGACGCCTGGCGTCTTAGCACCTTTGCGAGAGATCTCCCTTGACCCGATTTTGTGTTCTCTCGCCAAGTGGCGCCAGCGGCGCCACAAGATGACGCAGCGGCGTTGACCCCAGGTGTGCGATTCTTTCACTGCGCGATCGTTTTTGTGCCTTGGTGCCTTTGTGGTTTTCATGACGATCTCACCAGTAGAGTAGGGAGGGCCGTGGCCCTCCCTACTCTACTGTCTTGGTGGCGCCCGACCTGAAACTTACCATCAGGGGGCCGACATTTTCATGGTCTCCGGGTGAACGAAGTTCATGAGCGACTGCGGTT
>CAZFAP010000214.1:0-7021 GCA_964516325.1 uncultured Verrucomicrobiota bacterium
CCCTCGTCCTGCTGGGGTTGGTCCTGATCATGAATTCTGTCGCATTAGTTGTCCGCTACAAGTTCCGAAAGAGACATCGGTGGTGAAATTCTCGGTACGAGATTTGAACGTTTGGTATGGATCGGTCCCTGCCCTGACCGACGTTAGTATAGACATTCGCGCTAACGAGATTTTGGGGATCATCGGCCCCGCGAATAGCGGGAAGAGCAGCTTCTTGAGAACCTTGAACCGCCTTAACGAGCTGACGCTGAATTTTAGAATGACCGGGGACGTGAGGCTTTCAGGCGCCGATATCAACAAGACGGATGTTGACCTGCTGAGGAAAAAAGTCGGTATGGTATTTGCCTTGCCGTTACCTTTGCCAATGTCAGTCTTCGACAACATCGCCTACGGCCCAAAGATGCATGGTGTCAAAAGTAAGAGGCGACAGAAAGAGATTGTAGAGCGAGCTCTGAAAGAGGCCTACCTTTGGGATGAGGTCAAGGACAGGCTGAATACACCTGCGGCCAAATTATCCGGAGGCCAGCAGCAGCGACTCTGCATGGCAAGGACCTTGGCGGTGGAGCCGGAGGTCATTTTGTTCGACGAGCCCTGTTCAGGTCTCGACCCGATCTCGACAGCCAAAATAGAGGATACCATGTTGAGGTTAAAAGCAAACTATACGCTCGTTCTGGTAACTAACAATGTGCATCAGGCATCGCGTGTGGCGGACAAGACTGCGTTTTTCTTGAGCGGGCGACTCATTGAATTAGATGACACGGATAAGATATTCACGGCGCCCTCCGATAAGCGGACAGAAGACTACATTGGGGGAAGATTTGGATAGGCTGAAGATTCAGGTTAACAACCTCAATCTGTGGTATAGCAGCTTCCAGGCGCTGAAGGATGTCAACGCCTCCTTCGAGGAAAGGCTAATCACCGCTATCATTGGTCCTTCGGGCTGCGGCAAAACGACTCTGTTGCGCGTCTTTAACCGCATGAATGACCTGGTAGAGGGTGTCCGGGTAACAGGAACCGTGATGGTTGATGGTATCAATGTTATCGCCCCCGACACGGACTTGATGACGTTGCGTCGGAAGATCGGAATGGTATTCCAAAGGCCCAATCCCTTTCCGCTCTCCATCTATGAGAACGTCGTTTTCGGACCGCGGATTCACGGACGTGCGGGCAAGAACGAGTTGGATGAGATTGCCGAAAAGAGCCTGCAAGCGGTGTTGTTATGGGATGAATTGAAGGACAGACTGGATAAGCCCGCCCTCAGTCTTTCCTTAGAGCAGCAACAGCGGCTTTGCATTGCGAGGCTCATCGCGGTGAAATCCGATATACTGTTGCTGGATGAGCCTTGCTCGGCTCTCGATCCTCAGGCAACTCAAGCAATTGAGGAGTTAATGCGCGGTCTTAAGAAGAACTACACTTTGGTTGTTGTAACACATAACATGCAGCAGGCAGCGCGTGTTTCTGACGAAGCGGGATTTATGCTGTTAGGTGAGTTGATAGAGTTTGGTGAAACCGAGCAGATTTTCACCAGGCCAAAGGATAAACGCACCGAGGATTATATTACAGGGCGATTCGGATAGTTTGCGTTAACAGAGTAACCGATGCGCAGTATAAAGGGAGCGACGAAACGCAGCCGTCGGCGTTGTTCCCATTGAAGGAGGGAGCAGATGTCGGAGCACCTACAAAGAGAAATAAGAGAAATGAAGAAGGCGATACTCGGGATCGGCGCCGTCGTCGAGGAAAGCCTTCACAAAGCCGTCAAGGCGCTGCAAGAGAGAGATGAGAAGCTGGCGAAGAGTGTGATAGATAACGATGTTGAGATTGACCACATGGAGGTTGACATGGAAGAGGAGTGCCTGAAGGTGCTCGCTCTTCACCAGCCGGTTGCGAGCGACCTGCGCCTCATCGTTTCCATCCTGAAAATCAACAATGATTTGGAACGAATTGGCGACCTGGCTGTCAATATCGCTGAAAGAGCGGCATTTCTCGCGACGCAAATTCCGATAGATATCCCTCTGGATTTCCCTCTGATGGCCGAAAAAACCAAGGCCATGCTCAGGAAAAGCCTGGACGCGTTGGTGAACGCCGACTCGCGCCTCGCGTACGAGGTCTGCGCTGCGGACGACGAAGTGGACGCTATCAATCGGCAAATGTACTTGCAGGTTCAAGACGCGATCCGCCGCCATCCAGACCGGGTGGAGAGCCTGATTCATCTGCTTTCTGTTTCGCGCCACATGGAGCGGATAGCCGACCACGCTACGAACATTGCTGAAGATGTGATCTACATGACCGAGGGCGAAATCGTGCGACACAGGACGGAGGACTACCACTCCCAGTCCCGGAGAGTATGAAACTGGAGGTGTTGCCGCATGGCCAAGCCAGGGCATTATCAAGTTGTCAGCTCTTGCACTATCCAACAAGGTCGGTTACTCTCCAGCGAGAACATTTCTTGTGGTTTGCCTTCTGCGTTTGGGTAGCCAGTGTGCTTTTCGGGCCGCACGAGTTGTGGACCCGGTGCATGTCAGGATTTGAATTACTGAGGATTATCGCGTGGAATCCATTGTCTGTGTAAAAGCTGTAACGAAGAGGTTCGGAGACGTGGCGGCGGTGAGGGAGTTGTCGCTGGACGTGGCGCCGGGGACAATCTACGGCCTCCTCGGGCCGAACGGCGCCGGAAAGACAACGACGCTGCGGATGATTTTGGGGATTTTCCTGCCGGATGAAGGGACGATTTCGGTTTTCAACGGGCAGGGAATCGAGGACGCGAAAAGCAGGATCGGCTATCTCCCTGAGGAACGCGGGTTGTACCGGAAGATGAAGGTCGGGGACGTGCTGCGGTTTTTCTGCGAGATCAAAGGGGTGGACAAGATAACTTCCGCCAGGAGAGTGGACTACTGGCTTGAGAGAGTGGGTCTGGCGGACTGGAAGGAGAAAAAGGTCGAGGAGCTGTCCCGCGGGATGCAGCAGAAGGTGCAGTTCATCGCGACGGTCATTCACGAGCCGGACCTTCTTATACTCGACGAGCCTTTCTCCGGCATGGACCCCGTGAATACGACACAGATAAAGGACATCGTCGTCGAGCAGAAGAACGCGGGCAAGACCGTTATTCTTTCGACGCACATCATGGAGCAGGCGGAGAAGCTGTGCGACGAAATCTGCCTCATCAACAAGGGGAGAGCCGTCCTGAAGGGCCCCCTCGGCGAGATCAAGCGGAGCTACGGCACGGATTCGGTTCACATCCAGTACTCCGGCGACGGTTCCTTCATCGAGCAGTTGCCGGGGGTTGAATCCGCGGACGATTACGGGAATTACATTGAGTTGAAGCTTTCTCGCGACGCCGATGCGTCTGCACTGCTACGGGAAATCTGCACAAAGGTAGCGGTCACGCGGTTCGAGGTCGTCGAGCCGTCGCTGAACCGCATTTTTATCGAGAGTGTGAGCGAAGCTGATGAATAAGACCCTCAAGATCGCCCATCGAGAGTACGTGGTGAACGTCCGAAGGAAATCGTTCTTGATCGGCATTTTCCTCATGCCGCTATTCATCGCCGGGGTCTCCATTCTCCCGGGCCTTCTCGCCAAGAAGGCGATGGAGGGGGCAGGAGAGACGAGAACGGTTGCGATTGTTGACCTGACAGGACAGTTGTATCCCGAAGTGAAAAAGATGCTCGAGGAACAAAGAGGCGGCCCGAAGTACATAGTCGAGGAGATCAAGGCGGCGGGCGGGAATCTGGAAGAGAGGCAAACGGAACTCAACGAGAGAGTCCAGAAAAAGCAGCTCGACACATACGTTGTTATCGGGAAGAAGGTGATTACTTCGCACATTCAGTACGAGGATTCTCCCGACCACAAGATTCGATGTTACAGCCGGAACGTGGCAGACTTCGGCCAGTTGGAGAGGATCAACGGGGCGGTCAGCCGGGCACTCATAGACCTGAGACTGAGGAACATGGGAATTGATCCCGCGGTCAGCACGAAAGCCTCCTGGAACATCAACATCGAGAGGTTGGAGGTGAAGAAAGGCGAGGCCAAAAAGGCGCAAGGTCTAACAAAGTTCTTTGGGGCATTCGCCTTTATGATGTTGCTGTTCTTCGGCTTACAGATCAGCGGGCAGACGCTCATGCAGAGCGTCATCGAGGAAAAGAACTCGAGGATTATGGAGGTTCTTCTCTCATCCGTCTCTCCCAAGGAACTGATGCGGGGGAAGATCTTAGGGTTGGGCGCGGTCGGGCTGACCATGATAGTCCTGTGGGCGGCAGTAGGCTACACGGCGGCGCGGCTGCGAAATTTTGACGTTGCGTCTCTGCCCAACGTTGGCTACATGCTGGTTTTCTTTCTGCTCGGATACGCCTTCTTCGGGACGCTGATGGCGACGGTCGGGTCCCTGTGCAACAGCGAGAAAGAGGCGCAGCAACTGATGATGCCGATCATGCTGTCTCTGGTTCTGCCGCTAATGGTCTGGTTCTACATCGCCCAGCGGCCCGACAGCACCTTCGCAAGAGCTCTGTCGGTGATTCCTTTCACTGTGCCCATGATCATGATGTTGCGGATTGCCATACAAACGCCCGCGGCATCGCAAATCGTCGTCAGCATCATCGTCATGCTCATCTCCATCTGGGTGTGTCTGCGGGCATCTACGAGGGTCTTCCGCACCGGCATCCTCATGTACGGCAAACGCCCCGGCCTCAAAGAAATCCTCCGTTGGGTCAGATACAAGTAGTTTATCGGGGACACCATAGCTCTTCCATGTGGTGACGGTGTCCGTGGAGGGCTGGCGCTAACCTATCGCGCCTCATCGGAGCTTGCCCGCTCGTTCTTGAATCCCCACAATCATCCTTCTTCCCGATGCTCCGGCTGTTTGTTGTATGATGTGCTCACTGAAAGGAGGGGGAGAAATGGCAGCTCCGCGTGAAATTACTGAGCTTGTCGAGCGGTTCAAGCGCAACCTCGAAGATTATCGCTCGGGCCGGTACAAGGAAACCCAGCTTCGGCTGGAATTCATAGACCCATTCTTCGAAGCCCTCGGCTGGGACATCCACAACAAACGTGGCTACGCCGAAGCGTACAAGGACGTCATCCACGAAGACGCCATTAAGGTCGGGGGGGCGACGAAGGCGCCCGACTACTGCTTCCGCATCGGCGGCACGCGAAAATTCTTCGTTGAAGCCAAGAAACCCTCCGTCAGCATCAAGGACGCGGTTCACCCGGCCTATCAGCTCCGCCGCTATGCTTGGTCCGCGAAGCTTCCCCTGAGTATCCTCACGGATTTCGAGGAGTTTGCCGCGTACGACTGCCGGATCAAACCGGCGAGAACCGATAAGGCCTCCGCGGCCCGCACCCTTTACGTCCCGTTCACCGAATACCCGCAGCGCTGGGAAGAAATTGCCTCGATCTTCTCCCGTGAAGAGGTTCTCAAGGGTTCCTTTGACAAATACGCGGAGTCCACGAAGCGCAAGAAGGGGACGGCCGAGGTGGATTCCGCGTTCCTTCAGGAAATCGAGGTGTGGCGGGAGAGCCTTGCACGAAACATCGCCTTGCGCAATCCGCAGCTCACCCAGCGAGAATTGAACTTCGCCGTCCAGCGGACGATTGACCGCATCATCTTCCTTCGCATCTGTGAGGACCGCGGCGTCGAGCATTACGGGCAACTCCAGGCCCTTCTGAATGGAACGAACGTCTATCCCCGCCTCTGCCAGCTTTTCTACCGAGCGGACGAGCGGTACAACTCCGGGCTGTTCTACTTCCGCAAAGAAAAGGCGCGACCCGATGCCCCGGACGAGCTGACGCCCGGCCTGACGATGGACGACAAAGTCCTCAAAGAAATCATCACGCGGCTCTACTATCCCGAAAGCCCGTACGAATTCTCGGTTCTCCCTGCGGACATCCTCGGGCAGGTTTACGAGCAGTTCCTGGGAAAGGTCATCCGCCTGACCGCGGGCCACCGCGCCGTCGTCGAGGACAAGCCGGAAGTCCGCAAAGCCGGCGGCGTCTATTACACCCCGACGTACATCGTGGACTACATCGTCAGGAATACCGTCGGAAAGCTGCTTGAGGGCGAGGGGTCAGGGGTCAGCGCTCCGCGGTCAGGGTATGGGGGTTCGGGTTCAGGGAAAGGAGACGGAAATTATGGCGCTGAAGACGTATCGAGACCTCCAGGTTTGGCAAAAGGCGATGGACCTGGTCGAAGCGGTTTACACGATGACGGGGGACTTTCCGGCGCGGGAGAAGTTCGGGCTGACCAGCCAGATTCAGAGGGCGGCGGTCTCCATTCCGGGCAACATCGCGGAGGGCTACGGCAGGATACACCGGGGGGACTATCTTCATCATCTCTCAATCGCGAAAGGATCCCTGACGGAGGTGGAAACGTATCTGACGTTGGCGGTGCGTCTGAAATTCGTGAGCAGGGAGCGTGCTCTGGAGGTCTGGAGCCTGACGGAACAGGTCGGCAAGATGCTGACGAAGCTCATCGCCTCTCTCCGGCCTCCCCAGACCCCAAACCCGACACCCTAAACCCCAAGGAGGCGTCCCGCCTCCGCATCCTCGACCCCGCCTGCGGCTCCGGCTCCTTCCTCATCGGCGCCTACCAATACCTCCTCGACTGGCACCTCAACTGGTACACCACCCACAACCCCGAAAAATGGGCCCGGCGGCGGAACCCGCCCATCTACGAAACCCGACTTCCCCAACCCCTAAACCCCAAACCCGAAACCCCACCCCCCACCCCCCCATCCCCCTCCTACCGCCTCACCACCTCCGAGCGCAAACGCATCCTCCTCAACAACATCTACGGAGTGGACATTGACCCCCAGGCCGTCGAAGTCACCAAACTCTCCCTTCTCCTCAAAGTCCTCGAAGGCGAAAACGAGGAAACCTTAGAGAGGCAACTCAAATTCTTCCACGAGCGTGCCCTTCCCGACCTCGGCAGCAACATCAAATGCGGCAACTCCCTCATTGGCCCCGACTTCTACGACAACCAGCAGATGACTTTCCTCGATGAAGAGGAGCGATACCGCATCAACGCCTTCGA
>CAZFAP010000215.1:0-6900 GCA_964516325.1 uncultured Verrucomicrobiota bacterium
CATCCGACCGAAGAAAACCGCCATCACAAATGCGCAAATGTAGTGACTGAAAAACAGAGCTTCTCCTCTATTCCTCACTACAAAGTGCGGAAGTCAGGTTAGTGCAAGTGTCGCCCGCTGACCAGTCGCTCAGCAGAGACATCGGCGCCGGATAACTCCGCGAAAATGAGTCCCTCCAGCGGACTCCGACTCGAGAAAAGCCTTAGGGGATTTGCGGCTCCGGGCGAACGAAGCCGAGGTCGCAGGGGATAGACCTATTTCTAAGCCCAAAAATGCGCAAGCGCCCTCAAAAACCTGGCAAACACCCGTTGGACTAAGTACCACCGGTTCAATACGCTGTCAAGGTTTGGAAGGGCACCCGGACATTCCAAGTTGCTGTCAGACCGACAGTTAAGCTCCCGGAGAAGACTCTGACGCCCAAAGGGGTAACCGCCGGGGGCCATTGGCGCCAGAATCACTCCCACACCGCAATGCCGATGAGACGATGGAGTGCACGCTTTGGGGCTATTGGGGTCACCGCCTGTGTGAAGAAAGGGGCCCCTCAGGATTTCCCCCAAGCTGATGCCATCCGCGGAGTCCATGACACTGCCCCCTCCACAAAGCTTGACAAGAGGTGAACGTGCGGGCTATATATTGTAATGATCAGGCTGAGCACGCGGGCGCACTGTGCGCCCTGGCAGTGGAGGCGTGCAGACAGTCTCTGTGGAGAAAGCCCAATTGTCGAGACAGCGGTCCGACCGAGACCGTTCCGCAGTTCGCAATGGAGGTGACGAGACGATGGCAGATCAAACGGCGCCCGATCAGGAAAGCCGGCTTTCGGCCTCTCAGGGCCAGCAGGCGGCTTCGGCCTCTGTGGAGGGCCGAATGAAGCGGGACGAGCAGCATCCTGCTCCGGCAGTCCCCCGGCAAGCGCAGGACCTGTTTGACAAGGGGGTCCAGGCGGTGGACAAGATGAACTATGACTACGCCATCGAGCTTCTTTTCACCGCTCTGGAAATCGCGCCCGACATGGTGCAGGCGCGGCACCTTCTCCGGGAAGCGGAGATTCGCCGGTTTGACGCCAAAAAGGGGCCCCCGTGGGTGCGGAAGTTCTTTGGGACGGTCTTCCATTCGATCAAGTACTTGAAGGGAGCCATTAGTCTGGCGAGCGGGAAATGGAGCAAGGCGTTCGACATATACGAGAAGATACTGAAGTCGAAGCCGCGAAGCATTCACGCTCTACGGCGCCACGCTCGCGCGGCCAGGGAGATGAGGATGCTCGAGACCGCCATCAACTCCCTCGAGTACGCCAGAAAGTTCAAGCCAGAGAACTTGAGAATTCTGCGAGAGCTGGGGCGGGTCTTTATGCAGAACGGCGATGTCCCCCAGGCACAGGCGTGTTTCTCGAAGATTCTGATTGAAAACAAGGACGACAAGGAAGCCAACAAGGCCATGCAGGACCTTGCGGCAATGGGGACAATCATTAAGGGGGACTGGGAGGACACCGAAAGCTATCGGGACAAGATTCAGGACGTCGAAACCGCAAAGACCGCCGAACGAGAAGCCAGGCTCACGAAGTCGGAAGATGACGTCCAAGCCCTGATTCGGGACCGGGAAAGAAAACTGGCCGAACAGCCGGAGAGCCTGGAGCATTATAAGAGGCTGGCCGACCTTTACATTCAGAAAAAACAGTTCGATAAAGCCGTCCAGCTTTTCGACCGCGCCATCGAGCTGGCGCCCGCCGATTCCGATCTCCCGGAGATGCGCTTCAAGACGGTCCTGTTGAGATTTGAAAAACAAATCGCAGATGCAGAGAGCGAGGCCGCCAAGGACCCTGCGAATCAGGAGCTGAAAACGAAGGCGGAACGATTGAGAAAAGACAAGGAGGAGTACGCCCTCACCGACGTCAAAAGGCGAGTCGCCCAATATCCAACGAACCTGGGCTTGCGGCTCGAACTTGGATTGGCTTTGATGAAGACGGGGGAGCTGGACGGGGCGATCAAGGAGCTTCAGGTCGCCAGGACAAGCTCTCAAAAAAGAACCATCGCCCTGAACTACCTCGGCGAATGCTTCCGGCTCAAAGGGCAACCGGACATGGCAGCGGAGCAATTCGAGAAGGCCCTGTCGGAGCTGTACGTGATGGACTCCTTCAAGAAAGAGGTCATGTACAACCTCGGCAGAGCTCACGAGGACCTCGGGGACGTCGAAAAGGCGCTCCAGCAGTATAAGCAGATTTATGCCGAAGACATTGGCTTCCGAGACGTGAACGAGCGAGTCCAAAAAGCGTACGAGCGCCGGAAGCAGAAAGCGTCCGGCGAGAACGGCAGCCGCTGATAAAAACCGACTGCGCGGGGACGGGCGATTATTTCACTCCGCCGCGGCGAGCTACCTCCAGTTCAACCTGGAAAACCTCCTCGAAGTAACTCTTCTTTCGCGCGAGCGCCCACATTTCCATCTCCGCGTCGGCAGACGTCTTGATCTTCAGGACAATTCTGATGCGCCCCATGGTCTTGTCAGAGTGAGCCTCATGCGGAGCAGGGCAGTCCGGCGACGGGGAGGAAGGCGATGCGGCAATCGAACATTCGATATCTTCGATTACAGCGGCATGGCCTCTGTCGAGCGCGTCGGCAACCCGAATGACGGCGCTGAGGCAGCGCACTTTTGCCTTGTCTTCCGGCGAAAGGACTCGGTCCCAGGTCTGATTTTCTTCTGGCGCCTTCGTGCCATGATAGCGGGCGACGGTGGCGATGATTTCCTTCTCGGCCCCGGAAAAACCGTCGAGCGGAGCCGACTTAATTATCTCGTAGGATCGGCGCTTGTGCTTGGTGTCTCCCCCAGACCAGCCTATGTCGTGCAACAGGCTGGCGTACTCGAGAAGCTCCCGAGCGCCGTCATCGAGTCCGTGCACGCAAGCGGTTTGATCAAATATTTTCAAGGCCAGGCGTGCCACCTGCTGGGAGTGGACGGGCTCCGGGTCGTACCGACCGGCAAGTTGGAGAACGCTTTTCTTACGCGAAACTTCTGTTCTTCCCTCTGCCATCGCTATGAATGCTCCTCGGGAAACGCTGACGATTTCGTTCCGCCGCGTGCCGTAACTTACGTACTCGCAATGTGTTGCATCGCCGTTTCACCCTGAGCGGACGAAGAAGCAAACAGGCTGCTCGGTCCATGGCCGAACCTACAAACGGGGCGAATGCTATTCTTTCGGGCGCTGCAATGTCAAGGAGCAACATGCGTGCCGAATGGCACAACTTTTTTGTGGACAACTTGACCCACGAGAGAGCATCATAACGCTGGAGGGCGTTTTGTACCGATCTGTCGGCGCCCGGAGAACCTCGCCATGAAATTCCGGTGAGGGAACATCATGGGTCGCTGACAGCGCGTCTTCCGATTCGGTTGGTTCAACTTCGAGCATATGCCTCGAAGAATGTTGTTGTCCAGTGGAACCTGTAACCCCGGAACAGGAGGGCACCACGATGAAAGCGTCTCACTTCAAAACCCCATTCGGCCTGATAGCGATTTGTCTCCTCGTCGCTGCGCCAATGACAGCGCGAGCGATAGTCGAAGAGAGCTTCGATGTCGCCCCAGACCTTGCGAACTGGACCCTCAGCGGCAACGCCGCCTGGGACTCGACCTATCAGGCTCTCTTTCTAACCGACTCCGCAAACGACCAGCTCGGCTCCATATTTTGGTTCGAGCCGATCAGCGCAGACAAATTCCTTGTGTCGTTCGACGTCTGGATCGGCGACGGAGACGGAGCCGACGGGATGACTTTCGCCTGGGTGAGGGGGCCCGGTCTTCTCGGAGGAGGTGGGGGCTCCTTGGGCTTTTACGCACTCGACGGATATGGCGTCAAGTTTGATACGTATTCGGATTCAGCGGCATCTCCCCCTGAGCCTGAGAACTATGTGGCAATAATCGCAGGGACGCAGGCATCAAATACGACGGGCTTTGCCTACGATGACACGATTCCGGAGATGGAGGACGCGGGTACCAGTGGCGGGCTTCCGGCGCCGTTTCACGTCGAGATAATATTCAAAAACGGGCACCTCGAGATGTGGATGAGCAATCCAACCGCAGCCACTCCCATGCCCGTGACCAAGGTCTTCGACGATGACATTCCGGGCTATACCCCGTTCGATGCCTATTTCGGATTCACGGGCGCCACCGGTGGTGTCAACAACGTCCACGCTGTGGACAATATCTTCTTCGGCGTCCCCGGCACCATGGCCATTGCGAGCGTCCAGCCCGAATGGTCCTACGGCGGCGATACGGTCACCCTTGACGGCAGCGCGTCGAGAGAGACCACGAGCTACCAGTGGTCCCAGGTGCCGCTGGGGGCCGGCGAGCCGACGGTCACGATAACCAATCCGACCAGTGCGACGGCGACGTTTGTGCCGCCCGGACGCGAGATCGGCTATCCCTTGAGGTTCCGTCTCACCGTCCAGGGCGACACAGGCGAGAGCTCCGCCGAAGTGGATGCGTACGTCCGAGCTATCAATCCTCCGAAGGTCGCCCCGGGCAATTTCCATATCAAGCCCCTCGACCTGCCGGGCGGCGAACTGGGCTTCCGGTTGGAGTGGGACACTATTTTTGACGCCACAAGCTACCAGATCGCGCTCAAACTCGGGCCCGACTATTACTGGACTTATACGACTGCGAACACCTATTACGACTTCACCGGGATGATGGAAGGCGTTACTCGGATCGCGGCGGTGAGAGGGGAAAACAAGTTCAGCAAGCCCGCGAGCGCCAACCCGGCCGACCACGGTGTACCGTCCGTGGACGTAACGTACACCGCCATGCCGAACCTGGCTCGCCCGGCATCCCTGGGTGGCACACGGGAACCGCTTCCGGCGGTTCAGGGCGTCACATACGTCTTCTCCCGCCTCGGCATAGCTGGGATGAATGACAGGGCCTTTGCCGATAACAACGACAGCAACAACCCCATCTATAAGCCGCTCGACTTCTGGGGGTACGTGTGGGACCAGCAGTATTTCTTCGACCACATTGTGTATTACACCGGCGACATGTTCGACACCGGCGGCTGGTTCACGAGCCTGAAGATTCAGTTCACGACTGACGGCGCGACCTGGAAGGACGCGCCGATAGCTGATATCTACCCCGCGTATGACTTCACCGACATGCGGGCAGGAAAGAAGCCGTTTCAGAGGTACGACATTGTCATCCCAACCCTGAGAGGAACTGGAATAAGGGTTGCAGGCACGCCCGGCGGCTTCGCGACGTTCACTTCGATTTCGGAACTGGAGGTCTTCGGCGACCAGGCTCAAGGTCCCATCATCGTGCAAGGTTTGGATGCAGAGTGCGGGGAGGGGCTCACGGCGACTCTCGACGGGAGCTTTTCCTTCTCGACGGTCGGTCCTCTGACCAGCTACAACTGGGAATTCGTGAGCGGTCCTTCGACCCCAACGATTCAGAACTCCAGCGGCGCCGTGGCAGCCTTCAAGGCCCCCAACGTCACGACGGACGAAGTGTTTGTGTTCAAGCTGACGGCGGGTGATGGAATCAACACGGGCACGGATGCCGACGTGCGGATTGTGGTGAAGAGCCTTGTGACCACCGCGGTCGCAGGAGCCGATCAGCGGGTGCTGGATGGAAGCCAGGTGACATTGGACGCTTCCGGCTCAGTAAGCACCATGGGGACGCTCACCTACCTGTGGACGCAGACGGGAGGGACCGAGGTGGGGGTGACCGGCAGGACGGACGCGGTCGTCACGTTCACTGCGCCCGTTTTGTGGGCTGGCACGGAGAGCTTGACGTTTCAGCTTGGGGTAAGGGATGAGGCCGCCGGCGTCAGCAGCGATGAGGTTGTGGTAAAGGTGAACAACCCGCTGGTCACCTCACTGATTAACGCTGAGCCTACGGCGATAATAGAGCCTTTCGATCCAGCCTACTGGCGGCTCCAGGGAAACGCCAGGTACGATGACGTGGATGGCATTCTTAAGATTACCCCCACGTTGAACTCCATGACGGGTTCGGCGTTTCTGAGGCAGCCGATTGATTGCACCCAATTTCGTGCGAGATTCAAGGTTTACATCGGAGACGGAAATGGCGCCGACGGGATGGTTTTCGGCTGGGTGAGAGGGCCATCATTTATGGGAGCGACAGGCGGTGGCATGGGCTGGTATTCCGGAGGGCTCAGGGGCTACGGCATCGTCTTCGACACATATCCCAATCCGGCCACGAACATGGTCTCGTTTGAGAATCCGGAAGTCCACACCGGAGGGGATACGGGCGGGTACGCCTCCTATACGCCGCCGATAGACATGGAAGACGCGGGCTGGTTCGATGTCGAGGTCGAAATGGACAACGGACACCTCCAGATGTGGATGAGCAACGAAGCCCAGGGTTTTGCCAAAACCCTCGCCATTGACTACACCGTCGCTGGTTACACAGGCTTCCCCGCCTATTTCGGCTTCACCGGAGCCACCGGCGGGTTAAATAACAACCATTGGGTTGACGAGTTCCCCCTGGTGCCGGCGGACGCCTATGCGGCGAGGACGCTCCCGCCGTCCTATCAGCCCGGCGGGACGGCCGACGTCAGCCTCTCCTTCAAGGTCAACCCGGACAACAAGCCAAGCAGCGTAACGGTGCGAGAGAAGATCCCGACCGGCCTGACAGAAGCGGACGTGGTGGCGCCGGGCGCCGTGGTCGCCGGTGGGAACATCACCTGGACGTTGACCGGCGCGCAACTGAAGACCAGCACCATCAATTACTCCCTGAACATACCGGCAGGGACGGCGCAGAGTCTTGACTTTGAGGGGACGGTCTCCTTCGCCACGACGAGCACGGACATCTTCGGAGACTCCATCGTGTATGCGGTTCCTACGGAGCCGAAGTATCTTGAGGTGGAGATGCTCGCGGCGGCTCACCTGACCTGGGCTTCACCCGCCACGGAAG
>CAZFAP010000216.1:0-6870 GCA_964516325.1 uncultured Verrucomicrobiota bacterium
GAAGGCCGTCGCTGATGACCACGATTACCTTTCGAGCGTCCTGCCGGAAGTCAAAGTCGGTGGCGTCGGTCGCAAGCATCAGGGCATCGTATGTCACGGTCGGCACCCACGATTCCCTCCAGGCCCAGATATTGGCGTCAATCCACGGCCCAATTTCCTCCGCCTCCATGACTCCATGAAGCGGTAGAACGTAACCTCCGCCAATTCCGGGAATGAAGGCGTAGCTAATCGCTCCGAAACGGAAATTCACGTGGCTCGACTGAAGGCGGTTCACAAATTCGTGAAGTTCCGAGCGTATCCCGGGCATCTCGTCTGCCAGAGTCCCGGCGCTATCTACTACGAAAACAATGTCAAGCTTCTCCGCCGTTACCGACCTTTCCCAGAAGCCGGGTCCGTGGAACTGATAGCCAGGCTCGTCGAAGGTGATTGTCCGTTCCTGAATCACATCTCCCGATGGAGAGAGGAGAGCCTCGGTTAGCTGAAAATCGGCGAGGGTGAGGCCCGTCACCCAATTTCCGCTTGAATCCTTTACCGAGACAGAGGCCCAGAGGAGGCCCTCATCCCACTGCGAGAAGTCGTTGATGGTCAACTGGCCTCCTGACGGGAGATGTGGGCTCTTCGCACCGCCCGGTGCCTCCCCTTCCCAGGCCAGCCCCACCGAAACCGCTGCTATAACGAATAGCGCGCGCAGAACTGGATTGAGTGGACGAAGCAGCTTTTGCCAACCGAAATGCCCGACGAAGTTTCCCATGACTGTCCCTCCTTTCCCCCCATGAAAAACTTGTCGCGGCAACATCTCAGCGAATTGCCCGACGGCGGCTTGAAACACGCAGCCAAGCCCAGCATCGGCGCTCGTGGCGAGAAGACCATTAGCGAGATTGGCTTTCATTCAAGTTCACCACCCCCGTCAGGGCTTGCTTCGACCTGCCGCTGTAGAATTCATAGCACAGTGCGGGCGTGGATAGCAAGCCGAACTATCACATGCGTGCGCGTCCCCTCACCCAATCCCAGGGGCGCCAAAACACCCTCCCTCGGAAACGTGCATTGACTCCGTAGGTTCTGGGTGATATATATGAAAATGACGCTGGAGCTGCCGCGGTGAGGAATCCCGCCCAGCAACGCGAAAGACGGAGAGGCGAGAATATCTCTCGACGCTACGGCTCAGGAGCAAACGTCGTCCCAAACAGGCGTGCGCCCGTTCAAACCCCACGGGAGTTCGGGCGCAGGAGGTGTGAGATTATGAAAACGAGTTGGGTGCTTGGTGTCGCTTTGGGGCTTTCAGTGCTTGTGGCATGCCCAGTTTTCGCAGACATCCTGGTTCTGAATAATGGGCAGGTCTATATCGGCCAGGTTTCCACGTCGCCCTCCGGGAGATACAAGATGACCAGCGAATATGGTGACCAGTTCTTCCCGAAGGAGCAGGTCGCCAACTTCTGGGTGACCACGAAGGGCCTTGAAGCCGAGAGCTTCTATCAGGCGGGGCTTTTGGTCCTGGGCAAAGGCAATCAGGAGACCGCCCGCCAGCTTTTTGAAAAGTGCGTCGCGTTTGACGCCTCTTATCGGGATAAGTGTAACGCGGCTGTGACAGCCAGGCCGGCAACCACACCCACAGCGGCGCAACCGGGCCTACCCATCACGACCATCACCACGCCGGCGCCTCAGGCGCAGCCCTACAGAGTCCAGTGCGCGGAATGCTCGGGCACCGGCACAATAATGCAGGGAAGCAGTCTTCGGGAGCAGGGCGGGGGCGAAAGGCCGCGTCCCTGCCCCATCTGCGGCGCCAGAGGGTTTAAGGATCTTCAGGTTCCCCCCGGATACGACATCTGCGCCGATTGCAGCGGTTTTGGGGCAACCCTCGGGGACACCGGCGGGTCCGAGAAGCAGCAAAGCTTCACCATCAAAAAGAACATGTGCCCGCGTTGCGCCGGTCGAGGCTTGGTCAAGGCGGCCTTCAAGCCCACCGAAGGAACCCCCGGGACCCAGGGTAGCATCATGGGGGTTTCGCCAGGCGGTTCCTCTCCGGCTCCGGGCAGCGCGCCGACCGGCGTTTATAACATCGTACGCGACCGTGCTAAGGACGTTGCTTCCGGTCGTCCGCCGGACCGCCCCATAGGCCCATCGGGAATCCGACCCGTCTCCCCGACACTCATTGAGCAGCCCACGTCCGCAGGCGGCGCCTCCGCGGCGCCAGCCCCAAGCGGGCAGACCGAGGAGGTTGTCGAAGAGAGTCCCTCGGGTTCCTCCGGCTCGTCCTCCGAGAAAAAGAGCGAGGAGTCCAAGAGCAGCGACGAGTCGGGCTCGTCATCCGACTACGATCAGCCCGGTTTCATCGGCAAGGTCAATAAACACAAGTGGTTCATAGTCATCGGAGGACTTGGCCTTTTGGTCTTTGCGGCGGTTATGAACAAGATGAAAGCAAAAAAGGTGAGGAGGTGAAAGTGGTCAAAACGCTCTGTTTAAAGGCGGCGCCCCCGGCCTGGGTTCTCGCCGTCGCCATCGTATTTGCCTGCGCCCTGCACGCCGTCGCCCAGCTTACCCTGAGCCGAATGGTCTGGGATTTCCAGAGCATTGAGCAAGGAAGCGCCCCCAGCCAGAAAATTGTCCTGACAAACTCCGGCGATCAGCCCCTGAAAATCCAGAAGGTCGAGTTGCCGGAAGGTTGTTCGGTCAATCCCCAGCTTGCCGACAAGGAGATTAAGCCCAAGGAAAGCATCGAGGTAGAGTTCACGTTTGACTCCAAAGCCGCTCTCGGCAAGATTCAGCAGTACGCCTACCTCTCTTTGTCCGATTCGACGATTATCCCTCTGACAGTCAAAGGCGAGGTTTATGCCAAGGCGCAGCCGAGACTGCGGGTCACACCGCCGTCGTGGGAATTCGGAACCGCCCCTGTCGGAGAGAGCCGACAACAAACCTTCAACTGCGAAAATGTCGGAACGGCGGAGCTGACCCTTCAAAAGGTCCAGGTTTACGACTCCCGCTTCCAGGTCATCCGCAACATCACAAAGGACAAGGACGAGACAGGGTCGGTGGTCCTCGCCCCCGGACAAAGGACCGATTTCGCCATTTCTGTCACCGGCAGAGTCCCCGGCAAGTGCGAGGCCGATTTCTACATCGAATCGAACTCCGCTGGCGGGAAGTTCACGAAAGTCAGCCTCAAAGGGCACATGATAAGCAAGACCAGCGGCGTCGTGGTTTCACCGGACCTTTCCTCCTTCACGAATAATACGATGTACAAGGTCGAGGTGACGCGAACCGATAAGCTCGGAAAGCAGGAGAGCCTGACCGTCGAAAGAGACGGCCTGGGTTCCTTCCCACGCCCGCCCGAGCCTCGCACCGTGCCCGACCCCACGGATTACACGCTGACAATCAAGTTGGCCCGACCCACTCCGCCTCCTCCTCCCAAGCCGCCGGAGGAGAAGCCGCCCGCCGAGACGCCGTCGCCTAAACCGGAAGCGGCGCCCGCTGAGGCAAAGCCGCCTGAGCCGACAACCGCTCCTACACCGACGGTAACACCGAAGCCGGAAGAATCCACTCAACCGAAAGAGCCGGGAAAAGAAGAGGAAAAGAAGCCGGAAGAGCCGAAGCCGGGCGAAGCGCCTTCGGAGAAGAAGGAAGGCGAGCAACCGACTCCCGAACCGGCGCCAAAGCCAGAGGAAGCGAAGCCTCCGGAAGGAGTGGCGCCCCCTCCTGCCGAGCCTGAGAAGCCGGAACAGGAGGAGAAGAAATCCGAGAAGCCGGGAGAAGAGCCAACGGCTCCTCCGGCGCCGGAGAAACAGGAAACCGAAAAAGCACCGGGCGAATCGTCTGGAAAACCCGAGGAAGGCAAACCCGCGGAGACCCCCGCGCCCAGTCCTCCCGCTGAACCGCCAAAATCTCCCGAGGCAAAGTAGGCGACAAAGGGCTTTCGGGGAAGACGACTGGCCGGGAGAGATGAAGCCGCTGGCGGCGCAGCCGGCGACTCCCGGGATGCGCACGAAACGACGCCGGCTGAAAGGACCGGGCTTACTTCTTCACGAGCCTCGCCGCGTAACCCCCGTCCCCGCCACCTGCTCGCGGGAGAAGAGCTTTTTCCTCCGTCAACTCAAAATCCCTTCTTTCGTCGAGAAACCGCTGGATGACTTCCTGGTTCTCCTCCGGCTCGATGCTGCACGTGCTATAAACGAGAACTCCGCCCTCTTTGAGAACGCGGCATCCGCTCAATAGCAAGCGGCGCTGCGATGTCTTCAGCTCTTTCAGTTGTCGTTCCTTCAACCGCCACCTCGCCTCCACTCTCCGCCGCAGCACGCCGGTATTGGAGCACGGGGCGTCAATCAACACGCGATCAAAGTCCGGTTTCAGGACCGAATCAATCTTTGTCCCTTGTGCGACCAGCGGCTGAACAATCCTCGTCCCCAGCCTCTCGATGTTCTCCCAGAGCAGCGGCATTTTCTCCCCATCAATATCGCACGCGACCACCAACCCGCGATTGCCCATGAGTTCCGCGATATGCGTGGCTTTCCCGCCCGGCGCACTGCACAGGTCAAGGACTCTTTCGCCCGCGCCCGGCGCCAGCATCCTCGTGGGAATCGTCGCGGACACATCCTGGAGGTAAAACAGCCCTTCCCGGAAGGAGCGCAGCCGCGAAATCCGCCTCCGACAACTGACAATCTCGATCATCTGCTCTTGTTCCAGCGCGACCGCCTCGACCCCGTCTTCCGCCAGCTTCTCGAGCAGCTCTTCCCTGCTCGTCCTGAGAATGTTGACCCTTGCCGTTATCGGCGGTGGAATGTTGTCGGCGGCGCAGACGGACTCGGCAGTCTCTTCGCCGAGTTGCCCGACCCACCTGCGAACGAGCCATTCCGGATGCGAATGAACAATCGAAAGATGCTCGATCACCCCTTCTTCTCGACGGGGAAAAGGAATATCCGCCCTCCTTGCGGCGACTTTCCGGAGGACTGAGTTGACGAATCCCGCTGCCTTTCTCCTGGAAGTCACCCTCGCCAGCCGGACCGATTCGTTCACCGCCGCGTAGTCCGGCACGCTCTCCATATAAACCAGTTGAAGGACGCCCAAACGAAGAATATCGAGAAGAAGCGGCTCGATCCTCTCGAGCGGCACGCCCGAGAATTTCTCGATGATCCAGTCCAGGGTCAGCCGCCTGCGAACCGCGCTGTACACCAGTTCCGTCGTCAGCGCTTCCTGTCGCCCGGGAGGGTGAATTTCTCCGAGGGCCTCCGAGAGAATCTCCGTAACCGAGCGGCGGCCTTTCACGCCCTCTCGCCTTGATAGGAACAAAACGTCCAAAGCCAGACCTCTGGCACTTAGCGAGGCCAGGTCATCGTCCGCGTTTTGTTCCTCTATCTCGTCGTCATTCTCCACGCTTCCATGTCTCCGTACCAACCCGGTCCTTCGTCAGGCCAGTTTTTGGACGGGATGACCGGATGAACAGGACTATCCCGGCTATCCTGTAATCCCGTTAAAAGTTGCGGTTGTTGACACCGCCTCAGGCAAGATGCTATATGAAAATGTAACTTCGTGGATAGATTTTTCAGGTCTTCGGGGTGCCAGAGATGATCAAGCTCGGAGTCAATGTTGACCACGTTGCGACCGTCCGCCAGGCTCGCAAGACCGTCGAGCCGGACCCGGTCTGGGCGGCGGCAATCTGTGAGCTTGCCGGGGCGAGGTGCGTCACCGTCCATCTTCGGGAGGACCGCCGGCACATTCAGGACCGAGACGTCCGCATCCTCCGCCAGACCGTCCGAACGAAGCTCAACTTAGAGATGGCGAACGCCGAAGAAATCGTGGCCATCGCCCTCGAGCTAAGACCCGACCAATGCACCCTCGTCCCGGAAAAGCGACAGGAGGTTACGACCGAAGGCGGCCTCGACGTCGCGGGGAACCTGAAAGCAATTTCTCAGACTGTCCGAAAACTGCGCGATGCCGGAATCATCGTCAGCCTCTTCATTGACGCCGAGGAAAAGCAGATCAAAGCCTCCGCCGACTCCGGCGCCGAGTTCATCGAGCTTCACACGGGGAAATACGCCAATGCCCGCGACGAGGAATCGCAGTTGAAAGAGCTCCAGGTTCTGATTGACGGGGCGGAATTGGCTCTCAAATTGGGGCTTCGCGTCAACGCGGGGCACGGGCTGAACTACACCAACATCGGCGGAATGCGCAAAGTCCTGGGGCTTGAAGAGGTCAACATCGGGCACAGCATCATTTCCCGCGCCATCTTCGTGGGCCTCGAGGGAGCCGTCCGTGAGATGGTCGCCCTCCTCCAGGGCCCCGGCGGCTCAGCAAAGATTTAGCCCGCAGTTACTGGCGGCGAGGTACAGGGTAGGTCTGCTGACGGCGCAGATGGAACCGCAGATGAACGCAGATGAACGCGGATTGCGATCCGGAAGGTCTTTCGGCGCAGTCGGGAGCGTCGTGACCGTTTCGGCCCGTCCACCCAAAGGTGACGGGCTATAATCCTTCTTGATTTCCACTGCAGTTGATGGTATTGTTAATAGTAGTATAGGAGGTATTGCCAATGACTAAGATTCCCAATATTGTGCCGATTACCGATCTGCGGCAGGATGCCACAGCTATCGTGAGGCGAGTCACCGATTCAGGGCAACCCGTTGTCATCACTCAGAGAGGTCGGGCCGCTGCGGTGATGGTCAGCATGGAAGCTTATGAGCATTCGGAGCGTGAAGTGGAGCTTCTGCGCCTTCTGGCGCGTGGCGAAAAAGAGATCGAGGCAGGGAAGGGTTACGACCTCGAGGCGGTTCTCGCTGAAGCCGATTCCCTGCTGAAAGAGGCCAAATCTTGAGAGTTCTTTTCACTCCTTCGGGGCGCGACCGGTTCCTTGCAGCCATCGGTTATATCTACCGCGAGAGCCCGAGGGCA
>CAZFAP010000217.1:0-6817 GCA_964516325.1 uncultured Verrucomicrobiota bacterium
CCATCTGGATCACCCCTCGATTTGCCAACGCCTCAATCTGCGGCTTGGTGATAGCGGTGATGTAGTGGAAGCCCTCCCGAGACAATCGCTCGATCTGCCCGCTCCTGATCATCCCCCGGTCTCCCACGAACGTCACCCGTCGGCAACCGAAACGCTCGGCCGCCTTTCGCACCTGGGAGGCGAACGTCGCGGCATCAGCCGTGTTGCCCCGAAAAACCTCCGTGGAGACCGGCTCACCCGTCTCGTCGCACAACAACCCTACCACAATCTGCTTCTTCCCCTTCTTCCCGTCGCGCGAATACCCGTAATCCCCAAAGGCGTTCTTTTCCCCCTCCAGGTACGTGCTCGTCACGTCGTAAAGAAACAACTGAGGCGCTCGCCCCCCGCTTCGCCTCTTAAACAGACAATCCTCGATCTTCCCCTGCCGCTCGCTCAGCCACGTCTGGTTCGCATACACATCGTTCTCGTCGAACCCTCGCCTCATCCCTAACACGTCGCACGCCGCGTGCACCTGCGCCAGCCGCACCGCCGACAGCCGCGACCCTGGATGAATCACCCTCGCCATCACCTCCCACAGCCCCAGTTGCCCCCGAAAACCCCTCCCCAACGCCCTCTCCATTCCCCGCCGTCTCGCTGCCTCGTACACCGTCCAGACCGCCCCCACCGACAACCCCTCCACAAGCTCCACGTTTTCCACCGACCTAAGCGCCGCAAGATTCCCCTTGTGCTTCAGCGCTAATTCGATAGCGTCCAGTTCCTCCCCCGAACAGTGCGTCAGATTCGCTATTATGCGAGTCTTCACCTGCCGCCCCACCCGATACGACTCTCGCAGGTAGGCCGTCTTGTACACCTTTCGGTTCCTGGATGGCCATTTTCCTCTTGCTAAATACACGCCTACTCAATACCACGACTGCTCAATCATGTCAAGTGCAAAATTGAAAAAAGCGTCCCCTTGCTTGCACGCCTACAGAAACCGCCCCTGAAAGCCACCTCATCCCCCTCATACCAATACCTTACTGCCAAACCAACGGGGTGAACTTCCGTTCCAACAGATCGTCTTTCTTTCAGGGGAAGGAGCTGGTTGACGTCATGGGACTGAGCCGCAAGGAATTTGCCGCGTTCGAGGGCCGCTGTTTGGCTAAGGTCCAGTGCATACATTACTGGAAGTGAGCCGCGGGTTTCCCGTCCTCAAGGGGCGACGTCCTGGCGGCGGGTCGCTCGGAGATCACTTTCACCAGCGCAGGCCGTGCGCTGCTCCTGGCGATTCACCGTCGCGGCGGTGGTCCTGTGCGAGTTCCGCACTCCCCGGCGAGCCAGTGGTTTCGTGTGCCCGCAACCTGCGGGGAACGAGCGTCAGGGTCAGGTCGAGCCCCGTCGAGCCGGCGCGGGGGCGGGCGTCTGCACCTTGGGCGCGGGGGTGCGACCAGCCTCCCAGAAGATCGCGTTGGAAACGAGCTTTCGGTAGTTGGAGTCATTGAAGGCGCTCGCGCCGTGTCCCAACTGGATATACACGACAGGGGCTTTGCCGCAGAAGCGTGTCCAGGTGATGACCTTCTCGCTCAGCGGATGATCAACGGTCACAAGGGGCTTGGCATCGGGAGCCACGAAGTATTTGTTGTAGACCTCGTCGAGGATTTCAAAGTCGGCAAGTCCCTTGACGATGGGGTGAGTCTTATCGGCGATGCTGACCTTGAGCTTCTCGTCGCTTGTACTGGAATACATCAGGGCGCATGCCGAGAGATAGTGTCCCAGGCTGTGGCCGCGGACCTCGCATTTCGGTTCCTCCCAGCCGCCGAGGGGCTGGGCGGCGCTCGGGAGGCCCGCATTGATGCGCCATGTGTGAAGCAAGCGGTCAGAGTCCAGCGAGTGAACATATTGGCGGTCACGTTCCATAGCGTCCTTGAACGGTCCGTCGAGCAGCTTAACTTGCTTCAAGTCGAAGGGTTTGGCTTTACGAGGGACTTTCACTCGGTCGGTTGGTTCCTGGCTCCAAATATTCCCTGCGCCCAATAAGATGCTCGCGACGCCGAACAACAACATGCTTTTCAGCATTTCTGAAACCTCCGTGTTTCGTATAGCGCATGGAACGTCATCTTTTCCTGACGGTCAGAACGCCCGCCGACCAGCGCGGCATTGTGAACTCAATAGTCTGTCTTTCAGTTCTTACCTCGTGCGGGACTGGCCGAACCCTGTTCGGGTCGTCGAGCGTATTGCGAGCTTCGAGGGAATCGGGGGCGACGATTTGCATGGTTGCTTTGCCAACCGGGAAGGTTCCCGCGACAGTCAGCTTAACCGGCACTGGGTCCCGGGTCGGATTCACGAGTTTACAGCACAGGGTATTCCCGTCGGCGGAAATCGTTGCGACGGCATTCAACGGAGCAGCGTCGCCGGCAAGCTGAACTCTCCTGGGGGCATAGTGCTCCCGCCACAATTTCATGACGACGTAATTCGGCGCGGAAAACCACGCACGATGGTCGAAGTTGATGAATGCATTGTCCCAGCTTCGTGCGGAGACATGGCGCAAGAACAATGCGGGACCCGCCATGCCAATGAAATCGCCGCAGCGCTCATACACATTGAGAATGGAGCCGCAGTAAAGCCCGGTTCGCCAGTCGGTGCTCTGGGCGTTCCATTCGGAGACGTAGAGTTTCACTTCAGGATTGCTCGATTCAGCGATCATCTTTCCGAGGCGTTGATAGAATTCTTCGGCGCGGCTCGGTCCCGTCAAATAGGCGTTGGGGTCTTCGTAATGATGGACGCTCAGGTACTGGATGATGTCGCGACACTGCTCGACGACGACTCTGTCGCCCTCGCGCCAGATGCCTCCCAGTTGCCCGCTGCCGCAAGCGGCGACGACGATTGAGGGGTCAACCTTCTTCATCGCGGCGGTGAATTGTCTCACGACGGCGGCGTACTCGTCGGGCCTGAGTCCCCAGACCTCGTTGTCAATCTCCCAGAACTTGACGTTGTAGGGGTCGGGATGCCCGTTCTCCGCTCGGACCTTTCCCCACTTCGAGTCGGCGGGGCCGTTGCAGTACTCGACCCAGTCGGAGGATTCCTGGCAGTAGGCGTCCCGCTTTTCCCTCGCGTCATGCATGCCGATGTTGATGACGATGAGCGGCTCGGCGCCGACTTTCCGGCAAAGGCGGACGAACTCGTCCGTCCCAAACGAGTTGACATCCACGTCGTCCCAAATGCTTCGCGGATATTTGACTCGCTTGTGCTGGGGACCGATGCCGTCCTTCCAGCGGTAATGCGAGGTAAACGACCCGCCTGGCCAGCGGATGACCGGCGGCTTCAAGTCGGCGATAGCTCGAAGCAGGTCGGGGCGGAAGCCGCCCGTTTGCCGCGACGACTCGGACATCAGGCTGACCTGGTCAAGCCAGACCCTGCCCTTACCGCGAATGCCGACCTGAATGGTGGCGTTTTCGGCGGTTGCCGAGGGCCTCAGCTCGAAGGAATACTCGCGCCACTGGTCGTCGGGCTTCGCCAGAGCGATTTCCGCAAGAGCCTTTCCGCCGTCGAGCAATCGAACGATAAGTCCTTGGGACGCTTCGCCGCGGGCCCAGAGCGAGCCGCGGTAGGTGTCGCCATGGGGGATGCAAACCGGCGTTTGCTGAAGGCCCGTCTCACCGGTTTCGGAGATAATCAGTTGGCATCTCTCACAATTGAGTGGCTTATCGGAGGTAACTTGAATTTTGCCCAGCCCATACGGTGCCCATGAACGAGGAGGCGCGGGCTGGCGCTCTATTTCGGGAAGCCCCTCCCACAGCTTTTTGCCGTCGAGGGAAGTGACCCGAAAGCTGCGATATTGTGCCTGGGTGTTCCACGTGCCGACGCCAACACGCCCGGAGAGATTCGCCTTCTCGTCGTCGCTGAAGTCAATGAGATTGTTGTCGTCAAGCCAGACTTGAATGCGACGTCCCTCGCACCGAATGCGAATGCGATACCATTTCCCCCGTTCAATTTTGCCCGGAACGCTCGGTCCCACGGGTGCCCAGCGGCCTCCGCCTTTAACGCCTCTCTCCAGAGAATGGCGTACGTTTGACCAACCGCCCAGATTCATCCAGTAGAATTGTTCCTCGTCAGCGACGCGAAATAGAATGAGAAATCCTTCGGCGCCGCCGAGCTTCTGCGCCTCGGCGGTGAATTCGTAGTCCGTCCAGTTGGGATCGCCGAAAACGAGGCGGACGTTCTCAGAAGTGCCTTGTTGCACGAGACAATCCTGCTCGACACGCCATCGGGTGTCGGCGACGGCGCCGCCCTCAAAGCTGCGGTCCCAGATCATCTCGCCCCATAGCCCGCCGTTGACGGAGTGGAAGATGTGCTCGAGGAAATGACCATATATCTTGTCATCAATCCGGTTGACGACGACGTTCGGGTCTATGGAGATTTCGACGGCCAGCAATGCGCTCGTAGCGAGCGCGAAGCTGAGGACTGTTCCCATCAAACGGACGATTGCGGTAGCTTTGACCATGGTGAGTCCCTTTCGGTTTTGAGGACTTTGGGCGGACACGCATATTGTCGGGTCAGGAATCGAGCGGGACGCAGGGGCTGCGTGCGGTGTTGCGCCCGGTGCCGATAAAATGCGGTCAGTAATTCAAACAGAGCCAACGAGCCCGCGTTCATATTGTCTGGTTCTGCGCCTTGGTCCAGCCCGTCGGGTAGGCCCCGCACGAGCGCGCTTTTCCGGTGTTTCTGAACAACGTACATTCCTATCACATTCGGGCTGAAGAGGCAAATGGGGCGCGGGTGGGGGTGCGGCTATGTTTTGGTGAGTGAGCGGGCAATGGGCGTCCGGCGATGACAGCCCATCGGGGGCAGGATGCCCCCGAGACAGCCGGCAAGATGCCGGCGGTACGACGGAAGCCCGTGTGCGAAGTGAAAGGCCCGGTGTTCGGGTTTTCGAGCGGGGCCTGCTTGAGCGATGCGGGCATTCTGGGACAAGGCGGTGAGAGACACGGCCGCGCGGGGCCGAGGGGCACCGGCGAGGCATGCTCTGCTCCCGGCATCCACGGGCGGAAACGGCGGCGGTGCTGACACCGGGCAAGGAACGGAAGGGGTCCACAACGGCCACGAGCTGAATGGGAACAGAGGCGCCTCTGACGAGGCGCGCGAGACAAGACCCTACGCCGGTCGGTGAATCCAGTGGCCTGGCGCGATGCGAGCTGGGATCGCGACAGCTATGGGTCGTTGCGACTGACCCATTCGGCGAAGCCAATGGTTCGCCCGCTATGCCGGGCGACAATGGGCTCATCGGCGCCAGGGAAGGCATCACATACGCGCGCTTTCAGCGCCCGGATCTCATTGTCGTCAAGCGGTGCGCCGGGCTTGTCCACAATCTCCAGTTGAACGCCTCTGTAGTTGCCGCGTGACCTGCTCGCGCCCGCCGGCTCGGTCAGTTTTTGGGTAACATGCGTGTCCGTCGGGGGGAACGAATAGCCCATCACGTATATCTGATCGGTGCCGGCCAAGGCCTCCACCGCCAGGCACCAGAGCCTTTTGATTTCGGGCCGCGAGAAGTCCTTTGCCACCGTCGGGGGAATTATCAGGGGTTCTATGTGCACGCGGTGTTCCTCATCCTTCGGCTGCTGTCGGAAGACGCTCGCCTCCTCCTCGGTTGCGAAGGTCCCATGCCCCTGAGGCAGGATCTCCTCCGGAAGCCAGCCGCTGCCCCGCTCAACTTCGGACAGCCCGTCGTTGAACCGGACGAACCGCACCGTCCCACAGGGGTCGCGGCTGAAGAAACGTTGCGCCGTCTCCCTGTTGACGTACTTGACGTACCATAGGACGGACCCGTGGAGCTTGAGGTAGCGGCACCGCCCGCCCCGCACATCGAACGTGAAGGGTAGCGCCTCGCCCGCCTCCGAGCCGAAGCGCCCTTCGTCCTCAAGAACGCGGTCAAGCAGGAAGTCGTAATTGAAGGTTATGATGGTGTCGCCGGCTTTGATGGTGTCATAGAAGCACCGATAGTTTGAGCACAGGCTCGCCTGGACGGGCGCGCGGCTGCGGTATGGGCCGCGCGGGCTGTACACTTCACGAATCGCGTCGATGAACGACTGGGGGACCATGCAGACGTCTGCGTATGCGCCGGAGTACTCGCGAATGTCCTGGGGAACTCCTTCTCGCTCGATTTTCCGAGAGCGCTGCCAGAGCGCGCTCGCTGCTTTTGTCACTGCCTCGACCGGGGCCTCACCAAACAGGGGCCAGCCGCGGGTGCGCTCACAAAGCAATGTCAGATCATCGGAAACCGAGGGCGGGGAACTACGTGAGGACACCCATTCGCCGAGGGTCTGCTCCAGCAGGTAGCAGAGGGAAAAAACATGCTCGACATTCGGGCAGGATGGCGGGCCGTTGGAGAGATCTCTAACACCCAGGCCGACCGCCTCCAGAATCGGCTTCAACTGGTCAATCGCGCGGGCACACTTATTGCGGGCGCGCGCCCTCTGGAAGAAATCAGTCATCAAGGGCGGACGATAATCTGGATCCCAATACTCATTGCCGTCCTTTGAGACGTACCTGTACGCGGGGTATGCGTCGGTGCAGCAGGAGGCGCCGGCGCCGAGGATATAGACCGCCATCGGTGATCCCCTCCCTCGTTTTGCTCCGCCGGGTCAGAGCGGGCGGAGCTGCATGTTGCGGCAAATGGCTTTTGCTTTGACTCCTTCCTGAGGGCCGCCGCCGTGGACCTGGACGGCGATACCGCCCTTTTCGGGAAGGCGTGTCTGGTCGTCCTGATAGTCAATCATGTGGACGCCGTTCATCCAGACGGTGATTTTGGGCGGCTGACCGGAGATTTTGATTCGGAAGATGTTCC
>CAZFAP010000218.1:0-6798 GCA_964516325.1 uncultured Verrucomicrobiota bacterium
TCCTTCGGGGCGCGACCAGTTCCTTGCAGCCATCGGTTATATTTGCCGCGAGAACCCGAGGGCAGCAATCGCTTTCCGGCGGAGAGCTGAAAAGGTCTTGTCCAGGCTCCGAGAGTTTCCGCAATCCGCCAAGGTACTCCCGGAGTTTCCTGATTTTCCTTTTTGTGAAGTTATCGTGAATCCTTACCGCTTCTTCTACCGCGTGAAGGGGAAGACCGTCTGGATTGTCGCCGTCTGGCATGGCGCACAACTTCCGGGAAAACCATAACCAGGAAGGAGGACGGAATATGGCCGCGATTGATCTGTTGTTCGACGTCAAGAAAGACTCGGAGCGACTCCACCAGTTGGTGCTGGGACCCTTATTGATTCGCACCCGGCTGCTTGAGAAGCTTGGCATTGGGGGAGTTCCGGTGCGCGAGGACTTCGAATGGGAGCCTCGGCCTCAGGGGCGGTCTTTTGACCTCGGTGTGAAACTGGGTGACCCTGTAGGTGCCCACGTGTGGGTCGAGATGAAGGTTGACGGATGCCTCAAGGCTGGCCAAGTGAAAAAGCAAGTACCCGCTGTTAAGCCAATGGCGGGAGATAAACTTCTTTACATCTTGCTGGGGCATGCCCAGTACACTACTGATCTGGGAGAAATCGACGGAATCCTCAGAGAACGCTTGGGGGAGCATTACAAGGTCGTGACCGCCTCAGAACTGTGCCGTGCCCTGGAAGAACCCGACCTGCTGCTGGGTAAGGCCAAGGACGACCGCAACGTTCGCGATCTTGCCGCTACACATCTGAACTGGCTCCGGGTGTTACAAGATCGATACCGGGGCTTCTCCGGTCGAGCTTTCCGCGACTGGGAGGCCGGAGACTGCTTCGGCTTTTTTGACTGGTGCAGGGACCAGCTCGACATCCAAGACATGCGCATGGACGACGTTCCGAACCCGAGGGGTGGGTTCTTCGGCGCATGGTGGAATTGCCATAATTGGGATAAGGTCAGGTTCAAGAACGACAAATTCTGCATGTACCTTCAATTCGAGTTCGCCCCCCGGTCAAGCAAGAACCTCCTCTGCGTGAAGGTCCAGGTCGGGGGCCCAGCATCGTGCGCAAGGGTGCGCGAGGAGGTTGCGGCACGAGTCCTGAGGCACGGCGACTGCGCCTCGGTCGGATTCCGCAGACCCCAGAGGATGGGTTCCGGGACCTACGTGACTGTCGCAGTTGCAGGTCTTGGTCTGGAGTCCGCCGCAAACATGGAGAAGGCGGTCACGGCGATACCGGTCCTGCTTGTAAAGGGCGCCGCGATTGTGAACAAGGTCACCAGATCCTTTACGGCTTAGCCTCCGAGTCTTCCCGAGGGCGACGCGATCTCAACAATCAGCACCTCTTCTTCGTTGTCTTTGCCGAGGGCGAGGATGGCACCGCAGGGGTCCGCGATGACGCTGTGGCCTTCGTAGCTTTTGCCTTTCCAGGGGCCGCAGGTGATTTCGCCGATCAGGTTCGTGCCGACCGTCGCGGCGCCGACGTTCTTGGCGATGCGGCACACGGTTTCCTGGAGGCTTTTGCCGTGAGCGGGCCACTCGCTTCTATCCGCAGCCCAGCCGTAAGGAATAAGGAGAAGGTCGGGACGGAGCGATTTCATGATTTCGTGATGCTCGTCAATGAAGCTATCGGCGCAGATCATGACGCCAATTCTTCCGAGCGGTGTGTCAACGGCGGAGAGGTCTTCCTTTTTTCCCTGGAGGTACGGCGGCGTCATCAACTCCGGCATCGTATTGATTTTCCTGTGCTTGAGGAGAATCTCGCCGTCGCTGCTGACGAGAATCATCGAATCGTAAATCCCTTCGACGACTTTCTCCGTCAGCCCTATGGAAATCATGATTCGATGCTTCTGAGCGAGCCGGCAGACGATGTCGCTGAACCGCCCCGGAATGGGTTCGGCAAGCCGGTAAGCGTCCGTATTCACCCAGCCCATGAAAACCGTCTCCGGAAATGCGGCGATTTCTGCCCCTTTCGCCTCGGCTTCCTCGACGGCTTTCGTTATCCTGGTAATATTCCCTTCGACGTCGCTATCCACGCAGCGTATCTGGCACGCCGCGACCTTCACGCCTCTCGCCGTCGCCGGATCGTGACCAGAACCTACCGAATTTGCCGTCATGGACAGGACGCCTCGTCGAAGAGAATCGTAGCCCGCTACCCGACACACTCAACCTGGACAACTCGCGGTACAGGTGAATTCTTTCGGACAGGATGACAGGATTCACAGGATAATCTCGTCCATGCTGTACTCCCGTCCGAAAAATCATCGTCTCTACAGCCCGCGCATTTGTAGCGACGGGTCGCCGAAGAGCATCATCTTGTGCATGTGCTGGAGAAGAGCCCCGCATTCCCAGCCGCCCCACAGCCCCTCGATACGCGGGAAATCCTCGCCGATAAACCGTATCACCGCGAACTTCCAGCATTCACCCAGCGGTATTCCCGTCGGGTACCAGCTCGCAACCTCGTCAAAAAAGTACTGAACCATGTTCATCGAGTCAGATTGTGCGCCGGTGGTGCACCCGATGTACGCAATCCCGCCGACGTCCCGCTTGACCAGGAAGTGTTCCGCCATGCAATCGAGGTCGTAGGCGGGCGGCTGGAGCGCAGCGGGCTCCGGATAATCCCGCAAATTCGCCGGTCGCCTCTCGTGGAGCTTGATCCGGAAGGACTCATGCCGCAGATAGTGTTCGGGAAAACTTCTGAGGCGATAGACGCCTCCCTGCTTTTCCGGAAGCAGAGCCTCAAAGGAGACGAGGTCGCTCTTGACCGGGTCCGCCAATCCGGGCACGAGCCGGAACGTCGCCGCCATTTCATCGTCAAGAGAACTGACTGGGCCGACTGTCGCCACGGTGTCGGTATCGAGTTCCTTGCGGAGAACGAAAGTGTTGGTGAAGCCCAGTTGCAGGGAGCAATAATGGGGCGTCGGGTCATATTGAGAAGCCACGAGCCGAAATGTGGCATCCTGCTCGAAAAGCGAGCCGCTCCCTGGCTCGACGAGCAAAACGAAGTTCCAGTGTCGGATGAAATGTCCGGGTTTCGTGTACGCCTCAAACGACGCCGCCGAGCCGTCCGCCAGACCCGCCACGTGCTTGAACGTCGCGCTTCGATCAAACTCGTCGTCGCAGGTCTTCCTTGGGCTCAGAGTCAGCTCCGCGTTGTCTTCCTTGAGATACCACCCAGGATAATTCCACGATTCAAAAGAGACGTATTGATACGTGGCGGCAATCGTCGCGTCCGCCAAGCCGGGGACAATCCGGAACGTCGCGTCCTGCTTGTCCGTGTCCGACGCAATCTGTGTGAGCTGTCCCCGGAAGAAGCTGTGCCGGATGTACCGGTCCGGAAAGTTGTGCGACCGGAGCGAACGCCAATAAAGAGCCGGGTCGTGCTCGGGCGCCGCGATCTGAAACACGTCCGGCCCGCCCTCCACGATGTACAGGTCGGAATCCTGCCGTGAAATGAATGAATTGGGGTAGTTGTACGACTCGAAGCCGATCAGGGACGGGACGACAGGGTTCGGCTTCTTCCGGAACGTGGCGTCCCTCTTGAACGCGTCGTCCTCCTCGGCGTGACAGCCGATCTCGTTGCCCGATTTATCGAGATAGGGCCAGTCGGGAAAATGAAAGGCCGCGGTCCCGCAGGCGGCTGCGAGAATGACGGGCGGCTTCCCCGCATTGCTCAGCATCGGGATGTCCAGATAGTCGTACCAGCCCGCCCACGCTCCCCCATTTCCGCCCCGGCTTCCGATCGTCCCCCCCGCCCCGTGTCCCAGATAGGCGACAAAACCGCAACCACTGTTCATCTCCGCCTTCAGGAGATTCGCGCGGTCGTCAATATTTGGATATGTCGTCCAGTCCGTAGTCCAGTAATGCTTGGCGCTCGTGTAGCCGATGCCCGCCATGGTATTGGCAATCCCGTCTGCGATGGGGTCTGGGTTGCCCCAGTTGCCCGTCACGAGCATCAAACGCTTTGCCCAGTCCTGGGATGCGCCTGTTTCGTAGGCGATGATCTTCCGAACCATCGTTGCGACTTCCTGAGTGGTCGAGGCGGGAATTCGCCCGACGGCTACATCCGGCTTGAAGTCAACCTTGTCCGGATTGAGCTCCTCCCAGTTGTCGGTCCAGCCTTCCTGGGGACCGAGCTCCGCGAAGAGGTTGTTGTGATTGGAATCCCAATCGTCGAAGCCGCCGGTGTCCCGGTCCCACGGGTCGTTGTCCTGGTAATCGTACAGGTCGGCGTAATACAGGTCGCTCGGACAGAAGCTGTGTCCCCAGATGTTGGCGTCCCAGTTCCGGGTGTAGCGAACGGGAAACTTGTCCACGTCCCCGACCAGCATCACAGCCTGGATCAGGTACCTTTGGTACATCTCGGCGATTGCCAGCTTGATCTTTTCCTGCGGGTCCCGTCCACCGGAATATGCCGGGTCCGCATAAATGGACTCCAGCGTCTCAAGCATCGTTCGCATGCCGGTTGCATTCTTATGAGCCAACAGCGGCAGAAGAGCGTTTTGGAATTCGGCTGGTGTCAGGATCAGGAACCAATACCCGCTGGCTGTTTCTTCCTGAACCCGGTAGAAACGGCGTTGCTGCCCGGAAGGCGGACCAAGCGGATGATTGCCGTCGTCGGTCCAGTAGTTGAAGCCAACGCCCCAGCCATTCTGTCTGCTGGCGGTTGTCCAGTTGAGCAGGTCCGATGAGACCCAGATTCTGTACTCTCTGCCGACCGCGCTGTTCCATTCTATGGTCGGTGAATCGGGCGGCCCGACTATTCCTCTGGCGCGGTAATCCGGTCGAAACTTCTGAATTCTGTGGTTCTGGGTGTCCGCCACGTAAACATTTCCCGCGGAATCCACCGCGACTCCGCCGGGAATATAGAACTCGCCGTCGTCATCCCCACGAGAGCCCCATTTGGTCAGGAAATCTCCCCAATGGTCGAACTTCTGAACCCGGTGGTTGTAGGTGTCAACGACGAAAACTTCCTTATTCATCGAGGAGAGACTTCCCGGATAGAGAGCCACCGCAGAGGGGGAGTTGAAATACCCGTCGCCAATGCCGCTCTGCCCCCATTTGTCCCGGAAGGAGCCCCAGTAGTCGAACTTCTGAACCCTGTGGTTGCTCCATTCCGCCACGTAAACAATTTCTTCCGAATCCGCCACAATTCCGCGGGGTTCCTCAAACTGACCATCCCCCTGACCCTCGGAGCCCCATTTCCGCAAGAACTTGCCGTCCCCATCAAAGACCTGAATCCTGCTGTTCCACGTGTCCGCCACGAAGACTTCTCCCCACCAGCTCACGGCGATTCCGCACGGACCGCCGCCGAATGGACTCCTCCCAAACTGCCCGTCGCCTGTGCCCTCGGAACCCCATTTTGCCAGGAACTTTCCCGACGGGTCAAACTTCTGAACCCGAAAGTTACCGGAGTCGAGTACGTAGATGAGGTTCTTAGAAACGTCCACCGCGACACCCTGCGGAACAGAGAACTGCCCATTGCCGGCGCCCTGTGAACCCCATTTGCCGAGGAATTTCCCCATCGAGTCGAACTTCTGAATCCTGTGGCTATTCGTGTCCGCGACGTAGATGCTTCCCGTCAAATCCGCCGCGATACCTCGCGGCTGGTTGAACTCCCCATCCCCGGAGCCGGATTTCCCCCATTTCAGGACAAAGCTGTACGACTCCTCCGCTTCGGTCGGGATGCAGAGCGCCCAGCCCAGGCACGCTAGCGCCAAAGCCGAATATCTCCAAACATTTCGCAGACTCATGACGTACTCCTTCTCCATTACGAAGCACCGATTGGGATGTCTCGGACTGGATTACAGGACGCAAAGGACTATGCCCTGCATCCCGTTATCCTGTCCAGGGCGTCCTCTTGCCGAAGGGCTCGAGGAGGGGCCGGCGGTTCACTCCCACCACATGAACTGCTCCATGTCGCGCAGCCGCTTATCCAGTTCTTTTCGGGACATCCACGCCGCACGCCCGTCGCAGAAGGAAAGGTTTCCGCCCCCGGTGTGAATTTCCGTCCCGACATCAAAATTCGATTCCGGCATGAAGTGCCCATCGTTGAGCGAGTAGCCGGACTCGTCAACCAGCAGGATCGTCTTCGACGGATTCTTGATAAGCGTCAGCATGACTCCCTCCCCCATGAAAGCGCCGTTTCTGTCTTCCTCGATGCGGCAGTTCATGGGGTAGCTAAACCCTCTTGCTTTCCCCGGCGGCGCCGCGGACGGGCAGAGGTAAACGTTACTCGACGACTTGTACCATGCGTCGTCCATCTTCTTGTACCGCTGGAGTCCATCATACACGTAGGTCCACAGTTCCCCTTCTTCTATCCGGATTCGCTGGCAAGACGCCGGGTCCTGCGGATAGGACACATAATTCCCGCCAACGACGTAACTCCCCTGCGGTGTTCTCCCCATCCGTCCCGTATGGGGCAACCGGCTGTCGAACTCGTTGGCGTACATGAACATCGCGGACGTGATCTGCCGCATGTTGCTGAGGCACGTTATGGCTCGCCCCTTCTCTTTTGCTGACTGCAACACCGGCAAAAGCAGCGCCGCCAATGTCGCGACGATAGCGATGACGACAAGAAGCTCAATCAGCGTGAACCCATGTGTCTTCTTCATGGCTGGAACCTCCGGCAAATCATATTACTTGCTTGAACCGCGAAAGACTATCTCGCTTAGATATATCACCTTCCAGTCGCATTGTCCACTCCTCCCATCGCCGGGGTGTGGCTGTATTTGAGTGGGTGACCGCAATGGGTAACGCTTGCCCGCCAAAG
>CAZFAP010000219.1:0-6771 GCA_964516325.1 uncultured Verrucomicrobiota bacterium
GGAAAAGGAGGCTCTGCGGAACCCCTGGAGGAAATACGAGATTCTGAGAACGCGCAGGGTGATCTATGCAACCTGACCCCAAGGACATGGCACGTCTCTGGGACATGCTGGATGCCGCGAGAGCGGCCGTCGAATTCATAAAGGGTCTGGGGTTTGAGGATTTTCTCAAGGACCGCAAGACCCGCAGCGCTGTGGAACGCAACTTAGAGATTATCGGAGAAGCGGCGCAGCGTGTTTCGGCAGAAACGCGCGAGAACAATCGCGACATCCCTTGGCGGTCGTTGATCGGTTTGCGAAATGTGCTGGCTCACGAATATGGCGAGATACGTTACGAAATCCTCTGGACCATAATCGGGGAGAAACTGGCGCCGTTGATTCAGCAACTGCAGGATATGGGAGTGGACAATCCGCCGCCGGTGGAGGAAGCGTAGGTGCTCAGCCAATTCTCGAAATACCAGGGTGCCTTGCGCGACAGGTGGCTTAGTTGCAGATCCTGGAAGCCGCTCAGCCCCGCTGGAAGCGGGGCGGATTCCGAATACTCCGGCGGCAAGCCCGTACACCCGGTGCGTGTTTTGAGGGTCAAACCTCAAAGGGAGCGTATTGTTCCGGCACAGTGCGAGTTCTCCCGGACGGGCGGCTTTCCCACCCCCTACGGGGCGTAAGACGAAATGGGGGACGGTGGTGTTTGAGGGACGCGATCGTGGTAACCTAAGGGCACAGACCAAGAAAGATGATGAGCCCAACAGCGCAGAAATGGGCTGAGCAGGCCCGATATGATCTGGAGACGGCGCGCGCAATGCTGACTTCAGGCCGGTATCTGTACGTGCTATTCTGCTGCCAGCAGGCGGTGGAGAAGGCTCTGAAAGGCCTCATCGTGGAGCGCACCGGCGAATTCCCGCCGCGCACACACAGCTTGCCCCGGCTGGCGGAGGCGTTGGAGTTGGAGCTGAAAGCGCAGGACACGGATTTTCTGGCTGAATTGTCGGTGTTTTACATTCAGACGCGGTACCCCGAACAGCTCGAATCGCTCGCAAGTGCGGGAACTCCCGCCAAAGCGGAGGCAACGCTCGGCAAGACCGAGGAGACGGTCCAATGGCTGCTCTCGATGCTGAAGTAAGACGCCGGGCGCTCGCGGCGGCCAGCGCGCTGGCGCGCGAGGGGGTGGTGCGCGCCGCCTATGTATTCGGCTCCCACGTCGAAGGACGCGCCGACCGCTGGAGCGATATTGACGTGGCGGCGTTCATGGAAGGGGTGGAATCATGGGACCTCTGGCGGCGGGCGCGCGTCATCGTAGAGGTTCAAAAGGAAGTGGGCTTTGACATCGAAGCTCATTTATTCCCGGTTTCTTGCCTCCAGCACGCGGAGGCGGGTAGCTTCGCGGCGAATGTGCTCCGTTACGGCATCCGCATTTTGTGAGGCAAAGGCGCAAGGTTGGAGTCGTGGTGAGGGTCAAAGGCATTGAGCGATGGGAAGCAGCGCTGAGGACCGCACAGACCCAGCGGGCAGAAAGCCCGATAAGCTCGCGCGAAGGCAGAAGCGCTGGCTGAAGCTCGGTTGGGCGGGGGCGCTGCGCGATTTCCGCGACCGGTACACGTCGGTGGAACTTCAGCACAAGGCCTCCGACTGGATGATCGAAGAGAGCCTTCACTACTTAGCGAAGGAAAAGGAGATGCGTCAAGAAGAGAAGACAAAAGTACTGCAAGACACAGCAAACAGACTTCGAGTGCATTGCATTCGCATGACGACAAAGGCCGGATCGGGGCACCCGACGACGTGCCTTTCGGCAGCGGAAATTGCCGCTTGTCTTTTTTTCGAGGTCATGCGCTACGACCCGAAAGACCCGAATGGCTCGATGAACGATCGGTTCATCCTTTCAAAGGGGCACGCCGCCCCGCTTCTATACGCGGCCCTTGCGGAAGCGGGTGCTTTCCCTCTCGACCGTCTTATGACGTTGCGGACTCTGGACAGCGACCTGGAAGGACACCCGACTCCCCGTTTCCCGTGGGCTTATGTTGCCACCGGCTCCCTCGGGCAAGGGCTTTCTGTCGGAGTCGGCATGGCGCTTTGCTGGAAATACCTCGACCAAGTTGACCGCAAAGCCTACGTTCTCCTCGGCGATGGCGAAACCGCCGAAGGAGCCGTCTGGGAATCGGCTGCCCTTGCCGCCCACTACAAGCTTGATAACCTCGTCGCGGTCATTGACGTGAATCGCCTCGGCCAGAGCCAGGAAACGATGTACGGGCACGACCTGGACGTGTATGTCCGGAAATTCTCGGCTTTCGGCTGGCGGACGATCACCGTTGATGGTCACGACTGCGATGCCCTTCTGAAAGCCTTTGATTCGGCAAAATCATCCGACGGAAAACCCGTCGCCATCATCGCCCGAACAATCAAGGGAAAGGGTGTTTTCCTCGCCGAGGACAAGAACGGCTACCACGGCAGACCTTTCACAAAAGAAGAGGCTGAAGCGGCCCTCAAGCAGATTCTCGCCCCGGACAGACCTCAAGTGACCGAAATCAAGAAGCCTGCCCCGGCTGGAGCCTCTTCGCCGACAATCAAACCTCACGTGGAGCCGCCCGCTTACAAACTCGGGGATATGGTCGCCACACGCCAGAGCTACGGAATGGCTTTGACGAAGCTCGGCGCCGCTGACCCACGAGTCGTCGCCCTCGACGGCGACGTCAAAAACTCGACTTTCTCCGAAGTTTTCATGAAGGCTCACCCGAAGCGATTCTTCGAGTGTTTCATTGCCGAGCAGAACATGGTCGGCACAGCGATGGGGCTTTCTACCTGCGGCAAAATTCCTTTCGTGTCCACTTTCGGCGCCTTCCTGACCCGCGCCTGCGACCAAATCCGCATGGGAGGTGTATCCGGAGCCAACGTCAAATTCTGCGGCTCCCATGCCGGCGTCTCCATCGGCGAGGACGGCCCGTCGCAGATGGCTCTGGAGGACCTCGCCATTTTCCGTTCAATCCCCGGCTCCGTCGTCCTTTATCCCTGCGATGCCGTCTCCACCGAGAGACTCGTCGTCGAAGCCGCGCGACACGCCGGCATCGCCTATATCAGGACCTCTCGCCCGAAAACGCCCGTGATCTACGGAAACGATGAGCGCTTCCCCATTGGCGGCCTGAAAGTCCTGCGCCAGAGCCCGACCGACCGCATCTGCCTTGCCGGCGCCGGAGTTACCGTCCACGAAGCCCTCAAAGCTCACGAGATGCTCAAAGCCGAAGGAATAAACATCCGCGTGATTGACCTGTATTGCGTCAAGCCGCTTGCCGCAGAGGAACTCGCAAAGAACGTTTCCGCTGCAGGCTCGAAAATCCTCGTCGCTGAAGACCATTATGCCGAAGGCGGAATCGGCGAAGCTGTCGCCGCGGCTCTCTCCGGAAAAGGCATCGCGGTTTACGGCGCCGCCGTAACGTTCATCCCGGGCTCGGACTGCGCGGCGGTTCTCCTCGATTACCATGGACTTAGCGCGAAGCGTTTGGCGGATAAAGTGAAGCAAATTCTCGGTCTGTGAATTCATCGCCCGTCTTGTTGGCGGGCTACAAACAGGAGGAGGTTCACAATGGCTTCAACTACGCGTCGTCCAAGCGAATCAGGGCCCGTCGCCCACGGTTGCTGCTCTCACGCCACACCCAACGGCTTCCTTGCCGGAAGTGCCGACGCCAAAGGTGTCTCTCGCCGAGATTTTCTGCTGAGCCTTGGCGCCGCTGGCCTTGGAGCCTGGGCGATCTCATCCCCCCGGAAAGGCTTCGCCCAGGCAGGCTCCAGCGGCGGAATGGCCCAAATCGGTTCCGCCCTCAAAGTCAAACCGGCCCTCGTCTACGAATTCTATCAGCGAAGGGAAGCCACGTCCTGGCGATCATGGGGCGGACTCAAAACTCAAGCCGACGTGGACCAAGAGATAAATAGGATCCAGGACGAGCTGAAAAACCTCGCCGCCAAATCCGACTTCCCCATCGAGATTCTCCCAATCGCCCCGGTGAAAAGCGGCGAACAAGCCGCCGCCGTCCGTGACGCCGACTGTGATGTCATCCTCCTTTACGCCGGAATCGGTGGTGGAGGCCACCTCGAAACCATCGCCTCCTCCAAAAAACCCAACGTTATGTTTCTCAGACACAAGTCCGGCCCGATATATCTCTGGTACGAAATCGCGCATCCGCACTTCCTCCGCAAAGCAACCGACGAGTACAAGCAGCCCCGCATGGACGTCTGGGACGTCGTGGTGGACAAATATGACGAAGTCCTCTGGCGACTCCGGGCATTGTACGGGCTCAAAAACGCCCTCGGCACAAAAATCCTCGCCATCGGCGATGCCAGCGGTTGGGGAGTCGGCTACGAGCTGGGCCCCAAGACCGCTCGTGAAATCTGGAAGCTCGACATAAAGCCCGTCACGTACGCCGACCTCAAGCCCATGATCGAAAAAGTCAGAGCGGACGAGAAAGCTGTCCAGGAAGCCGAGCGGCAGGCAAATGAATTCCTCGCCCAGGACGGCATTTCCCTCAACACGGACAAGAAATTCGTCGTGAACGCTTTCCTTTTGACGAAAGTCTTCAAAGACCTCATGCAGCAAGCAGGCGCCAACGCCATTACGGTCAACAGTTGCATGGGGACGATCATGCCCATGGCTCAAACAACGGCGTGCTTGCCCCTGAGTCTTCTCAACGATGAAGGGCTTATGGCTTTCTGCGAATCCGATTTTGTCGTCATCCCTTCCGGCATCCTTCTGCGCCACATCTCCGGCAAGCCCATGTTCTTCAACGACCCGACATATATTTACGATGGCATCACGACCATCGCCCACTGCACCGGCCCCCGGAGAATGAACGGCAAAGACTTCGAGCCGACCGAAATCCACACGCATTTCGAGTCCGATTATGGCGCCGCCCCAAAAGTCAACATGCGAAAAGGCCAGGTCATCACCAACCTCATCCCCGATTTCGCCTCCAAGAAATGGGTCGGCTGTCGAGGCAAAATCATTGACCATCCCTTTTACGACATCTGCCGCTGCCAGGTTGACATTGAGATCGAGGGCGACTGGAAAAAGCTCCTCGAAGACATGCGAGGATTCCATTGGATGACCTGCTACGGCGACTACACCCGTGAGGTCGGCTACGCCCTCAAAAAACTCGGAATCGGGTGGGAGAACGTCACCGATAGAAGCACTGCGTGACCGGGCGCCTTGACAACGGGGGGACACCGCTCAGCCCCGGGCGAGGACTGTCCGGGGAGCGCAACCGTGCCCCGAACGAACAAAAAGGGGCGGCCAGCGCTTCGTGGCGCCCTGTGGCTTAGGACCGGCAAGACCCCTGCTTCCCGGAGCCCCCAACCGCTCTTGGGGAAGCCTGAAAAAATTTCGCTGGTTTCGCTTGAAAAACACTTGACAAGGTCTGGACTTTGTGCCAATTTTACGATGCAGTTTCGGGCTGCGGTGGGTAGGTTTGTCGGGAGGGTGCCAATGCCACCCCTTCACAGACCCCAGCCTTCGTTCTTTCTCAGTTTGTTTGCTCTCTCAACGGAAAACAAACAGCACAACTTTCTGAACACAAAAAAGGAGAGTTACTATGGCGCGGAACAAACTCTTGCTCGTCGGAATTGTCTTTCTTCCCATTCTTCTTTTCGCATCACCTGCCTTCTCGACCATCACGAGCGACGGGACGGTGCCCGGGGTTCCCATCGGCGACGATTGGGAACTCACGTTCATTAAGCTCGCCGGAACATCGGACGGCAGCATGCCGGACCCCTCATTGGATTTCGATGCAGTTGCACAGAGCTACGACGTAACCGCCGCCGGACATGACATCTGGGACGCCCAGGACGGCTGCGCGTTCATCTACAGGGAAATACCAGAACCGGGGAACATAAGGATCTCCATCCGTCTGGACGGGAGCTTCCAGGGTGGCTCCAACGGCTGGGCCAAGGCAGGCGTCATGATCCGGGATTCGGTCACCCCGGGTTCCAAGTACACTTTCTACGCCGGGACCCGCGGTCCCGACGGCGGCGAAGCCGTTCTCCAGTGGAGAAACATTGACGATACTGGTGGTGCGGAGCCGGACTTCCTGGGCAACAACATGCATGTCGCGAGCGATGGCCTCGCGTATCCCTACTACCTGAGGCTTGACTTTGATGTCGCCTCATCCACATTCACAGGCTATTACTCGACCGACGGTACAGATTGGACCCAGGGCGCCACCACCCACACAAACACCAACTTCACCTTTCCCCTGTACGCGGGACTGGCTCTGACCAGCCATGAACAAACCGTCGCAACCAACATGGTTTTCAGCGAGTTCAAGTTGCCCGGCTATGAGCCGAAGACCCTTGCCAGGGCGGGCCCAGACACCTATGTGTATGGCAACGAGGTTGCCACCCTCGATGGCAGCAAGTCCATTAAGACTACGACCTATGCCTGGAGCCAGATCAAAAAACCTGGCGACCCCGACATAACCATAACCAACGCCAACAACGTGACCGCCACGTTTACTCCCCCAGGCACACAGATCGGCTACACCCTGACTTTCAATCTGCACGTAACCGGCGAGACCGGCGCGCATGACGATGAAGTCCTTTACTTCGTCCGGGCCATTAATCCGCCTAAGGTCGCCCCGGGCAATTTCGTCATCAAGCCGCTGGACCTCCCCGGAGGCGAACTTGGCTTCCGGCTGGAATGGCCCCCTGTTTTCGACGCCACGAGTTATCAGCTCGCCCTGAAACTCGGCCCCGAGTATTTCTGGACCTACACCACCTCCAACAGCTTCTACGAGTTCA
>CAZFAP010000220.1:0-6751 GCA_964516325.1 uncultured Verrucomicrobiota bacterium
GCGCCTTTTTATTATATGTGCTCTCCCCCTCTTTCTGCGTTCATCCGCGTTCATCTGCCCTGAGAATGACCGCCACGCGGCGAGCAGGGACACCTCTCGCAAAGCCGCGAACAAGCAAAGAAGCACTTCCTGTATACTCTTGGCGTCCTTTGCGTCTTGGCGAGAGGAAACAGAATCAGACGGGCTCAGAAATCAGGGTTGCCGAGACCGCATTTTCATGGTCTCCGGGTGTGCGAACCTCACGAGAGACTGCGGTTCCTTTTCCCACGACCCAAATCAGAAATGCCTTCCCCTCCCGTCCCCCCTCCGGGAACCAAGCTTCGTTCAAGGATGTTTTTGCAGACGAACCCGTTTGCCATTCCCCCTTGGCTCTGCGAAGTGTGATACACTTGATTGCAGGTCTGCTAATCAGCGCGTATTCAAGGAGGTTGTCAGGACAATGAAGCATCCCCGACTCGTGTTTGGCCGCATCGCGCACTATCCCGCAAAACTCTGGCGGTGGATTTCCGGCAAGTTCTTCTGGAGTCTTTCTTTCCTCGGAATATCGAGCTTCCTCTGGCTGTTGCTTCGCAGCGGGGCGAGACCGACGCGGATGCTCTATCCGTGCCAGCGAGTCGCGGCGGCGAACGTTCACGCGTGGCTCGGCGTGTCTTTCATTGGGCTGCTTCATCGGATGCGCTGGAAACTGCGCCCCCTTCTGACTGCTTCTCGGGCCGTCCCGGTGGTGCTCGGAGTCGGGGCCCTCGCCCTGCTCGGATTCGTCGCCGCAAGGAGCTTTAGCCCGTCGGAGAGTGCGCGGCTGCAGCAGCTTCAGGAAGCAGCGGATCGAATGGCCGAAATCCTTTCCCCCTCAGCCTCCATTTTTGTCGTCGAGGGAGGCGGCGGCCCGGAGGATTTCCGGCACCTCGGTCTGGACAGGCTCATAGACTTCATGGGCGTGCGCGGCCTCTGTTTTTATCGCACCGAAAAGCGCGGAATCGCTTTCTCGCCCAGTGGCTTAATCGGGGCGGATGATGTCGTTCTGATAAAGGTCAACTGCCAGTGGGAAGAACGGGGCGGCTCGAACACCGACCTCCTCAAGGGCCTGATCTACAGAATCACCCAGCATCCGGACGGGTTCACCGGCGAGATAGTCGTCGCCGATAACGGCCAGAGCAGGGGCAGCTTGAACTGGGCCAATAGCAACGCAGACGACCATGGGCAGTCCGCCCAGGACGTGGTCAACCTTTTCTCGGCGTCTCACAAGGTCTCGACGTTCTTATGGGATACGGTTCGCGAGCGACAGGTCGCCGAGTTTCGCAATGCCGACACGAGAGATGGGTACGTCCTTGAGGCGACGCCGGACCCCCGCAGTGGGTTACGCGTCTCCTACCCAAAATTCACAACGCCCTATGGCACGCGAATCAGCCTGAAATATGGCATCTACATTCCTGCCAAGCCGACGGGGACTTACAACAAGGAGAGACTGAAGGTCATCAACCTTCCGGTTCTCAAATCGCACAGCGGATTCGCCGTAACGGGCTGCGTGAAGCACTACATGGGCGTTCAGTCACAGACTCTCTCGGACGCGCACAATCGTCTTTCGACCGGCTCCATGGGGTCGCTTTTCGTCAGTCTGGGGCTTCCGACGCTGAACATTCTCGATGCGCTCTGGGTCAATGCGAATCCCATGGGACAGGCAGGCAACGGTCCGGCGACGAGTTACGGCGACGCCAGCCGATTGGACACGCTCATGGCGTCTCTCGACCCCTTCGCCCTCGATTACTGGGCGTCGAAGAACGTGCTGATCCCCGCCGCCATCCGAAGAGGCTACACGAACGTTGACTCCATGAATCCGGACAGGACGGGCGTTTTCCGGACATATCTCCAGAGCGCGAAGAATATCGTCTTGGCGGAGGGGTATGCGGTCACGACCGACCCGGAGAACATAACGATTTTCAAAGCCAGCGATGAGCGGCCGCTCTTGACAGAGATTGCCGTTGACCAATCGGGCACAATCACCCTGAACTGGCTGGAGATAGCCCCGGGCTCCTTCGTCTATACCGTCGAACACACAAGCGACTTGCAGGGAGACTGGGAGCCGGTCGCAGGCATGGACTGGCCCATCGCGGGTACGAAGTGCACGATTGATGGCGCGGGTTCGGTGAGTCCGTGTTTCTACCGCGTGAAGCGGGACCCCGGCCCAAAATAACCCCGAGGGCTTCGCGCACGAACCGCGGACCGGCGCGCGGAGGCGACCGCTTCAGGAGCTGTCATGCTCTGCGCATCAATCGAGGCGCCAGGAACTTACGGGCAATAACAATGCTGCCGGTCAATCCAGCGCAGGCGTAACCTCGATTTTTCGGAAGCGCACGAGTCCATGGTCTCCCTGGAACGTGAACGGCCCGGGCTCCTCCTCGTTGGGATCGAGGGCGCCTCCCGTGATCCCGTCGAGATGAACGTTGTCCATGATGGTCTGGCCGTTCAGGACGACCGTGAGCCACCGCCCGACGAGAGTTGCGTCCAGAGTCTGCCATTCCCCCGCCGGTTTGCTGGCGTTCGCGGACGGCGCCAGACGGCTGTAGATGGAGCAGTTGCTGTGCGCGTTCGGCGGGCGGCCGTAGTCGTCGAGGAGCTGAAGTTCATACCGGCCGCGGAGATAAACGCCGCTGTTGCTATTCTTTGCGAGGCTGAGCTCCACGTGAAGCTTGAAATCCTTGAATTTCTTCTCGGTGACGATGTCCTGATCCGGGGGGCGATTGACCAGGATGCCGTCCTGCACGGACCAGTGAGATTCGCGCCGGGAGTCTCTGGGCTGCCAGCCGGCCAAGTCCTTGCCATTGAAAAGCTGGACCGGCTCGCCCCACTTCCTCTCTCGCTGGGCAGTGAACTGGATCGCATTGGCGCGTCCTTCGGTCTGAGCGGTCCCGGTCATTTTGTCGCCCTGGATCTCAGCGGAATACTTCACGGCAGCTTCCTCTCCCCCGGCACGCTGAAACGCAATGGAGAACGTCACTCTTGAGCCATCGAGCTTGCCTTCCCGGATGTCAAGCTCCCGGTTCTGACGACCGCCTATGTATTTGCCAGACACGTTAACACCTTCCTGCTTGAGAACGAGCGTCACAGTGATAGTCCTTCTCGGACCTTGAGCTGTCAGTAGCCACGTGCCCGAAACATCGGCCTTCTCGACGGCGGGGACACCCGTCCACTGGAACAGCGACCCATCCGGATTCTTCACCGAGCCGAGGAGCTTGCCGTCAACCAGGTTAGCCGCGTAAACGACATCCACCGGCTTGTCCTCGTACGTCTCGGACCTCGTCACGCGAAGTCCATCGCCCACAATCTCCACCGACTTCACCGACGTAACACTTCCCCAGCGCCAGAGGAGCTTTCCGGAGAGTTTTCCGTCGGTCTCGGCGACTTCCAGCCAAGACGAGCGGAAGGTGTCGCCCGTATTGGCAATCGTGATATCCCAGCGACCGACAAAAGCCGATTGCTCGGCGGCGCCAAGCCGACCCGGGCACAGCAAGCAGAAAACGGCTCCGAGAAGAACGACAGCCAGCAACTGACCTGCTCTTTGATCCATCGTTTCCTCCTTTCGCATCATTTGCCTATCTGAGCTAATCTCGAAATCAATCTACCCGAAGCGAGGAGCGGCCGAAGCGAGCCGATGGGAACCACAAGGCTCTGAGAGAACCCTTCGGAACTCCGCGGGCGGCTTCACAGCCACTTCTTTCTCTTGAAATAGAACAGCATCAAACCGACGACAGCGAGCATCACGATCCAGACGAACAGATAGCCGTAGCGCCAGTGCAGTTCCGGCATCTGCGTGGTGAAATTCATTCCGTAGATGCCGACGATGAAAGTCAGGGGGATGAAGATCGTGGCGATGATGGTCAGCACTTTCATGACCTCATTCAACCGGTTGCTGACGCTGGAGAGATAAATCTCGAGGGTGCCGGAAAGAATATCACGCAGGGCTTCGGTCGTGTCAATCACCTGAATCGTGTGGTCGTACACGTCTCGGAGGTACTGTCTTGTTGGCTTCTTGATGAGCGGTGACTCTCCTCGCTCCAGACCAGATATTACTTCCCTCAGCGGCCAGACAGACCTCCTCAAGAATATGAGCTCCCTCTTCAGTCCATGAACGCGTCGGAGGGTTTCGGGTCTCGGGTCAACGACCACTTTCTGCTGAAGAGTTTCGGCGTCGTCGCCGAGCTTCTCCAGTATGAGGAAGTAGTTGTCAACGATTGCGTCAATCAGAGAATAGGCGAGATAGTCGCTCCCCATTTTCCGTATTCTCCCCTTGCCGGAGCGAATCCTTTCTCGGATCAGGTCAAAGACGTCGCCGGGATTCTCCTGGAGGGAGATGACAAAATTGGGGCCGACAAATAGACTGACTTGCTCTGCAATGACCTCGTCATTGTTTCCACTTTCAAAATAGAGCATCTTCAGGACGACGAAGATGTAATCCTCGAAGTCCTGCATTTTCGGGCGCTGCCCTGCGGTAACGGTGTCCTCGAGGACCAGGGGGTGAAAATTGAAGTGGGCTCCAAGCTTCTCGATGACCTCGAGATCGTGAAGCCCGTCTATGTTGATCCAAATCACGGAGGGCTTGTCCTTGAACGGAAAACATTCCTCGACGTTTTCCACCTCCCTTTCCTCGACGGAGACCTCGTCGTAGTCAATGATGGTGATCTTTACCTTCTCGGCTCTTCTCTCGCCAACGTGCAAAAGAGTCCCTGGCGGAAGGCCGATCTTTCTCGCCCGCGAATCACTCTTGACGAGTTTCGCCACGCTGACTCACCTCCGGTTGACGGATACGGCATGCGATGCGACCCGGGCGGAATATTTCGACAGACCCAGTGATCAACACGGCTCACCGTCGCTGAATGCCAATTGTGTGCCGCTTGACGAAAGACTACCACAGGCGGAAAGCCGCTCCAAGACCTAATTTCCCAGAGGCAAGGGGTGGACTGTTATCTCTGTTCTATCCGTGAAGGGGTAACGGGCGCGAGCGGTCTGGCGCAAATCCTGTGGACAGGGACGCTGAAGCCCACTACTATTTCCTGGGCATGGGGAGCGAGCTGATACGATGCGGGTTCGGCGTGTTCAGCACGCTGCGGCTGGTGGCTCGATGTCAGCCCTTCCGAATGGGGCGAGCCTCGCAACTCGAGATTGAGCAACGGCGCACGGAACAAAGTCAGGACGCGGCTGGTTATCTCTACGGGCGATGTCGTGCTTGCTCAGAGGCGCCAGGGCCTGGTCAAAAGCCCCGGCGCCTTCAGAGAGGCAGAGGTTGTTTCCGCGAGGCGACCCGCCCGGACAATCAGAGTCTGAAACCTTACAATTCTTAACGGGAACAATGGCAGAACTGCCGGAAAAGCCGTGGGCGCAATTGTGGCAAGAAGTTCTTCGGAACCTCGGCGTCTCCGCGGAGAGAGGACTCGACGCTGCGGACGTGGAGGTCCGGCGCGAGCGCCACGGGCCGAATCGGCTCAAGGAAATCAAGAGGAGGAGTCCCTGGCTGATCCTCGTGAATCAGTTCAAGAGCCTTATCGTGGTGCTTCTCGTGGTGGCGGGGGGCCTGTCATTCGCTATGGGCGACTGGATCGAGGGGATCGCCATTGTGGTCGTTATCGTCATCAATGCCCTGATTGGATTTTTCACCGAGCTGAAGGGCACCCGTTCCATAGAAGCCCTGCGGCGGCTGGGGGGCGTGAGCGCAAAAGTCCGCCGCGAAGGGGAGCTTCGTGAGATTCCCGCCGAAGAACTCGTCCCCGGAGACATCGTGGTTCTCGAAGGGGGCGACTTAATCACCGCAGACATTCGGCTGGTTCAGGCGTCGAAGCTCCAGGCGGATGAGTCAACCCTCACCGGAGAATCGGCGCCTGTCAGCAAGGGACTGGAGCCGGTGGAGGAAGACGCTCCTTTAGCCGAGCGGAGAAGCATGCTGTTTAAGGGGACGTCAATAACGCGAGGCTCCGGAGAGGGCGCCGTTGTCGCCACGGGGATGAGCACGGAGCTGGGACAAATCTCGTCGCTGGTCGAAGAGGTTGAGCAAGAGGCGACACCGCTGGAAAAGAGGCTCGATCAGTTGGGTCAGAAACTGATCTGGGCGACCCTGGCAATTGCGGTGGTCGTGGCGGTAGGGGGCATAGCAGCCGGGAAAGAACTGTTTCTCATGATCGAGACTTCGATCGCGCTGGCGGTGGCGGCCATACCGGAAGGGCTTCCTGTGGTGGCGACGATCGCACTCGCGCGGGGGATGTGGCGAATGGCGCGCCGGAATGCTCTGGTGAATCGTCTGTCGGCGGTGGAGACGCTTGGCGCAACGAGCGTCATCTGCACCGATAAAACCGGCACCCTCACGGAGAACCGCCTGACAGTGACCCGGATTGCCGTGGACTCGGGCGACATCGCGGTGAATCCTGAGCCGCTGGTGATTGAGGGAGCGTTCACAAAAAACGGGAAGCACATTGACACGCTGGACAACACGCTTCTTCGGGAGGCGCTGGAAATCGGGGTGCTGTGCAACAATGCATCGCTGCGCAGAGAAGATGCGGGCGCGGAGGACAAGACCGTGGGCGACCCGCTGGAGGCGGCGCTTCTGGTCGCGGGCATCAAGGGTGGGATTCTTCGCGATCGCCTTCTCGTGGACATGCCCGAGGTGCGAGAGGAGGCTTTTGATTCGGACGTGAAGATGATGGCGACGTTCCATCGGGATGACCACGGCTATCGAGTGGCTGTGAAAGGGGCGCCGGAGCCCGTC
>CAZFAP010000221.1:0-6673 GCA_964516325.1 uncultured Verrucomicrobiota bacterium
TCACCGGGAACCTCATTTATTCCTGCGCGGGAAAGGGGATTTCCGTCGGAAGCGCCTCCAGCCCGCGTATGGAGAACAATGTTGTGGCCTCGAACGGGACGGGAATCGGTGTCATGGATAGCTCTACGCCGCTCATCATCAACAACACGATTGTCAACAATCAGGTCGGAATTCACGGCTACGAGAAGACTGCCGGTCGCGGCGGTGGGAACGCAACCGTAGTGAATTGCATCCTGTGGGGAAACGGAACGGAGGTCGTTCTGGACACACTGTCGTCGGCAAGCGTTTCTTATTCCGACGTTGAGGGAGCCTCGGTGTGGCCAGGAGTGGGCAACGTCAACGCGGACCCACGGTTCGCCGACGGCGCGAATAAGGATTTTCGACTGACCAAGCTTTCTCCGTGCGTTGACACGGGGACGGCGACGGACGCCCCCGCGGAGGACTTGCTGGGCAGCCCGCGCCCTCGGGCTAGCGGTTTCGACATTGGCGCCTACGAGTCTCCGTATTGGCGGTTTGTTGACACCGATAGCGACGGGATGGCAGACGGCTGGGAAGTTCACTACTTCGGCAGCCTCGCTCGGAACGCCGACGGAGACTTTGACAACGATGGAATGAAGGACCTGACCGAATACGACGCGGGCGCAAACCCGACGGTTTCCGACAGCGACGGCGACGGGATGCCCGATGGCTGGGAGGCGTCGTATGGGTTTGACCCGGTTGGCTCTCTCGGCAACGATGGAGCGCAAGGCGATCCCGACGGGGATGGAAAGACGAATTACCAGGAGTTCGTCGCGGGGACGTCGCCTATTGATCCAGATTCTGTGTTTGAGATCGTCGAGGTTCTTCCTTCCGGGGACACGGCAGGATTGAGGTGGCAAGCAAGGACGGGGAAGACATACCGCGTGTTGCGGAGCGTGGACCTGAGTTCCTGGAGTGAAGCGGCAATCATAGACCCCGGACGGGACGGGCAGGCGGAGTGGTTCGACGGGACTTCCAACGGAGACGAGCACCGGTATTACAGGTTGGAGGTCTTGCCCTGATGATTCTCCGGGCGCCTCGTCGTGAGCCAGCGCTCACAAGTTTGGGCGCATTCTATAAAACGGCTGTTCTGGTTGAGGTGCAACGATGAGAAGTCTTGCGGAAAGGATGTCGTGTCTTCTCTGTTTCACAGCGATCGTTTTAGCGAATGGAAACGTCCGCTCAATGACCGTCAACGTCCCAGCGGCAGGGAAGGAGCTGATCAAGGTCGGGGAAGATTGGCGATTCTTCCGAGGGACGAAGCCACCGAGCACTCCGGACACGGGTTGGAAAGAAATCGAGTTTTATGACCTGGATTGGGAAACCGGCCCGAGCGGGTTCGGATATGGCGACGGTGACGACGCGACCGAGCTGACGGATATGCGATGGAACTACATGACGGTCTATATCCGGAAAGAGTTCTTCCTTTCGCCGCCGATTGAAACCGGAACGGTTCAATTGGTGATTGATTATGACGACGGCTTCATCGCCTATCTGAACGGGGATAAGGTGGCCGACCGCCATATGCCGGAGCCGCCGATTGACTTTCAGACACCGGCTTCCTCTCACGAGGCAGGGACACCCGAAACGATCAACCTGGGGAAGGCGAGCGACCTTCTAAATGAGGGGAAAAATGTCCTGGCAATCGAGGGGCATAACACCGCCATAGACAGCGGCGATTTTTCTCTCATCCCCACGTTGCGGATAACGACGGACATCGTGAGGGATGGGCAGACGTGGATCGTGGGGACGGAGACGCTGATGGTGAGTGGCACGGCGCCCATTCCCGCGACAGTTTCGGTGGCGATCAGTGCTGCGCAGGCGGAGTTCAATCCGGCGGACGGGACGTGGCGTGGCGAGATTTCTCTTTCGCCGGGCGAGAACCACGTCGTCGTGGAAGCGCTCGACGCCGAGGAGAATGTCGTGGATAGGGGCACGGCGGAGATAGTGTATGTGCCGCAATCTCGTCGGATTGGTGGGGAAATCACGGAAGACACATCGTGGGTTGCGACGCCAAGCCCGTACGTCGTCAAGGAAACCGTGGTCGTCCAGCCGGGGGCGGTGCTGCGGATCGAGCCCGGGACGAAGCTCATGCTGAAGGACTCGGTTTCGCTCATAGTTTTCGGCGAGCTTGTCGTCGACGGAACAGAGGAGCAGCCGATTACCTTCACGCATTACGGCGATGGCAGCACGTGGGGGAACATCGCTTTTGACGGGACGCAGGGGAACAATCGTCTCGTCCACTGCATTGTGGAATATTCGTCGAGCGCCAGCTCCTATGGCGGGAAAGATTACGTTGGAGCGGTTGCGGTCGTCGCATGCCACCTCGACGTGGACGGATGCACTTTCCAGAAACTTCCCGACGAAAGCCCAACTGCCGAAGGCGACGGGATTGACCTTTCCGCTGGGGCGACGGCGCATGTTAACAACAGCCGCTTCCTTTCCATCGGGGAAGGAATTCACACGAACCAGTGCTACGTCCTCGTCGAGAACTGCCTTTTCACCGACATGCGCGGCGATAACGACGGGGTGGACCTGGACTTCGAGTCGGACCCGCCGCCAGTCATCCGAAACAATCGGTTCATCGGCTCGCAGGATGACGCGCTTCATCCCGACCGGTGCTCCGCTATCATCACGGGGAATGTTGTTGCAAACTGCGGCAACCACGGAATTGTCCTCCGCAACAGCTGCACGCCATACCTCGCAAACAATATCGTGTACAATTGTACGACCGCCGGGATTGCCATCGAAAACCAATGTGACCCGCTCCTCATCAATAACACGATTGTGGACTGTGGGGTAGGGCTACGGCTCTTTCATCTCGAAAGAGAAGGCTCGGACCCCGGCGGCGGAAAAGGAACCGCGCGCAACTGTGTTATCTGGGATTGCCCGCAGCCGGTGACGCTGGAAGATGGCTCGACAATAACGGTAAGCTATTCCGATTTCAGCGGCCCTGGCGTCTATCCGGGGGAGGGAAATATCCATGCCGACCCGCTCTTCGTTGATACAGCGACGGGGGATTTTCGGCTGACGAAGTTGTCTCCGTGCATAGATGTGGGAAATGCGCTGGATGCACCGTCGGACGATTTTGATGGGAACGCTCGCCCACAAGGAGGCGGGTTCGACATGGGGGCCTTTGAGTCGCCGTACTGGGCCTCGGTTGACGCCGACGGCGATGGCTTGGTGGACGGGTGGGAAATTCGGTATTTCGGCGACATCGCCAAGCAAGGGGCCGAAGACGATTTTGATTTCGACGGCCTGAACAACCTCATGGAATACGATCTGGGTACCGACCCAACCAACCGCGATACCGACGACGACGGCCTGGACGATGGATGGGAAATCAGGTACGGGCTCGATCCACTTATCCCAACCGGAGACGACGGTCCGCTCGGCGACCCGGACAATGACGGCTTTGACAATCTCGGCGAGCAAACCGCCGGCACCGATCCGACTGCCCCCGCCTCCCTGTTCAAGATCGCGGAGGTGATCAGGGCGGAAAACGAGATTGGCTTCCGTTGGCAGGGAAAGGCAGGACGCGAATATCACATTCTTGCCAGCGTGGATCAGCAAACCTGGATTGAGGTGGCAGTCCTCCTTCCTGACGCGGATGGTCCCATCGAATGGCTGGACGGTTCCTCAACCACCGAACCGCTCCGCTTCTACAAGGTCCTCGTACTCTGGCCCCAGTGGGGACAGCGCGTAGCTGCTGACCTCCTCGCGCACCCCCCGGATGCCTTCACTGGAGCGTAAGACGGGGACCCGGTCGCAAGGGGCCTCAGACCGGATCGGATTCCACTCGCTTGTGCAATTCCTGAATCATGGCGGACATCTCTTTGAGGCGGGCGGGTTCTTTCGTGGACAGGTCGGTGGTCTCGCTGGGGTCGGTTTCGAGATTGTAAAGCTCAAATCTATCGAGAACGGCGTCGGCGAGGAGCTTCCAGTTCCCGATGCGCATGGCGTGCTTTGGGCCGCCGAGAGCTTTGTCGTAACGCCAGTAGAGCGGGACCTCTCGCTCGATGGGCTTACCGATGAACATGGGGAGGATGCTTGTGCCGTCAATCGGTGTGTCCGCTGGGACTTTTACTCCCGCAATCTCGCAGAATGTGGGAAGGACATCTGTGCCGTTGACGGGTTCGTGGCAGGTCTGCCCCGGCCTGGTATGACCGGGCCAGCGAATGATGCCGGGGACGCGGATGCCGCCTTCGTAGAGGTGAAGTTTCATCCCGCGAAGGGGACCGGGCGAGCCGTGGGAATGTCCGGCGCCGCGGTAACGGCGAAGCGTCTCGGGCCCGTTGTCGCTGGTGAACATGACGAGGGTGTTGTCGCTGAGCTTCATCTCGTCGAGCGCTTTCAGGAAGCGTCCGACCTCGTGGTCCATCTGGGTGACGCTGCCGTAATAGACCGCCTTGGTCGGGTCATCAACGTGAGAGTAGATTTTCAGGAATTCGTCGGCGGTGGCGACAGGCTCGTGCGGCGCATGGAACCACACGAAAACTGCGAAGGGCCTGTCCTTGACCCTTCGGATGAACTGGATGGCCTCGTCCACGATGAGGGCGCTTGACCAACCTTCCAGGCGACCCACAGGCTTGCCATTCCGGATGAAGTTGACGGGGCTGCGGTGGCTGGGAGCAGCGTTGTTCTGTGTCGAGAACCAATGATCGAAGCCGTGGTCGCCGGGGGTCGGCTCTGAGCCGTCGAGCGTGCTGCTGAGATGCCATTTTCCGCTGTGGCAGGTGGCGTAGCCAACCGATTTCAACAAGGACGCTACGGAGACTTCCTGCCGCTTGAGGTAAATCCCGGAGCCGGCGGGAATCCAATCGGTGATTCCGGAGCGGTAGGGATTTCGCCCGGTCATGATGCCTGCTCGGGCTGGCGAGCAGACGGGCGCGGCGGAGTAACAATCGGTCAGCCGGATTCCTTCTGATGCCAGCTTGTCGAGGTTCGGGGTTCTGATGACAGGGTTGCCGTAGCAGGCCAAATCGCCGTAGCCCAGATCGTCGCAGAGGAGGAAAACGAAGTTCGGCTTTCGGGGAGTTTCGCCGCCGGGGGTCAAACGCGGCATCGCGAGAGCGGCGGCGCCCGCTCCCAGAGCGCCTATGAACCCTCTTCTGCTTAGAGACTCTCTCACAGGACAATCCGTCGAGTTGCGGTGGCGAATTAGACGTTTTGGGCGCATGCGAAAAAGGCCGGCACGGGGTCACCCAACCCTGATTGAGCCTTATCATTCTCCCGCGCCCGGCGCACTTTTTCAATGATCAGGTCTCACAGGGTGTGGGTGTATTTTGGTGGGCGGATGGATGAATCCATTTGTCGAGAAGCCCCCGCCGAAGGCCGGGCTCGGGAAGGAGATGCCGCTTAGTTGACCACCAGCTGAAGCAGGTGGCTATCCAGAGGCGCCGGCGGAAGCCGGCTAAGACCCAGCACACCCGTCCAGTTGGTTGTCCCGGCTCCGAGACTTCTCGGTCGCGCGGCACAAACCCGACAGCCGCGGCGCACGACCCGATCAACCACTGAACTACAGCCACACCCCTCTCACACAGTGGCGGTGTTAGTCAGCGACATGACGAACGCCGCAATCTCCGAACGCTCTGCGTGAGGCGGGTAAACGAGGGCAGTCCCGCACGTCGTCGAAACGGAAACGAAGACCTATTAGACGGATTACGGCGACGAGCAATCCGGAAGACCCGCCCCGGGATGGTCTCAGGTGAGTGCGGCATACTATCGCGTTGTTGAGAAGTAGAGCGGCGGCCCAAGGAACCCCGCGCGGCCGGGGGCGTTTCCGGTCGTGTCCGACATTTATGGCAGCAGCTCGACCCTCACAAATGCCTTGTAGACCGTTGGAGTAAGTGGGATGCGCGCGGTGGTATAGTGGCTCTGGGCGACGATAGGTGGGAGCACCGGCACCCACGTTCCAAGGCTGAGGCTCAAGCGCACGAGGTAGTATCTCCCCGGCGAGGAGCCCCATGTGACTGAGAGGGAGCCCTCCTGCTCAATCCGGACGCTGAGCACTCCGAACAGGGAAGCAGGGTCAAGCGGATTCATTCCGGCGAAGATTTCGTCCCCATCGCGCATGCCGTCATGGTCGGTGTCGCCATCACGGGGGTTGGTTCCGTGCTGATACTCTGGGAGGTTCGACAAACCGTCCTCGTCCTCGTCTCGGTTGGGGTCGTCCGGCCCCGCTGCAGCGGTCGGGTCAAAGCCCCATTCGACTTCCCAGCCGTCGGGCATAGCGTCGCCGTCGGTGTCGGAGTTCCGCGGGTCGGCGCCAAGCTGAAACTCCTTTAGATTCAGGAGGCCGTCCGCGTCGGGGTCGCCAGACGCGCCGTCTTTCCCCGTTGACGATGTAGGGCTGAGGTTGTGGCTGAGTTCCCAGCCATCGGGCATTCCGTCGTCGGTATCGCAGTCACGCGGATTCGTCCCAGCCTGGCACTCTGCGAGAGTGCTGAGACCATCCACGTCCTCATCTTCGTTTGGGTCTGTTAGAGCATTGGGATCTAACCTGGATTATTCATAAACCCCCGGAGCGCGCTGGTTGGAGGGCGGGTGGCAAATGCTTTTGGGGCTTTGCGCTGGGAATAGGGCTGAAAGAGGCTTCTACGGCTGAATGAAGAGACACTGCCCCCTTACCCCCAATTGGTTTTGAGGCGGGGGG
>CAZFAP010000222.1:0-6624 GCA_964516325.1 uncultured Verrucomicrobiota bacterium
ACACCAAAAACACCCCTTCTCCCCTCCTACACCCCCCTGCCAACACCCACCTTTCAGAATCGCTGGGTAAGGGGCGAATGAAATTGACAGTGTCGAGGGCGGCGGCTATACTTAAGTGAGTGTATATACAAAGTGGAGGAAAGATTGTGAGGCTGACGACAAAGTGCCGATACGGAACCAGGGCCATGATGGAAATAGGGATGTCCTACGGGCAGGGCTCCGTCCAGCTCAATCGCGTGGCAGAGCGGCAGAAGATTTCTCCGAAGTACCTGGTGCACCTTCTCGCTTCGCTCAAAACCGCGGGGCTCGTCAAGACGATCAGAGGGGCACGCGGCGGATACCTACTGAGCAAGCCGCCTTCGCAGATAAAGCTCATTGACATTTTCCGGACATTGGAAGGCTCGCCCAGCCCTGTGGAATGCGTGGAGGACCCGACGGTCTGCCCGGAGAGCGAGGGTTGCGTCGCCCGGGACCTCTGGGGGCAAATCCGTGACGCGATAACGAAGGTGTTGGAATCAACAACACTTCAGGACCTGATTGACCGGCGGAAGGCAAAGGAACAGACCAAGAAAACGATGTACCAGATTTAGCGGGACACCCATGCGCCCCGGCAGGGCGGATGCATGGTAACGTGGGCGATGAGAATTCGGACTACTCTTCTTTGCCCCCGGACGCCGGCTTCGGGAATATGGCCTCGATGTCCACTCCGGACGCCCCGTCCTTGGGACAGGAGATGCTGGCGAGAAGGTCGTAGGCGTCCTGAGAGCTGGCGTCCACCCAGCTATCGCCGTCTGGACCGCTTATCAACTCGCTTCTGATTTGCTCCTCCGGGACTTTCTCGCCGCGTTTTCGCCTCTCGATGAGGCGTTTGGTCTCCTCGTCAAACTTCATAATGAAGCCCGCAAAGACGGTTCCGCACTGCTTGCACTTATACTTTCGGAGGCTGGCGGCCGTGGGCTGCGCGCAGAACTTGCACTTAATCGGGGAAACCTTGTTGGAGCTATCCACAAACTCCTTCTTACAGGAGGTGCAATAGTAGAAGACATCCCCGTAGGTCTTGTCTTTCTTCTGCTTGGTTTGCTTGACGATGAAGAACGTGGCGACCGCAATGCAAATGATAGCGATAATGGCAAGGGTTCCCTGCCCTGCTCCTCTGCTGGACCTTAACCGCTGCATGGTAAGACCCTCGGCTTGGTTTCTTCGAGTGTTCAAGACGCTCTGACGGCGAACGACGGGCCAACGCTGGCTCCGCCAGGGACCGTCGCCTATGCCAGGACACACAACTCCTCTGAACAAGATAGCAAACCGCTCCCGTCTGTCAAACAAAAAAAGGAGCTATCGGTCAGCCCTCCGTTTTCGGCGCCTCACGCCGAGACGGCAGAGGATGCCGGAATGGCAAGGGGGCAGACTGAGCCGCTCGACGTTATCCGTAGGCGCGGACAGACGCTGCTCGCGGATGACGACGCGAGTGACCGACCCGTTGGCGGGCAACCATATTTGAGTTGACACCAAAATGAGGCTGTGGTGTCATAGCTCCGACCCTGCATCAAGTATCCGTAAGGACGGTTACGTGCGAACGCCGTGGCGAGGCTCTTCGAGTTGAACTGACGACCGAAAAGGACGTCCCGCTGCCGATGTTCCGGTTTGGCGGAGACAACTACTACCGAGATGCAAGAAGGCTTTTCTCTCGTAATTCCGCTTTTTAATGAGGAGGAGATTGTAGGAGACGCGATCCGGGAGGCATTTCGCGTCGTAAGGCAGCTCTCGGCTCCGTTCGAGGTGGTTGTTGTCAACGACGGTTCGACCGATAAGAGCGACGCCGTTCTTCAGAGCCTCAGGGAGGAGTTTCCGGAGCTTGTGGTCGTCAACCACGAGGAAAACCGGGGATATGGCGCGGCGCTCAAAACCGGCCTGCGGCACGCAAAGCACGAGACCATCGTCATCAGCGATGCCGACAACACGTATCCAAGCGAGAGCATCCCCAGCCTTCTGGCGGCGATGGGGAAGGCGGAGATGGCGGTTGGAGCCAGGATCGGGCAGAATTCTTCTGACAGTTTTCTCCGCCGGCCGACGAAGTGGGCCCTGAAGAAGCTGGCTGTTTACCTTTCGGGCACCCCAATACCCGACCTCAATTCGGGGTTGCGGGCTATGCGACGCAGCGTGGTGAACCGCTTCATGAACATCCTGCCGGATGGGTTTTCCTTCACGACGACCATCACCCTCGCGATGCTCACCAACAATTACCGCGTGAAATTCATCCCCATTCCCTACCGGAAACGCAAAGGGAAATCCAAGATACGCCCCTTCCACGACACGATGAATTTCGTTCAGATGATCATCCGCACCGTGATGTACTTCAATCCCCTGAAAGTCTTCATTCCCATTAGCCTATTCTTCTTCGCGGCGGCCCTTCTGGTGCTGCTATTGACGGCCTTGTTCAGCCCGAAGATAATGGATATGACGGTCGGCTTGCTCGCTGCGACAGGCGTCCAGACGCTGCTGATTGGCATGCTGGCGGACCTGGTTGACAAGCGGACCGTGAGGTAGCTGAGCGACTGACGCGACTCGGCGTTGAGGTATGAGAATCCTCCTGATTAACCCGCCAAGGGATAGCGAACTGCTGGGTCAGAACCCCGAGATCATCGAATCGGAGAGGGGGTACAACCCGCCTTTGGGTCTGCTGTACCTCGCAGCCAGCCAGCGAGAAAAGACTCCCCACACCGTTGAGGTGATTGACGCCCAGGTTGAAGAACTCACCTACCCCCGGCTCAAAGAAAGAATTCGAGCCGCGCGTCCGGACGTGGTGGGCATATCTTGCATGACATTCACGCTGCTGGACTCGCTCCGGACGGCGTACATCGTCAAGGAGATTGACAACGATATTCGGGTCGTTCTCGGCGGATGCCACGTGCACCTGTTTCCGGAGGAGACGGTGAGGCTGGCGGCTGTGGATTATGGTGTCCTGGGCGAAGGGGAGGAGGTTTTCATCGAGCTTTTGAATCATCTCGACGATAAGAAAGCCCTTGCGGGGGTCCCTGGCGTCGTGTTCGCGGAGAACGGCGGGAGGATTATCAACACAGGTTATCGCCCGTTCATCCGCGACCTCGACAGGATTCCATTTCCTGCACGTGACCTGTCGCCCTACATGAAATACAGCTCCATTCTGGCGCCGAGGCTTCCGGTGACGACGATGTTCACGAGCCGGGGATGCCCCTTTAGCTGCACCTTCTGCGACCGTCCGCACCTCGGGAAGAAGTTCCGTGCTCGCAGCCCGAAAAATGTCGTGGATGAGATGGAACAGTGCACACGAATGGGTATCCACGAATTCCTGATGTACGACGACACGTTCACGGTCCGAAAAGAGCGGGTCATCGAAATCTGCCGGGACATCGTCAGGCGTAAGCTCGACGTCGGCTGGGACATTCGCACGCGGGTGGACACCGTAACGCCGGAAATGATCCGGGCGCTCGGAAAAGCCGGCTGCCGTGGCATTCACTACGGGGTCGAGTCGGGCACGCAAAAGATATTGAACGTCCTCGGCAAGGGGATAACCATCGAGGAAGTCAGAGACGTTTTCCGGCTCACCCAAAAGGCCGGGGTCATGGTGCTCGCGTACTTCATGATTGGCTGCCCCACCGAAACCAGAGAAGACATCGCAACGACGCTTCGAGTGATGAATTCCTTGAAGCCGGATTACGCGCACATCACCATTTTCACGCCTTTTCCCGGCACGAAAATCTACCTCGACGGACTGAGGAACGGGATGATAAAGAAGGACTATTGGAGAGAGTTCGCGGCGGACCCGCAATCGGGCTTCTCTCCGCCGCACTGGCCCGAAATTCCTGCGGAAGAGCTTCAAGAAATCATTCGATACGCCTACCGCAGCTTCTATCTGAGGCCCGGGTACATTGGGCGACGGTTGATGAAGGTGCGCTCGTGGAGCGAACTGATGAGGAAAGCGAAGTCGGGCCTAAGCGTTCTGAAGTGGCAGAAAAGAAAAAGGGCTTCGCACGTGAATCTTTTCTGACAGCCCGCTCGGTCTGCCCGAAGAGCCCACAACCTTCTCCAGCGCGTGGAACTCCGTCTTTCGGATGTGTCCCGTCCGTGTAAGGTCGCGCATTGCGACAAAACTCCGCTGCCTCGTCCTGACGCGGTGGATGTTTCGAGCGACCGCGCAAGACGACCTTGCTGGGGTCGCACTCGCTCCGGGAAACCGAGGGGGCCGCTTTTTTGTTGTTATTGAGAGGCATGTGCCGAGGAGGCCACCGTGCGCACGGACCTCGGCATTTTGGCCTGACGTGAAGGCGCCGCCGGAGGCGAATGGATTTTGCCTGCACGGGAAAGCGATCCTGCGGCTTCACTGGCTTGGGGCCTGTGACCGCTGCCCGTTTTCAGAAAGGGAATCGCCTTTGCGGAAGAGAATGACCTTGCGCTCGGGAAACGGAACATCTCCTGGAGCAGAGATTGAAGAAAGACAGCTATGGAACGTCGTCATCGAAACCGATTGGTAAAAGAGAACAGCCCGTATCTTCTTCAGCACGCCGCTAATCCTGTGGACTGGTATCCCTGGGGGGAAGAGGCTATGGAGCGAGCCGCGAGAGAGGACAAACCGATTCTGCTGAGCATCGGCTATTCGGCGTGCCATTGGTGCCACGTGATGGAGAAGGAATCGTTCGAGGACGAGGAGACCGCGCGGTTGATGAACGAGCTTTTCATCAACGTCAAGGTGGACCGAGAGGAGCGGCCAGACCTGGACCGGTTGTACATGAACGCGGTGCAGATTCTCAGCGGGAACGCTGGCTGGCCTTTGACGGTTTTCCTCACGCCGGAGCTTGTCCCTTTCTATGGGGGAACGTATTTTCCGCCGGAAGACCGCGGGGGAATGCCCGGGTTTGGGAAGGTTTTGAGGAGCGTGGCGGCGGCCTATCGGGGGAGGAAGGAGCAGATTAACAAGGGCACAGGACATCTGGTTGACGCTCTGCGCAACGCAAGCTCTTTCCGAGGCGAGGCGAATCCCTTGTCCAATGAACTAATCGGTCAGGCCTATTCGTCCCTCGTCCAGCAGTTCGATTGGAAGCACGGGGGATTTGGCGGGGCGCCGAAATTTCCGCAGGTCAGCGCTCTGGGTTTTCTTCTGCGAGTGGCTTTTACCGAGGAGCCCGGGCGAGCGCGCGAGATGGTCGAGAAAACGCTCGATGGCATGGCTGCCGGAGGGATTCGCGACCAACTCGGCGGAGGGTTCCACAGATACAGCGTTGACGAGAGGTGGCTTGTTCCTCACTTCGAGAAGATGCTGTACGACAATGCGATGCTGGCGCGAATATATGTGGACGCGTACGCCGCGACCGGGAACGAGGAGTATGCGGAGGTCGCGCGAGAAACGCTGCGTTACGTCCTCCGCGAGATGACCAGCCCGGGCGGGGGATTCTATAGCTCGCAGGACGCCGACAGCGAGGGAGAGGAAGGGAAATACTACGTCTGGAGCGAGGAGGAGATTTTTTCGGTCCTGGGAGAAAAGGACGGGGCGATGGTTGCCCGGTTTTTCGGAGTGGATAAGGTCGGCAATTTCGAGGGGCACCGAAGCGTTCTCCATCGGCCGATTTCGACGGAGACGCTCGCTCGTCTTTTCGACGTTGACCCCCGGGAGGTAGTTCAAGTTATCAAGCATGGGAAAGGAGCGTTGCTCGAAGAGAGAGAAAAACGGGTTCGCCCTGCCCGGGACGAAAAGGTCATTGTTGCCTGGAATAGTTTGATGATCGGCGCCATGGCTCGAGGATACCAGGTGCTTGGGGAGGAGAGCTTTCTGAAGGCGGGGCAAAAGGCAGCGGATTTTCTGCTCACGGAGCTCAGAAACAAGGATGGGCTCCTGCACGTGTGGGCGAAGCGGAGGGGAAAAGTTCCCGGTTTTCTTGAGGACTACGTGCTATTGGGGGAGGGGCTGCTGGACTTGTGGGAGAGCGATTTCGATATCCGCTGGTTGAGAGAGGCTATTGCCCTCGCGGACGAGTTGATCAGACTATTCTGGGATGATCGGAGACAGTCGTTCCGCTCGACGGGACCAAAGCACGAACGGCTGATTGCGGACATTCCCGCGCTTCAGGATGATCCGGTTCCGTCGGGAAACGCGGCGGCGGTGCACCTGTTGCTGCGTCTGGGTGTCCTGACCGAGCAGAGGCACTATGCCGAAAAGGCGGAAGGCGTGCTGCGCAGTTTCTCGAATGTGATGGAGGGGTCTCCCGGAGCTGTCCCGCACCTATTGTCCGGATTGCATCGTCTTCTCTCCCCCTCGACTCAGATTGTCGTTGCAGGAGGCGATGATCCGGGCGAGGCAGAGGCTCACCTGGCGATCGCCCGAAAGGTTTACCTCCCGAACGCGATGGTTGTCCTCATAACAGCGCAAAACGCGGAGCAGCTTGAGAAGCTTGTCCCCCTTGTGGCAGGAAAGTCAGCCAGAAATGGGAAGACAATCGCCTACGTGTGCGTGGGCCAGACCTGTCTCGCCCCCGCAACGGACCCCCGCCAACTGGAAAAGCTCCTCCGCGACGTCCAGGGTGGGGGAGTGAAAGGTGCTTAGCCAATGTTTGTCAGTTGTTGTCGTAAGTTGTTGATTTGCAAGGGGCCAGT
>CAZFAP010000223.1:0-6283 GCA_964516325.1 uncultured Verrucomicrobiota bacterium
AGGCTCGTCTTCGGCTTCCGGGAGAGCGAGATACTGCAGCGCATAGGAGATTTCGGGGATGAGCGTGCGTCGGACGACGCGATACGGCACAGGTACTTTCAGGGCGCCGGGTCGTCCAAGTACCCGGAGGGCGACACGAGGGGGTGGAAGTTAGCCCTGGCGCGTGCCAAGGTGGTTCAAGACACCCAGTGGCGCCGCAGGATGGTCCCCTGCCAATACCGGCCCTTCGATGTCAGGCCGCTGTACTATGTGCCCTGGATGGTCGACTGGCCCCGGCCCGACGTCATGCGCCACATGCTCGCGGGCCCCAACGTCGCTTTGATCTCGGCCAGAAGCAACAAGTCCGCAAGCATGGACCACTTCCTCACCACGCGGCTGATGGCCGAGGCGAAATGTGGGGAATCCACAACGCAATCGGCGCTCTTCCCGTTGTACCTCTACCCGGCGGCCCGGTCGGTGGGCGCGCGCCAAGCGAGGTTCGATGCTGAGGCGCGACGCTGGCCAGCCGGCAAACACGGTCGCCGGCCGAACCTCAATCCGGAATTTGTGGCGCAGATGCAAAACAAGCTCTCCCTGAACTTCCTGCCCGACGGGTTGGGGGACCTGAGTCGAACCTTCGGCCCGGAGGATGTCTTTCATTACATTTATGCCATTTTCCATTCGCCGACGTATCGCAAGAGGTACGCAGAATTTCTGAAGAGGGATTTCCCTCGGGTGCCGCTGACGAGCGACCTGCGGCTTTTCCGCGAGCTTTGCCAGAAAGGGGCTGACCTGGTCGCCCTGCATTTGGTCGAAGGGGACTACGCGGCGGCATCATGGAATCGGGCGAAGCCGCCTGAGGCTTCTCCATTCCAGCACCCGGTCACGAGGTATCCCATTGCAGGGGACGACATTGTGGAGAAGGTCTTCTACGTGGCGCCCGGAGAGCCGGAACCGGGTACCGGGAAACCTCTGCCATCCGGAGGCGGGCGAGTGTATATCAGCAAAGACAGACCAGCAGCAAGGCCGCACGAGGAAGGGAAGAAAGGGCAGTATTTCGAGGGCGTGCCGCCGGAGGTCTGGGCATTTCACGTCGGCGGCTATCAGGTCTGCGAAAAATGGTTGAAGGACAGGAAGGGACGAAAGCTCTCCTACGACGACATCCAGCACTATCACAAAATCGTCGTCGCTCTGAATGAAACGATTCGGCTGATGGACGAGATAGACGCGGTCATGCCCAAGTGGCCGGTCCAGTAGGCTGGGGCGGGGCCGCTTGCTGGTCAGCACTGGACGCCCGGGCGGCCCATCCCGCTCACGGACTCCGCGGCCCTATGGGCTGCGAACTGGGGGCCTGATCATGGTTACTGTTGGTGCTGATTACACTTTCGTACAGGCCTGGGGGGCAGAGGGCGCCCGAGACGGGCAGTTCTCCTCGCCGCGCGGCATCGCCGTCGACGGTTCGGGGAAGCTGCTCGTCGCGGACTTCAACAACCACCGCGTTCAGAAATTCGATCCGGCGGGCAGATTCATCGCTGCGTGGGGCTCCTATGGCACGCGCCCTGGGCAGTTTATCTTTCCGGCGGATGTGGCGGTGGATGCCGGTCAAAGGGTCTTTGTCGCTGACGCGGGCGGTGGTAGGGTTCAGGTCTTCGGTGCCCCGGGGGAGCCCCTGGGCTCCTGGCCCGTAGCGAGGCCCTCTACGGGGGCGGACGCTCAGCCGTATGGCGTAGCGGTGGACCCCGGCGGAGTCGTTGTTGTTGCCGACGCGGGCTCGGACACCCTTCGGCTGTTCGACCTTGAAGGAGGCCGCCTCGGCACCCTGGGTCGGACCGGCCGTCGCCGGGGCGGCCTGAAGCGCCCCCGGGGCGTCGACGTGTACCCGGGCGGGCATGTGTTTGTCGCAGACACGGGGAACAACAGGGTCGTAAAGTTCGCCCCCGTTGGGGCCGCTTGGCCCGCGGGCCTGAGCTTCGTGAGCTCGTGGGGCCCCCGCCGCGCCGGCCGCGGTGCCCTAATGCGCCCGGAGGCCGTGGCCGTCAGTCATTCCGGCACGCTGTATGTCGCGGACACCGCGAACCACAGGGTCCGAGTTTTCAACTACCTCGGGGAGTTCCTTGGGGAATGGGGATGCTCCGGCGACGGTCCAGCGCAGTTCCGGTACCCGTCGGGGATCGCCGCGGATGCCCACGGTAGGGTTTACGTGGCCGATACGGGCAACAACAGGATTCAGGTGTTTGAACCCAGGCCTTGACCAGGGCCGCGCGCCCATCCAGCCAGCCAGCGTACGAGAGCTAACCCAGCAGGCGTTTCTCCCCTTCGATTTTCAGGATGTCGGTGATCTCCTGGGTGGCTTCGAGGCAGCCGAGGTACTCGCCATCCTTGCCGCGAACGGGGAAGTACCGGATGAGGATTTTTCGTTTGCCCTCCGCTGGACCCCCATTGGGTGCGTACTCGCCGCCAGAACGGGGGTGCATGTCCATCCAGAAGACCGCCTCGTTTCGCGTGCCGTTTTTGAACTCCTCCAGGATCGAACAGCCCGTCCGCGTCTCAAGGACTCTGAGAATAGGTCTTGTAATCGGCGATCCAATCCTGATACTGCCGACCCACCGCACAGATGGCCCGCGAGACCGTCCGCCGGCCATGGGAGGACAACGTGCCCAGCACCGCAACCTACCGCCTGCGAGGGAGGCATTCCCCGGCCCGCGTTGGCGCCCATTTTTCGAAGGCTCAGAGACCCCATCAGTGAGTTTTTCGCGGGCGAGCAAATAAAAAATGAAGCGGAAACGTCCAAAACGCATATGAAAAAGGGAAATAGTATAGCGGCTGTGTGTATGCGCCAGTTTTCTTGGAGCGTGCCGCACTCCGGAAGAATGGGTGGATACTCCGGGTCTCTTTAGTATAATCCGACGCTGCGCAGGAAAACAGGAAACAACAGGAAAGGAGGAAGGATGAAGACTAAGTTAATTGCAGTGGTTCTGGCGTTGCTGGCGATGAGCGTCCCCATTTTTGGACGCTGTGCGGCGCCCCCGATGGCGGAGCTTCTCCCAGCCAACAGCCTCGGGTACGTAGAGTTCTCGGACATGGAAGTCCTCTACTACGTCGTGAGTGAGATTGGCGGCGCCGCCGTGAAGAGCCTCGAAGAAGAGGAGGACGTGCCCGCCGAGATCAAGGTCAAGGCGAGGGCGATCGTGGAGGCTTTTCAGGAGATCAGGCCGCTTCTGCCCAAAAGCGCCTCGCTGGGCGTCATTTCCGTTGATCCCCAGAAGCACGAACCCTCGTTAGTGTTGACGACTGAGCTGTCCCCGGGGTTGACTCCCATTGCGTCAGCCTTCGGCAAACTGCTCCTCGCCGCCCCTGAGATCAAGGTTTCCAAGACCGAACACGGCGTGGAAGTCGAAATCCCGCATGGACCGCCGCCGATCGGTTACGCAGTCAGGGACAATGTCGTGTATCTGACTATGGGGCAAGGGGTTCTGGACCGCATTCTTTCGGGTGCGGCCGCGGAGCGGCTTTCACAAGCACCACAGTTCAAGGAAATCAGTGCCGCCGTCGGCAAGAACGCGTTTCTGACGGCGTACGTCAATCTGGACGCTATTCAGGAGCTCGTCCTGCCGTTTCTTCCCGAGAAACCGAAGCAATTCGTGGAACTCCTCGGCCTGAAGGAGCTTCACGCGCTCGGCATCAGTCTCAGCGCGACCGATCAGGTTGTCGGCTTCAATGGCGTCTTGCACTTCACGGAGAACGCCCCCGGCATAGCCAGTCTCTTGAGCGCGCCGAATACCGCTCCGAAGGGAATCGCGTACATTCCCCAGGATTTCTCTTACGTCGGACGGTGCTCTCTCGGCCCCCCAGCGGAGTTGCTGAAGAAGGTTCAGGCGATTATGGCAAAGGCTGGGGTCGGCGAGAACATGGAGCAGGTCTTTGCACAGGTGAAGGAGGGCCTCGGGATTGACGTGAACAAGCTCCTCGAGTCCTTGGGCGGAGAACTGACGCTTGGGGTCAAAATACCCGAGACCCTGGAAATTCCGACCATCATTGCCTGCGTGGAAGCCAAAGACGCCGCGTTCGTGATGGAAACGCTCAAGGCCCTCGCGACGAAATTCGGTGCCCCCGTTGCGGAAACCGATTTGGAAGGGAAGAAAGTCCTCACCATCACCCCGACAATCCCGATTCCCGTTACCCCGGCTCTCGTGGCGGACGGCGACGTGATTGTGATTGCGCCTTCCATAATCGCCCTTCAGAACGCTTTGGCGGCGAAGGCGAGCGGCCAGAACATCGCCTCGAAACCGCTATTCAAGGGCGCCATGGAAGGGCTTCCGGCGAACGCCAACGTGGCTCTCCAGTACCTTGAGACGCAGAGCCTCGGACGGCTCGCTGTCGCTGCTCTGGGCATGGCCACCATGGGCGCCCCGGAAGACGTCAAGCCGTTGGTTGGCAGGGCAATGGAGTACGCGAACAAAGCTATCGAGAATCTCGAACCGGCCGTTGAGGTCGTGTACCGGACACCCAACGGGCTGGCCATTCAGGGCAGATGGGGCACTCGCTCCCTCATGCAGATCGTGACCAATGGCGCGGCTGTCGCCGCCAAAGCGGCGATGTACATTATCGCCCGCCCGCGATTCGGTCCCGCAACCGTCGCACCGCAGGAGGTCGAGAAGCCAGCCGCACCTGAAGCGGAAGTCGTTCAGCCAGCGGCAGTCACAGAGGAGGGAAAGGTTTTCATAAACCTTGACCCGTACGTGACCCGGTCCATGAAGAATCCCCACGGGAGTTCCCCTGAGGGAAACGATCTCCCGCTCGAACCGGGAAAGCAGCAGTTCGGCGACTGCATCTATCTGATCGCGAAGGGAATCATCCAGCTTTCGGGGACCAATCTCCCGGATGCCCCGGCAGAGGTGAAGGGAATGAAGGTGGGGCTGAAGTTCAAAAAGCTCTACTTCCTCCACGCGACCGGCTGGGGCAGCGATGTGAGCGATGGGACGGAGATAGGCGGCTACGTCATCCGGTACGAGGACGGGTCCACCGTGGAGATTCCCATCAAATATGGCGTTCACGTCAGAGACTGGTGGGCGTCCACCGGTTCCGCGGTCTCCGAAGGGAAATTGGCCTGGACGGGTCAGAATCAGCAGTCAAGGATTCGGCTTTACTCCATGGCCTGGGAGAATCCGAACCCGGACAAGGCAGTCACCGCTGTTGACTACCGTTCTGCCGGGACGGCCTGCGCACCTTTCGCCGTGGCAATGACCGCGGAAGTAGAATAGGTGATGCTGGTAGGACTCAGAAACGCCAACTGGCGCCGCACGGCAAACGTTGTCCTGCCGCGGAGCCCATTATGGGCGTAAAGCCAGTCGCGTTTCGTTGAAGAAGGAAAGCCCGATTCTCCGGCAAAGAGCTGCGCTCGTTATAGGAGCCGGGGAGTCGGGCTTTCTGCTGCGCGGGGGTCGCGTGTCTGCCGCCGCCACAGCTCTCCCGGGAATAGGGGACGGCGAAACTGCGCTGGGCGGCCTCCGGTGACCTCCGTGTCCTCTGCGGTCTCTCCCCGAAGACCCACGTGCCCGCGTCGAGAAGTCAAAATGAGTTGCCCCGCGAAACCAGAGGTGCTATAGGTAGTCTCACCGAACTCAGCGACGGGACCGTTTAGGGTTTCCGACGTAGGTTCACCACGCAATCTCGGGTAATTTATGGCATCGGATACGGGAAACAAGAATTCAGAGCAGTGGAAGAGCAGGTTTCGCGTCGTGCAAATCCTGACGCTCGCGAGGCTTCCCCTTGCGGCTGCTTTCGCGGCGATTCTTCTCAGTTCCAGCTTGTCTTCTTCCGTCCTCATCCTCTGCGCGATATTAGTGATCTCGCTTGAACTGACCGACCTTTTCGACGGCATCCTCGCGCGGAAGATCGGAGTCGTAACGGAATGGGGGGCGATGCTCGACCCCTACTCCGACAGCATATCGAGGATCACGGTCTATTGGGCGCTGGCGTATCGCGGGTTGGCCATGGCTCTCGTCCCGCTGGTCATGGCGTGCCGCGATGTTACAGTTGCCTATTGCAGAATTATCCTGACGCGGGGCGGGCGGTCTGTCTCTGCCAAATGGAGCGGCAAAATCAAAGCTCAATTTCAGGCCATTGGCTCGGTCCTTCTTCTCGTCGGTCCCCTCTACTGGAACTACACGGGAAGGTGGACCATTGACGCTTTGTCCTGGGTCGTAACGGCGGTTACTTTGTTCTCGGTGGTCGAATATGTGGGCGCCGCGATTTCCGCCTCCAGAGCCGCCACAAGGTGACCGAAGCCGCAAAACGATGGGCT
>CAZFAP010000224.1:0-6190 GCA_964516325.1 uncultured Verrucomicrobiota bacterium
CTATTGCACGCAATGATGGCCGCCTGTTTTGCGGCCGCGTTTCTTCGGCGCCCCCGCCGTACGCTTCGGGAGCTTCGCACAGTGAAAAACTACAGACGTGCCATGGAGCAACTCAGAACGAGTAGGAACGGTGGAAGGCTAAGTCCTGAGGCGCAGTTACGCAGGGCGGCCGCCATGGAGTTGCCGGTGCAAACTGTCGAGGAGTCTGTCCAGTACTGGATGGAACAAGCGCCTCTGATGTTTCTGAGTCTCTGCGCCCGGCGCGCACTGATACGAACCATCCGACGTTGGCATCGTTTGGGAGTCCGCATGGGCGTGTACTCCGATTATCCTGCCGAGGACAAGTTAAGGCGGCTGGGCTTAGCCTCCGTGTTCAAAACGGTCGTATGCTCGATGGACCCGGAAGTGCGGGCATTAAAACCCGATCCTTGCGGCCTCAAGGTCGCAGCCGGGAAGCTGGGGGTTTCTCCGCACAACGCGGTTTATGTGGGCGACCGGGAGGAGGTTGATGGCATCGCCGCAGCCCGCGCTGGGATGCGCGTGGCCTTCGTTGGGCGACGACGCAGGTCCAGAACGTGTGTTAGGGCGCCCCTGACCCTGGATGCCCTCGATTCGCATCTGAGAGAGAGCTGGACCTCAAGCCGCCAGAAGAGGTGTTGGATTTGCTCCGCATTGGCGACGTGCCGATTCAGGCCCTCGACCATCGGGCGTGGCATCACCTCCGAGTCGGTCCGCGTCAGCGACAGTGCCTACGGACAGACGGCGGCCCTGAGAGTGTGCCGGCGGTGCGGCTTTGTTTTCGCTGACGAGCTGCCTTGTTCCAATCTCGTCAACCTTTACCGGGATATGTCCGACCCGGAGTATTTGGCCAGTGCACCTGCTCGGCGGGTTCAAGTGCGAAGATTGCTTGACCTGGCGCTTTCGCACCACCCCCAAGCGCGAACGCTTTTGGACGTGGGGGCTGGGATAGGACTGCTCGTCTCGGAGGCGCTCGCAAGAGGCTTGCACGCGGAAGGCGTCGAGCCAAGCATGTGGTGCGTCGAGACAGCAGCGCGGGTTAATGGCGTAAAGCTGCTGTGCGGCACACTCGAGGACTGCTCAGCTCGTTTAGGCACCTACGATCTGGTTCTGCTGGTGGATGTGGTAGAGCACACGGATGCGCCTCTCCGTTTGATCGAGAAAGCAGCGGAAAAGCTGGCGATCAACGGCAGAATGGTCATCGTCACCCCGGACATCGGGTCGCTCGCGGCTCGGCTCATGGGAAGATGGTGGTGGCATCACCGGGTCGCTCACGTATGCTATTTTAACCGGACGTCAATGCGCCACGCCTTGAACATTTGCGGCCTGGAGGTTCTCACGGACATTCCGTGGGGATGGCGGTTTCCCGTGCCCTATCTGTGCAAGCGCCTGGCTCGATATATTCCTCTTGGCCCGGCGCGTAAGCTATTGGAAGCGGCAGCACGCTCTAAGTCACTATCCCGGTGTCAGATTGACCTTAACTTGCGCGATTCGCGGACGTTTATTGCCACGAGAAGGGGTGAGTCATGATACGCGACTACATCAGCATGGCAAGGCCGGATCACTGGTTCAAAAATGTTTTCATGTTACCGGGGCTCATCCTGGCCTGGCAGGTGTGCGCACCCCAACATCCGATTGGCGCGCTCGCCGTGATTCTCTTGGGCGTGGCCGCAGCGTGCTTGGTATGCTCGAGCAACTACACAATCAACGAACTCGTTGACGCGCCGGAAGACCGCAAGCATCCCCAGAAGAAGCATCGAGCGGCGGCTTCCGGTCGAGTAGGGCGCGGCTGGGGATATTTCCAATGGGCGCTGTTAGGAGCAGCGGGGCTTGCTCTGTCCTGGATCGTCGGCCTGCGATTCTTGCTCACTGAAGTGGCTCTCCTCGTGATGGGCCTCACTTACAACGTCCCGCCCGTGCGGCTGAAGGAGCGCCCTTATGTGGATGTTCTCTCGGAATCGGTCAACAACCCTTTGCGTCTTCTCCTGGGATGGTACGCGGTCAGGTGCCCGCTGGTCCCTCCTGTGTCGCTCCTTCTATCGTACTGGATGTTGGGTTGCTTTTTCATGGCAATAAAGCGGTTTGCCGAGATGAAGTACATTAACAACAAGGAGATCGCGGCGGCATACCGGAAGTCGTTCGCTTACTATACGCCCGAACGATTACTCATAAGCATTATCTTCTACGCAACGGCATTCGGGTTGTTCGGCGGTGTTTTCCTAATCCGGTATCGCATCGAACTCATCATGGGCGTCCCCTTTCTGGCGGGATTTATGGCCATGTATATGCGCCTCGGTTTTCAACCCAACAGTCCCGTCCAGTATCCGGAGAAGCTCTACAAGCAAAAAGGGCTCGTGGCATACACCCTCCTGACGGCGGCTATTCTCGTTGCCTGTCTCATAATCCGGATTCCTCACCTCGGCCGCCTCTTGGAACCGACGATACCGAGAAGCTTTTGACGGGGTCGCCTGATAGACTGTCACGAGCTCGTCCTATTCCTCGGGGACCGGAATGTCGGCATATTTCCGAGCACAGGGCTGAGTACACAAGGGGGTCCGTATCTTTCCTGCCCGAACGAAGAATGCCGCCGCCACTAAATCCGCTGAAGAAACCTTGCCCACAACCTCCTCTGGCAGAGGTGTGGGGGAATTCTGGTGGGACGATGGATGAACCCTTTGGTCGAGAAGCCCGGCTAAAGCCCCGCGGGTGGTGGCGGATGCGAGAAACACGGGGTCTCTGCGTCCATCTGCGTCCTCTGCGGTGAGTCCCTCGAAACGCAGCCCCTATACGGGGGCTGCATTTTTGCTTGAAAAGGGAGGGGGGATGCTATAGCTTAGTCGGGATTTGATGCCGCCGGGGGAAGTCGGCTGGCGGGAAAATTGGGCGAAATGAATTGAAGGATGATTGATTTTCATACTCACACTTTTCACAGTGACGGAACGCTGATTCCTTCGGAGCTTGTGAGGCGGGCGGAGGAGGCAGGGTACGAGGCGATAGCGCTGACGGACCACGTGGACGCCTCGAACGCGAGGGATGTGGTTCTGAAGACGGTGGAGGTGTGCGACTCCCTATCGGCGTCTGTGCAAGTGAAGGTTGTGCCGGGGGCGGAGATCACGCACGTTCCTCCGGCGCAGATACCGGACCTCGCGGAGAAGGTGAGAGAGTGGGGGGCGCGTGTCGTGCTCGTGCATGGCGAGACCGTCGTGGAGCCGGTGGCGAAGGGAACGAATCTATCGGGGTTGAAGTCGAGGATAGATATTCTGGCGCATCCGGGGCTGATTTCAGAGGAGGAAGTGAGGCTCGCAAAGGAGCGAGGCATATTTCTGGAGCTGACGGCGAGGAAAGCGCATTGCATTACGAATGGACACGTGGCGCGGATGGCTGTACGATATGGCGCGCGGCTTGTTCTCAACACAGATACGCACGATGTGGGCGACCTCTTCACGCAGAATTCGTGGCAGCAGACCGCGTTGGGGGCGGGCTTGACGCGAGAAGAGGCGGAGGTCGTCAGAAGGAACGCAGAGGAAATTCTCCGCAGGGTTGCGGGATGAGGAAAGACATAGGATCAAAGGAAATTTGAGGAAAGCAGAAATTGGCTGAGCAACAAAAGGCCGTTCACGAAGTCCCGGAACACAAGTTATTCAAGTACGTGACTTTCTTCTCGAGGCATAAGTGGCGGATAGCCGCGGTGGTGTTATTTGCGCTGGCGGTTGCGGTGGTGATAGGGTTGCTGCAATTTTCGCGGGGAAAGAGCGAGGAGAAGGCTTTTGAAGCGTACTTCGGGGCAAGGACGGCGGAGGCGTATCGAAGGGTTGAGGAGCAATTCCCCGGGACGTTCTACGGCTCGATCTCGTTGATCGAGGCGGGGAATCTGCTGTATGAGAAAGGGGATTTCGAGGGGGCGAGAAAAGCGTATCAGCGGTTCCTTGATGGGTATGAAGAGAGTCCGCTGCGAGCCTGGGCGTACAATCTCGTCGGAAACAGTTACATGGCGGAGGGGAAGTACGACAAGGCGGTCGAATATTATCGGCGTGCGGAAGCGAGTCCATGGTTGAAATTTCAAGCGAAGTTCCATCTTGGGAGATGCTACGAACTGAAGGGGGACTCCGAGAGTGACCTGCGGGTTGCGCTGGAGCAATACGGGGTGGCGCGGACGTATTATCGTCAGTTGACAGAATCGGCGGAACCCTCGCCGGGAACGGCGCCGCGGCAAACTCCGTGGCAGCGCCCGGCGCAGGAGAGGATGACGTTTCTGGCGGAGAAAGAAAGAACGGCAAGAGAAAAACCGTCGGAAAAAAGAGTTGACAAGGGGAAACCGTGATGATAACCTGTTGCGTCAAATCGTGGGGTTGTGGCCGGGTTAGGGGGTGGTTCTCGGTTCGCAGGCGCACCCCAAGCAAGACACCTCTGTTATTACCCTGCCCCTGAGACGGCTCAGTCCCCCATTCAGGAAGTTCATCACAGGCAGCCAAATGAAAGCCCGGGAAGGGGGGAGAGATATAGGGCAAGAAGGCGGCCAACGTGATGTTCAGATATAGGTTTCTTGGTGGCACACAACTCAGAAGTTATTCTGGTTTCAAGATAATTCAAGATTGGTTTGGAGGGCGGAAATGAACAAGCTGGTTCGCTTAGGCATTTTTGTTGTAGTTGTAGGTCTGTGCGTGAACGCTTACGCAGAACTGGTCAACATGCTGATTTCCGGAGAACTCCGGACGCGAGCGTACTATCAGGAGAATGTGGCTGACCTGAACGACTCGGTGGATGATGATTACGGACGGATTGAGCAGAGAGTACGCTTGAGCCACACGGCGGAACTGACCGACGGAGTGACGGTCGGCATCACGGGAGAGGGCACCGGCCTTTGGGGCAGCCAGGAGAGCGCTTTCAGCTCCGAGGGAGCGGAAGGCACTGGAGATGTCCCGGAGGCGTACGTGAACTTCCAGGACATTCGGAACACGGATTGGTCCGTGAAGGTCGGGCGGCAGCATCTCAACCTCGGCAGAGGGTTTCTCATCAGCGACAACGAGAAGGAGATCAGTTACGATGCGCTCCTGGTGACCGGGGAGTATCCGACCTGGACGATCAACCTGATCGCGTCGAAGCTGGAGGAATCCCAGACGCTGAAAGGTATCCGAAACCGTACGTTGGTTGCGGACGCCGATTGGAATCTGTACATCCTGGACGTCGCCTGGCACGACGAGAACATCCTTCCGCTGACGCTGGGCGGATACGTGCTCTACGGAGACGATGGCACGGACCTCGAGCGCAAGCCTCTGGTTTTCGGCGGTCGGGCAGAGTACACGGGCGACATCTGGGCCGCGTGGGCGGAAGGCGCCTATGAGACTGGCGATTATGGCGACCAGGACCTGGCAGCGTGGGCAATTGACGTCGGCGCCAGCGTGACGTTCGAGTCGAGTTGGTCTCCGAAGCTGAAGGCGGGTTATACGTTTGCCTCCGGCGATGAGGGCGATTCCCTCGGAGACTATGAAGGTTTTCTGCCGCTGGGACAGTATCGGTACTATGGACACAGCCTGTCACCGAGCATGAGCAACATACACATCTTTAACGCCTCGGCAAGCGTGCAGCCCAACGACTACTGGAACCTGGCGATTGACTATTACCACTACATACAGGATGAGGAGGTGGCAGGGCCGGTCGGTAACCCGATACTGACGGATCCAGGAATTATGAAATCAACGACAGGGTTAGACGAGAATCTTGGCGACGAAGTGGACGTAAGCGCTACTCTGAACTACACGGACGGCGTTAAGGCTCAGGTGCTGCTGGCGTACTTCATGCCGGGCGACGCGTACGGAGCCGATGACGACGACGCTCTCGAGATCAGGGGAGAAATCCTGGTCAGCTTCTAAGTCGAAGCCAAGTTTCGTGAATCTCAGCCCCGGCGACCGTTGAGGTTACCGGGGCTATCTCTTTTTGTAGCCCTCCGCATGGAGGAAGGCACCGGTCCGGGTGTGGCTGTATTTAAGTGGTGGGAGGCCCGGGGGGATTCGGCAATGGATTTGGGAGCTATTGGGTCTGACAGATGCGGGGAGTGTGGTGAATGTTCCGGTTAGAGTTTGCGTGGCTGGCATCCTGCCGGCTGTCCGGCAGGCATAGGGTTGGCTTGTTTGGGTGAGCCCCCGGGAGCGGCGGACTATGTCTTTGCAGGGGA
>CAZFAP010000225.1:0-6115 GCA_964516325.1 uncultured Verrucomicrobiota bacterium
GAAAGTGTGCGCGGTTTTCTCCAGATAGGCGAATGCGGCGTCGAGTTCCCCGAGGAGCGAGAGCGCAACGGTCGCGTTGAGCGCCTGCGCCTGGTCTGTGATTCCCCAGGTAGGCTCGGGATTCTCCGCTGCGGATTCCTCGATTTTCGCGCGAGCCTCCCTGGGTTTGTTCAAGCCCGCGAAGGCGATGGCTTCCATGGTGAGGTGATACGCCCAGGGGCGATCAATTTGCGCGGCTCTGGCGAGGAGAGCGAGGGCGTCCTCGAAGTGTCCTGTCTGGAGATTGCACTTAGCTTTGACCCGCAGCGCGTGGCAAAAATCCGGCACGAACTCGAGAACCTGGTCCACGTACTCTAATGCCTTCTCAACGTTTCTTCGATACCACGACTCCAGCAGGGAAAGATAGACCTGTGCGTAATGGAAGAAGGGGGCGTATCTCAGGGAGGTCGTCAGACTCTTCTCCGACCGGTCAACATCCCCTCTCGAAAGCTCAAACATTCCCAGGACGCAATGCAAGACCGGGTCTTCGGGACTCGCCTCCAGCCCGTCGTGGAGGATTCTTTCTGCTCTCGCCAGTTCGCCCGCGGCGGCGTAATACCAGGCTCGCGTGTAATAGCCGTAGGGGACGGCGGGATCAATGTCTTCCGCGCGGGCAAGAGCTTTTCTCGACTTCTCGAGCAACTCCGCCCTATTGGGGCATCCCCTCACCCACAACATGTTGTAAACGTCCGCCAGTCCCATCCATGCCCGGGCATACGATGGATCGAGTTCCAAAGCCCGCCGAAAGTGCCGCTCCGCCGCCTCCACGTCGGCAGCCGTGTTTCGATACCAGTAGTGAAATCCCCCCTTGATGAATTCCTCGTAGGCTTCGGAACTTGCTGTGCCTCGCCTCTGAGCGACCTCCTTGTCCATGCCGGTCAGGCGAACTTGGAGCGCGCGGGCAATCGCAACGGCAATCTCGTCCTGGACTCCGAAAATGTCCTCGATCTCGCGGTCGAACTTCTCCGCCCAGAGGTGAAATCCGTCCGTGGCATTCACGAGTTGTGCCATGATCCGGAGTCGCTTTCCGACACGCTGCACACTCCCCTGCAAGACCGAATCCACGCCGAGTTCTCGCCCAATACCGCGAACGTCCAGCCCCTTTGCCTGGGAGGTTCTCGCGAGCCATCGTGAGGCGACGCCCAGATTCTCGATCTTCGATAAGTCTGTGGTGATGTCCTCGGTGATTCCTTCGCAGAAATACTCGTCGTCCGGGTCCTTGCTGAGGTTGAGAAACGGGAGAACCGCCACGGATTTGCGCTTCTTCTTTGCGACGCTTTCCCGCGACTCCAAAGCGATTTCGAGGTGCTTCAAATCCACCAGTAGGTCATCTATGTCCTGGTAGCGGAGTTGCGGGTCCTTGAAGAGACACTTGTGAATGGCTCTCCAAAAATCCGTCGGGACCTCCGGGCATAATAGGTCAATGGAAATCGGTTCCTTGGTCAGAACGGAGCTGAGAACGTCCGCTGCCGTGTTCCCCTCGAACGGCAGCCGACCTGCCAGGAGTTGGTACCAGATCACGCCGAGGCTGAAGATGTCGCTCCGGCTGTCGGTCTGCTGGCCGCGAATCTGCTCGGGCGCCATGTAGGCGGGCGTGCCGACCGTCTCGCCATAGGTTGAGACAGTGGCCCCCGAATCTCCCTCCAGGAAAGTCTTCGCCAGTCCGAAGTCGAGGATGTGCGGCTCGCTGTCGGGGGTCACGAGAATGTTCGTGGGCTTGAGGTCGCGGTGAATCACACCCCGTTGGTGGGCGTGGCGGAGCGCTTCGCACACCCTGCGCATGACTCCCAGGACCTGGCGATGGGTTGAGCGGCGGTCTTTGACGTGTTCGTCCAGAGGAATCCCGTCAATCAACTCCATGGCATAGTAATAGACGCCGCGGTGCAGACCGCTTTCGTAGATGCGGGCGATGTTGGGATGCTGGAGGCGGGCGCTCAACTCCACCTCTCGTTCAAACCGTGCGCGGGCTTTCTCGGAGGCAAGAAACTCCTTGGGCATGAGCTTCAGGGCGACCTCGCGGCGAGTCCCCAACTGGATCGCTTTCCAGACTTTGCCCATTCCCCCTTCGCCGAGAAGATCGAGGATTTCGTAACCCTCAATCTGCGGCGCAGGCTCAGCCTTGCTGCCAGTTTCGTGCGCCCCCGGCCCGCTAATGGGCGGCAGTCTGTGGTCGCCTCGAGACTCAGTCATGGTCGCCCCCCTTGGCTAAATATGGCGGTCCAGCTCGCGAGTGCCACTGCATGCACCCGCAACCCGGAATCGAGACGAATGGCGTTGTCCCCCGCCATCTTTGATGCTTAGTTTACTCCGTTCAGCTTGTGGGTCAAGCATAAAGCTCGTGGTGCAGTAGCGCGTGAGCCTGGGGGAACTCACCGCAGAGAGCGCTGAGAGCGCGGGGCGGACGACGGCATTGTGCAGTGCGTCCTGTGAGTCCTGGCCGAAAAGGGCAAATTTGACAGAATAACAGGATCGAGCGGATGATGTGGAACCGCAGATGAACGCAGATGGACGCAGATGGATTCCACCGGCTGCAGGAGGGCCGCCGACGCAGGGGGTGACTCTTTTTGGAGTGCGGTTGCCAAGCTGCCGCCGTGTGATGCGGGAGCACAGCTCCCGTGCCTCCGGAGGGGAAGAGATGGCATTCTTTGCGCTGTCCGCAATATCGTCGCTCTTTGTGCGTATTTGTTATTGGAGGGCGCAAGGAACCATGCGACGTGAACGTGGATGGCTTGAACCAGTGCTGAACCAGGAGCAGGAGACATGAAAACACTGGCAGCTATTCTGATTGTTCTGGCTTTGTTGGCAGGGGGCTGCACCGGAGGGGGATTCGGCCTTTCAAACATTGACATAGATGTATCTCCCAAAGCGTCTGACCTGACCGGGACGTGGTCTGGAAATATCGGGGAAGTCGCACAGGGGACTTTCAAGATAACCCAGACCGGTACGAACCTGGTGCTCACGGGTGAGCGCGGGTATTACGCCAAGGGCACGAATCAAGCGGGCATCATTAGTCTGACCGACCGTTTCGGGAACGAAATCCCCGGTTTTGTCTGGAAGGAAAACGAGATCACTTTCTATGGACCGGATGAAAAGCCTGGCAAGCTCGTCAGGTTATAGGGACGAGGCTGAAAGGAGGGCCGCCGCGGTGCATCCATGCCGCGAAACTCGTTCCCGCCGAGAGAAGCCGCGCGAAACGCACGTCGTGGGGGCAAGACTGACGTTGGAGAGAAAAAGGAGCGACCAAATGAAAGACAATGAGCTGTTTCTTTCGGAGTTCATGAGAAGGGTGGATTTGAGGATGTTCACGCCGTCGCTGTATGAGTATTTCAAGGACTACCTCTCGCTCGAGAAAGTGAGACGATTCGGAAACCAGTTTGTCATCAATTCGTTTGTTCCCCCGCTCCCGTCCGCGGCATTCGACCGGTTTCTCACGTCGCTTTTTGGAAACGGAGAGAAACCACCCGTTCAAGCGGTGGACCTCGCCGTAACAAACGCTTGTGTCTTCCATTGCTGGCATTGCTATAACGCGGGGCGGCTTCTCAGGGATTTGCTTCCGGAGACTCTGAAACGGGTGGTGGCATTATTGAGAACAACCGCATTCTGAGAAATTCAGGCGGGGATAGCGGCGGCGGTCTGACCTGGTGCGTCGGCAACATCCGAAACAATCTTGTCAGCGGGAATCACGCGCATGTTGGTGGGGGGCTCTACGATTGCGACGGTACGATCCAAAACAACACAGTGGCATCAAACTCGGCTTTTCTGAGTGCTGGCGGACTGTTCGGTTGTAACGGCACCATCGGCAATTGCGTGATATGGGGGAACGCAGCGCCGCAGGGACCACAGCTCTATGGGTGCTCTGTCCCCAACTATTCGTGCATTCAGAGTTCGGCGGGAGGAGGCGACGGGAACACGGATGGCGATCCGAGTTTCGTTGACTCAGACGGGCCAGACAACGATCCGTTAACGTATGAGGATAACGATTATCACCTATCCCCTGATTCTCCGTGCATTGACGCGGGCAGAAATGATGAGTGGATGTGGGAGTCCACGGACTTGGACGGGAACAGCCGAGTAGTCCAGGGGACCTCTTCGTTGACGGTGGACATGGGCGCCTACGAGTACCGCTCCTGGCGTTTCGAGATCACCGGGCTCGTCCCCCTGGCAGGGGGCAACTTCCAGCTTAAGTGGGGCAGCCGGCAAGGAGATATGTACACCGCGATTGGTCGACAACTGATCTCCGGTGGTTTGAATGGATTCAAGAGGCGACCGTATCGTCGCAAGGGCAAGTAACCACTTGGACCGATTTGGGGACCCCGTGGCGGCAGAAGTACTACAGAATTGGGGTTGAGTGACTCGGGCCGAAAAGCATGAGCCATGCCAGCCGGAAGCAGCGGAGGGTTTTTGCTCAGAAGGTCCTTGCCCAGCACAGGAGCTGTGCCGTCCGTGCAAGGTTGCGAGACACCACGTTCTGTTTGCAGCCGACGGAGATAGGCAAATCGCCATCATGTCCGGCGAATTGTATTGACGAGCACCTGTCGGCGCGGTACCGTGATGGCTCGGATTGGATCTCGAAGAGGGCCGTCAGAAGCGCAAGATCCTCCGCGTCCGCGGAAGGCGAGGAGTTCTCTCAAAATGAAATGAGGTCTGGAGGGCGTTGCCATGCGAGTCAAGTCGGCCTTTCTGGTTGTATCGTTTTTCTATGTCTGTATCAGCTTCACGGGAGCCTACGCGGCTGATTGGTACGTTGACGGGGCAGTTGCGGCGTCGGGCGACGGGAAAACGTGGGGGACAGCTTTCAAGACCATCCAAAAGGGTATAGACGCTGCATCAAATGGGGATAGGGTTATTGTCGCTGAGCGGACCTACGTCGAGAACATCCAGTTCAAAAGCAAGAACATCGTTCTCACCAGCAAAGATCCCCTGAACCCTACCGTCGTCGCCAACACCATCATTGACGGCAGGGCGAGGAAAGACTCGGTTGTCGTCTTCTCAGGCACCGAAGACGAGCCGTCTGCACTGCGGGGGTTCACCATTCGGAACGGCTCCGCGGACTTCGGGGATGGCGGCGGTATCTGCGGCGGGTCTCGGGACAAGCGCACCGACGCCAGGATCGAGAACAACATTATCACCGGAAACACAACCGCCGGTTGGGGCGGGGGCATAGCGTACTGCGACGGGGTCATCCAGAACAACGTGATCTCCGAGAACCACTCCGCCTGGGCGGGTGGGGGCATAGCGTACTGCCAGGGCACGATCCAGAACAACCTCATTGCTCGCAACTCAGCCGCTTACGACGGCGCTGGTCTGGATCAATGCCACGGTGCAATCCTGAACAACACGATCGTGCGGAACGTCGCGCCTCACTGGGAAGGTGGTATCTCCGAATGCTACGGCACAATCCGCAACTGCATCCTTTGGGGAAACGAGCCGGGCCAGATAGGGTGGTCATCTGCCCCGTCGTTCTGTTGCGTCGAAGACTGGAAAGAGGGAGGGGAGGGGAACATTGCCGAAGAGCCGGGCTTCGTAGATGAGGCCGCTGGTAACTATCGCCTCACGGCTGGCACGCGTTGTATAGACGCAGGGGTCAACTACTACTGGTTCGTCTGGCCGGAACGAGACCTCGATGGTAACTGCCGTCTGACTGGGCAACGCGTGGACATGGGGTGCTATGAGTGGGGTTCTTCTCGCGACTCGGACGGCGACATTCTCTGCGACAGCGACGAATCGGGCACGGGAACGGACCTCAATCGCGATGATTCGGAGGGCGATGGCCTTCGTGATGGCCTCGAAGTCGTCCGCGGAAGCGACCCTCTTTCGGCCACGCCACCCCGCATTGTGAACGTCCCGTCCGATCTCCCAACCATCCAGGCTGCTTTGTGCTTGTCGGTCAGCGGCGATGAGATCGTGGTTGCTCCGGGAAGCTACTGCGAAAATGTTCACTTTTGCGGGGCCAACGTGGTCCTGCGCAGCTCGGATCCCGCCAACGAGGAGACGATTGCGTCTACCGTGGTCGACGGGGGGGCTAGAAATTCAGCCGAAAAGTGGTTTTGGGGGGTCCAGAAATGGAGCGGAGGTG
>CAZFAP010000226.1:0-6045 GCA_964516325.1 uncultured Verrucomicrobiota bacterium
ACCGCCGTCGTGGATCGGATCGCGGCGGAATTCGAGTGCCCGGTGATCCGCACGAGAATCGGCGAGGTGAACGTCGCGGAAGCGATGATCGCCCATGGCGCCGTCATCGGCGGCGAGGGAAACGGCGGGGTGATGGTCCCCGCAATTCATCCCTGCCGGGACAGCTTCGTGGGAATGGGCATTGTCCTCCAGATGCTCGCGGAGAGCGGGAAGACCGTCTCTGACCTCGTCGCCGAGCTTCCGTCGTATGCCATGGTCAAGGAGACCGTGCCGTGCTCGACGGAAGTCGCGCATTCCGCCATGACGGCTCTCCGGAAGAAGCACATCCAGGACGGGCAGGTGGACATCATAGACGGTCTGAAAATCACCTACCCCGACGGAAGTTGGATACACATTCGCCCGTCGAATACCGAGCCTCTGATGCGCCTCACCGCGGAATCGCCCTCCGGCGAAAAAGCTCGCGACCTTGCACACCGCTTCGCCGAGGAAATCTCTTTTCTGTGCTGAGACGTGCGTCGGCACGGCCAGGATACCTAACCGCGGAGAGCGCAGAGCACGCACAGAGGGAGAAAGGCACCATCAGTCGCGAAAATCTTCTCTGTGCACTCTGCGACCTCTGGGGTTTGGGTCGGGCGTTCCCGCGATGGCGGGACAATTGGCTTGCGATTGGCAGGCGCCTGCGCTATGATTCCGTCGGAAGGCGCTCGCAGCGGAGGGTGCCGACGACACACCGTTGGACTAACCGTTTGGAGGCGAACGAAAATGGTCTGGCGAGGAGTGATTCATAAATATCGCAGGTTTCTTCCGATTGGGCGGAGGGCGGAGGTCATCACGCTCAATGAGGGAAACACTCCCCTCATTCACGCGAAGCGGCTCAGCGAGGAGGTCGGGAGCAAGCTCGACGTTTATTTGAAATACGAGGGGGCGCACCCGACCGGCTCGTTCAAAGACCGCGGGATGACCGTCGCGCTGACAAAGGCGATTGAAGAGGGCTGCAAGGCGACGATATGTGCCTCGACGGGCAACACTGCCGCTTCGGCGGCCGCCTATTCGGCGAGGGCGGGAATCAAGAGCATTGTCATTATACCGAAGGGACGAATCGCCGTCGGGAAACGTGCACAGGCGATGATTTACGGCGCACTCGTCATCGAGATCGAGGGGAATTTCGATGATGCGCTGCGCATCGTGCGGGAGATCGGCGAGAAATATCTGGTAACCATTGTTAACTCGATCAATCCGTATCGCATTCAGGGACAGAAGACCGCTGCCTTTGAGGTCTGCGACCAGCTTGGCAAAGCGCCCGATTACCACGCCCTTCCCGTCGGGAACGCCGGGAATATTACGTCGTACTGGATGGGCTACCCGGAATACAGTGCGGCGGGGAAGGTCTCGTCCGTCCCCGTCATGCTCGGGTTTCAGGCGGAGGGCGCCGCTCCGATTGTCAGGGGACACGTCGTCGAGAATCCCGAGACAGTCGCCACAGCCATCCGCATTGGGAATCCGGCAAGCTGGAAGCAGGCGGTTAACGCGGCGAAGGAATCCGGGGGTCTGATTACCTCCGTGACCGACGAGGAAATCCTTTCCGCGCAGAAGATGATCGCGTCGCTGGAAGGCGTTTTCTGCGAGCCGGCTTCTGCGGCGTCCGTCGCTGGAATCCTCAAGCTCTCCCGAAACGGTTACTTCAATTCCGGCGAGAAGAAGACCGTCGTGTGCACACTCACCGGCAACGGTCTGAAGGACCCCAACATCGTCACCCGGCAGGTCCCCGAGCCGACAGTCCTTCAAGCTGACACACAGGAGATCGTACAATTCATCGGGTTGTGAGGTGCCGAACAGTCAGTGGGAGAGGAGGAACATGAGAGAGACAGGGGTTGCAGTGCTTGGCGGTTTCTTCTGTCTGTTCGTCGCGGTGCTGCCGCCTTTCAGGGCAGATGCCGCAGAGGAGTATTCCTTCGTGAAGATGTGGCCGGAACTGCCGGGGCACTGGTATTTCCTTGAGCCTACCGCCGTGGCGGTGGATAGCTCGAGGAACGTCTACGTCGCCGATGGCTGGAACAACCGCATTCAGAAGTTCAGCTCCGATGGCATGTTGGTCGCCAGATGGGGGAGCTATGGCAGCGGTGATGGCCAGTTCTGGGAGCCGCAAGGCGTCGCGGTGGACAGCGCGGGCAACGTCTATGTCGCCGATACGGACAACGACCGGATTCAGAAGTTCAGCTCCGAAGGCGTTTTCATAACCAAATGGGGGAGCTATGGCAGCGGCGACAGCGAGTTCGAGTTCCCGGGCGGCCTGGCGGTGGACAGCTCGGGGAACGTCTATGTCGCCGATACGTACAACCACCGCATCCAGAAGTTCAGCCCCGATGGCGTTTTCATCACGAAATGGGGCACCTGGGGCAGCGGCGACGGGCAGTTTGACCGCCCGTCGGGCGTGGCGGTGGACAGCTCGGGGAACGTCTATGTCGCCGATACGGACAACGACCGGATTCAGAAGTTCACCTCCGATGGCGTTTTCATCGCAAAATGGGGGAGCGAGGGCTGGAGCGAGGGGGAGTTCCGGTGGCCCGCGGACGTGGCGGTGGACAACTCGGGCAATGTCTACGTCGCAGAAACCTTAAACAACCGCGTCCAGAAGTTCAGCTCCGATGGCGCTTTCATCACGAAATGGGGGAGCGAGGGCCGGAGCGATGGGGAGTTCTGGTACCCCGAGGGCCTGGCGGTGGACGGCTCGGAGAACGTCTATGTCGCGGACTCCGGCAACAGGCGCGTTCAGAAGTTCACCTCGGATGGCGTTTTCGTCACGAAATGGCAGAGCTATGGCAGCGGCAACGGCGAGTTGGAGTTCCCGGGCGGCGTGGCGGTTGACACCTCGGGGAACATCTATGTCGCCGATACGGACAACAGCCGCATTCAGAAGTTCAGCTCCGGTGGCGTTTTCGTCGCCAGATGGGGGAGGTATGGCAGCGGTGATGGCCAGTTCTGCTGGCCGGAAGGCCTCGCGGTGGACAGCGCGGGCAACGTCTATATCGCCGATACGGCCAACCACCGCATTGAGAAGTTCAGCTGCGATGGCGTCTTCATCACGAAATGGGGGAGCAACGGCAACGGTGATGGCCAGTTCAAGCGCCCGTACGGCGTGGCGGTGGACAGCTCGGGAAACGTCTACGTCGCCGATACGTACAACCACCGGATTCACAAGTTCACCTCCGATGGCATTTTCGTCACGAAATGGGGGACCTGGGGCAGCGGCGATGGGGAGCTCAACGTCGCGTGCGGCGTCGCGGCGGACAGCTCGGGCAACGTCTACGTCGCCGATACGTACAACCACCGCATCCAGAAGTTCAGCCCCGATGGCGTTTTCATCACGAAATGGGGGACCTACGGCAGCGGCGATGGCCAGTTCTGCGACCCCTCGGGCGTCGCCGTGGACAGTTCTGACCGGGTCTATTTCGCCGATACCTACAATCACCGCATTCAGAAGTTCACCTCCGATGGTGTCTTCATCGCAAAATGGGGGACCTGGGGCAGCGGCGATGGCGAGCTTAACGTCGCGCAGGGGGTGGCGGTGGACAGCTCCGGCAGCGTCTATGTCGCCGATACGGACAACCACCGCATTCAGAAGTTTCGGCGGAGCTTCGGCATGAAGGGGATCGACGGCGACGCGAACTCACCAACGATTTCCTGGGATTGCGAAGCCGGGAAAACCTATAAGGTCTGGGTGGCTGGGCCAGTCGCGAGCCCGATAAGCTGGGTGGGTGTTCCCGGGATGATCGCCGCGTCGGGCACGGGCATCAACTCCTGGACTGATGACGGGGCGCATGCCCTCGGCTCACCCACCACCGCACAGGACCGATTTTACCGCGTCGAAAGGTTGCCATAGACGTCCAGCAAACACGATAATCTAACCGCAGAGGGCGCAGAGAGGGCGGAAACAACGGAGTGGCAGGACGGCTTCGCGGTGTTCTCGGTGAGCGAATCGGCCGCCGGTGATGTCGTCGCATATCTCGAGGATGGGGAGGCCGATCACCGTAGGGTGCCGTTTGATAAGAAGTTGAGCGTGCCGTTGGAGAGACACGGAATCGAATTCGACTCCGGGCACTACCTCGATTGAATGTGTCGCCCCCTGCGGGGGCTCGGGATTTCTCTTTCCCTTCTGTGTCCACGGGCTGGCGCCCGTGGCAAGAGGAGTATCGCCACCTGCGGGGCTGAAGGCCACAATGCCGGGGCAGCACGGCAAGGAGGGTTGCCACGCTCCGGACAGGCACGCGGGGAAAGAATCCACCCCCATCCCGTCGCAAGGGGCGCGTTGGTCAGAAGCACGCCAGGACGATAAAACGCCGTTGAGGCCACTGGCAGACGATCTACCGCCCGTGCGGAAAGTTGGAGTTGGCTCGTGTCCCCGGGGTCCACGGGCTGGCGTCCGTGGCAGGGGACATGCCGCCCACAGGCGGCCTCAAAGCAACAAGCCTTTTGGCTAAGAATGCTATGCAAGGTCGCTTAGGAATGCCAGACCGCATCACGAGCGCCTTGACGATATCGCAATCCCCGAGGGGATAGAATTAGGTAGCCACCAACGTAAGCTTGTGGCATCCCGGATGGGGTGAGAATCCGAATCCCCCCAGGGGATGGGAGATCGTAGCCACGGGCGTCAGCCCGTGGGAGAGGGAATCAGGGCGCTTCAATTGAGCCCCCGCAGGGAGGCGCCACGCAATGGGCCGGGCGTCGTCGCAATCCCCGCAGGGGACGAAAGATTGTAGCCACCAACGTAAGCTTGTGGCATCCCGGATGGGGTGAGAATCCGAATCCCCCCAGGGGATGGGAGATCGTAGCCACGGGCGTCAGCCCGTGGGAGAGGGAATCATGGCGCTTCAATTGAGCCCCCGCAGGGAGGCGCCACATAATGGGCCGCGAGTCATCGCAATGCCCGCAGGGATGAAACGTCGTAGTCACGGGTGCAAAGCCGTGTGACCATGGAAGGAGGGCAGGACAATGCGTGCGATTCTTAGCACGATCAGCGCCTACTTTGTCTGCACGCTGCTGGTTCTCAACTCTGTCATAGCAGCAGAACACAAGCAGCCGACGGTCTATGTGAGTTTCTGGTTCGACACGGAGGATTTCATTCTGCCTGCGGCGGACGATGCCGCCAAACGCCTCGCGGAGATTTTCACCGAGCAGGGTGTGAGGGCCACGTTCAAAATCGTCGGAGAAAAGGCGAGAGTCCTGAGAGACCGCGGGCGAGACGACGTGATTCTGGCTCTCTCAAAGCACGACATCGGCTACCACGCGGAATATCACAGCGTTCATCCGACGCCAGCGGAATACGAGCAGCAGCTCGGCTGGGACGAAGGGGTGAAGGCGTTCATGCGGCGAGAAGGACGCGGCGTGGAGGACTTGATGAGAATCTTCGGGGTTGTGCCGTCGTGTTATGGGCAGGCGGGCGGATCGTGGGCGCCGGAGAGCTACGCCGCGATGCGGAACTGGGACATCCCCGTTTATCTCGACGAGACATCGCACATCGGGTTGGATGGCAAGCCGTTCTGGTACTGCGGCATTCTGAACGTCCTGAATCTCGATTGGAGAGTCACCCGTACCGGACTCGGCGGAGAGGAGGATTTCAAGGAAGGATGTCGCCGGTTCGACGAGGCGCACCGGCGAGTGCTGGAGGAAGGCGGCGGGATTATCAGCATCTATTATCATCCCTGCGAGTGGGTGCACACGCAGTTCTGGGACGGAGTCAATTTCGCGCGAGGGGCGAATCCGCCACGAGAAGAATGGAAGCTGCCCCCTCAGAAGTCGCCGGAGGAGACCGAGAGAGCGTTCCAGTATTTTGCGAAATACCTCGAATACATCCGCACCCGCGCGAATGTTCGACTCATCACAGCCCGGGAGATGGGTGCGCTTTATCCCGACCGAGCCTATCAGCGACCCTTCACGCGGGACGAACTATTGCAAATGGCGGAACACATTCAGAAGGAAGTTACTTTCCTCCGCCTGGGTGACCGCGCAGTCTCCGCCGCCGAAATCCTGTACCTCCTGGCGAAGGCT
>CAZFAP010000227.1:0-6003 GCA_964516325.1 uncultured Verrucomicrobiota bacterium
GCCCCCCAGGGCAGTCTTCCGCAGCATTTCACGACGAGTGAGTCGCTCCGCCATTTTTCGGTCCTCCTATCGGAATTAAATACATGATTTCACAAGCACGATGACGTATGCAGAACCCCGCCCTATGCGGGGTTGCTTTTCGACGGGATGAACAGGATACACTGGATTTCAAGACCCCGATGCCGGGGCACGACGACTTCAGCCCAAGGCGCCTGAGTCACGGAACATACCTTTATCCTGTAATCTTGTTAGGATGCGTAAGTCGCGGTTGAAAAGGGAACCCTCCTGATGGCTAAAGTGCAGAGAGCAAAGTTGCCTCAGAAACCAAGTCAGGAGGATTCCCATGAGCGTAACCAGTGTCCACTATGTGGGGTTGGATGTCCACAAAAAGGTGGTCGCTTTCTGTGTGAAGACCAAGAAGGGGACGAGCCGGGAGGAGGGAATGATCCCTGCGACCCGCAAAGCCCTCAGCGATTGGCTCGCCAAACGGAAGCAGCCCTGGACCGGGGCCATGGAGGCGACGCCGGTTACGGACGGGACCAATGACTATCTCTCGCCCCCGCAAAGTCGGTCTTGACTTAACCATCCGTGCGCGGTAATTTGACCGTGTTACATGGAACCGGCGAGGCCGACTGTTACACCAACTCGTAAATACGATGGCGTGTCGAACTTATATGGGACGCTCCTTCCGACGGGATAACCTCGCAAACGGCGGGGCAGAGCAGCATCAGACAAATCCGGGTAATCCTGTAAATTCTGTCGAAAAATACGTCACCGAGTTTATGAATCAGACCACTATGAAGAGCTGCCTTGTGTACGGCAACGGCACTACCACAAGCACGTACGGGGCGCTCACGTCTTACAGTGGGGCATTCGTGTCGTTGATCAACTGCACGGTCGCGCATAACACCGCCAAGAGCACCAGCTGGGGCGGCGTCAGGTGCCTGTACAAGAACGGCACATACGGGTCAGCCACGGCGGTCAACTGCGTCCTGTGGGGAAACACCGGTTACGACCTCAAAGTTGACACCGGCGCCTCTGCGTCCGTGTCCTACTCCTGCGTCGGCACCTCTACGATAGCCCTGGACCAAACCAACATCCGGAGCGACCCCAAATTCGTCAACTCAGCGCAGAGGGATTACCACCTGCTGCGAGAGCCGCCCTGCGTTGACACAGGCAACAGTTCGGCCCCCGGAATCCCGGACATGGACTTCGAAGGGGACCCCAGGGTCGCCACTGGCCGCTATAGCGCTACCGTTGACATGGGGGCGGACGAGTATCCGTGGACCATGACAGTAGCGATAGTCAAGTCCGGCACGGATATTGAGGTCTCCTGGAACGCCATTCCGGCCGTGAGGTACTACCGGGTTGAGTACGCCGATGCGCTGAGCTTCGCAACCACCTGGACCCCGTCGGTGAGGATTGACGCCCTCGGACTGGACAGGGCCATCTGGCTGGACTCCACCGTGGGCTCGCTCTGGATGAGGTTTTACAGGGTCAGGACCGACTGACAATTCCGGAGGAACATGGGCTTCCAAACGGCCGACCACGATCCTCAGGCGACCCCGCGCGCCGAGCCACCCCGCCGGGCCGTCGCGCTGTGGCCCACTGTTATGCTGGCCGCCGTGACGCCCTGCGTCTCCACGCTCGAGGGCGCCACAATTGTCTGCCCGTCAGACCAGTACCCCAGCTTCTACCATGCAATGCAGGCTGTGCAGCCCGGAGACACGGTGAGGCTCCTTCCCGGCACCTACGGGACCGCGGGCGCCGCGCTGAAGGACGGAGTCGCTCTCGTAGGCTCCGGGCCCTCCGTGACCGCGCTCCGCTACTCCGACGATCGTCACTCCACCTTGAAGGCCGATAACGTGCGCGGGGCCCTTCTGGAGGGTCTGACCCTCGTCGCCCTACGGGGAGAAACGTCCCAGGACCAGCTTGGATACTGGTCCGCGGCAGGTGGCGCCCTTTACTGCCGCGCCAGCGAGGTGACCATCCGCAACTGCGTCCTGGCGGGCGGGAACACGCGCTTGTTCACCGACGACGGGATCGGCGGGGCCATATACGCGACCGAAGGCTCCTCCCTCACCCTTGTGGACTGCGTCCTCAGGGACAACTGCGCCGACGCCGGGGGCGCGATCTATTTTGACGGCTACGCCAGTGCCGACACGCTCACCATGGTAGGCTGCGTCCTCGAATCGAACCGCGCGTTCGATTACGGCGGTGCCGTGTATATCTCAGGGCCGGGCCGAGTCCTCCTGGAGCGCTGCCGCATCGTGGGCAACACCGCCGGCTGGGGCGCCGCCATCAACTCCTTCGGGGCCACCCTCACGCTCAGGGACTGTGTCGTCATGAATAACATCGCCCGCGGCTCGCCGGGAGCGGTGGTCGGACAGGGGGGGCCCGCTTGTAGTGGGCGCGCCCGACTTCACAGCGGAGAACTGCGTCATCGCCAACAACCTCCTCGCCGATGTTGCCCACAACGGCTTCGTGGCGGGGGCGGGGCTCTACCTCGGAGGCGGCTCAGCGACCCTGACGAATTGCACCATAGCGGGCAACAAGATTCTCGAGATCAACGATGAGGACCTCTACCGCAGGGGGGGAGGCGTCTTCCTGGCTGGAACCACGGCCAAGATCGCGAACTGTATCTTCTGGGACAACACGCAGGATATTTCTTACACGTCGCCGTCCAAATTCGACGTTTCCTACTGCGACATGGAGGACATGTTTCCCGGGGTGGGGATCATTCATGAGCCGCCGAAGTTTGTGGACCCCAAGAACGGAGATTTCCGGCTCTTGGGCGATTCCCCGTGCATAGACCAGGGAAATGACCATCCCGACATCATCCCCCTTACCGACATCGAAGGGAAGCCTCGTATCATTTTTGGTCGAAAGTTCAATCGGCCGGACTTGGGCGCCTACGAGTACGACCCGTCCATTCCTCTTCGGATTTGCACGGAGTCGCTCGATACCTCCATCGCCGACCACGAATACAACGTGGAGCTGAAAGCCACGGGCGGCTTCGCCCCCTATTCCTGGTGTCTTCCTTCCGGGAATCTTCCGTCGGGGCTGAGCCTCTCCTCCGACGGGATTCTCTCCGGCATCCCCGCGGCGCCGGGGAGCTACGAATTCGCGCTTTCGGTGAGAAATTCCGGCGGGGACGAGCGACGGCAGACGTATATGCTCGATGTCTCTGGCTATCAGCGCTGGTACGTTGACGCGAACGTGGGCTCTCCCGGCGACGGAAAATCCCCCGGCGCCGCCTTCGCCTCCATTCAGGACGCAGTGAACGCAGCGGGTGAGGGCGACATGGTTCACGTCTCCCCCGGGCAATACCTCGGTCCCATTGAGGTTCATGTCCCCATTGACATCCTCGGTCCCGGGCCCGAACAGGCCACGATAGACGGCCAGCAGAAGGGCTCCGTCATCTCGTTCTGGCTTCTTCCTTTCGGGAAGCTCTCCGGCTTCAAGATAACGAACGGTCTCGCCGACAAAGGGGGCGGGCTTTTCCTGTACGAATCGGGAATCGCCGTCACTGACTGCCTCGTCGAATTGAACAGCGCCAACTACCTCGGCGGGGGCATCTACGCCAATCTGTCCCCGGCGAAAATCAACAATTGCGTCGTGAGGAACAACGTTAGCGGGCTGGGCACGGAATACGCGGTCCAGGCCGGCGGCGGCATCTATTCCTACTTCTCTCCGCTGGAGATAGACCGCTGCGTCGTCGAGAAAAATGGCGTGAAGCAGGCGGGGTATCCGTGGTGGGGCGGCGGCCTGACCCTCCACGGCTCTCACCCTACCCTCACCAATACGCTCGTCGCCAAAAACTTCCTCGAAAGCACGTCGCAATATAAGTTAGGCGCGGGCATCTTCGCCCTGTTTGGCTCGCCCGCTATCGTCAACTGCACCATCGCCGACAATTTCGTGGAGCCGGACCCCTTTTACCTCCGCGTCGGGGGAATCGGCGCCGTCGAATGCGGCATCGCCGTTGTGAACTGCATCCTCTGGGGAAACGGAGTTGACCTCCTCGACGCGAAAGCGCAGTTCTCCGTCGTCGGCACGCCTCCCAAATGGGCCGAAGGACGCGGCAACATCACCCTCGATCCGCAGTTTGTGGACGCGGCTTCCGGCGATTACCGCTTGAAGGACACATCGCCCTGCATTGACGCGGGATGGAACCTGTACAGCGAAGGTCTGGAAACCGACCTCGACGGAAAAACGCGAATCCTCAACGGAGTCGTGGACATGGGCGCCTACGAGCATCCGAGACACGAATTTGGGCGGCTCGCGATTGGCAGGGACGCGAATGCCGTTATGTTGAGATGGAACAGCTTCCCTGGCGAGACCTATGCCGTCGAGACCAGCGACGACCTCCTGCGCTGGCAGCCCGTCGCCAGCCAGCCCTCCGGCGGCCTCTACACGACGTGGACTTCGCCCGCCGACCTGTTCTGGCCAAAATTCTTCCGCATCTCTCGCCCGTGAGCCGGCCCACCGCACGTGACGCGCGAAGTACCGATCCATCCCTTGCCTTGACTCTCCTCTCGTGTTGATGTACCCTCGCAAATGTGCGTGGCGAAACCATGCAGCCCAATTGAGGAGCAGACCATGAGTGCGCGACAGGCTGATCTATCTGGCATTTCCGGGAAAGTCGCGGTCATCACCGGCGGTGGCGGTGTTCTGTGCAGCACCATCGCAAAGGCCCTCGCCGCGCGTGGCGTCAGGACGGCGATTCTCGACGTGAAAGAAGACGCCGCGAAGGAAGTGGCGGACGCTATCAACTCCTCCGGAGGAGAGGCGCTCGCCATGAAAGTCAACGTCCTCGACAAAGGCGACGTTCTCGCCGCGAGGGACAGGGTGATGGAGCGTTTCGGGAAGGTTGATTTTCTTATCAACGGCGCCGGCGGCAATCACCCCGACGCGACCACCTCTCCGGAAAAAGAGTTTTTCGATCTCCCCCTCGACGCCATTCGCTGGGTCTTCGATTTGAATTTCATCGGCACGTTCATCCCATGCCAGGTTTTTGGCAGAGACATGGCGACGCAGGGAGAGGGCGTCATTCTCAACATGTGTTCCACGAACGCCATCCGTCCCCTGACGAGGATTCCCGCCTACTCCGCCGCCAAAGCTGCCGTCTCGAATTTCACGCAATGGCTCGCGGTCCATTTTTCGCAGAACTACTCCAAAAAGATTCGCGTCAATGCCATCGCCCCCGGTTTCTTCCTCACGCACCAAAACCGATTTCTCCTCACCGACGAGAAAACGGGCGAACTGACGCCGCGCGGGAAAGCAATCACCGCCCATACGCCGATGGGCCGTTTCGGCGACCCGAACGACCTCGTGGGGACGGTGGTCTGGCTTCTTTCGGCGGGAGCGGAGTTCGTCCACGGCGCGGTCATTCCAGTGGACGGCGGCTATTCGGCGTACAGCGGGATTTGATTCGGAGAAAGAAATGGGCATCCTCGACGATTTCCGCCTCGACGGCAAGGTTTCAATGATCACGGGCGCCAGCCGCGGCCTCGGGCAAGCTATGGCGGAAGCGCTTGCAGAAGCAGGTTCTCACGTCGTCCTATCCGCGAGGAGTGAGAGGGCGCTGAACGCCGTTGCCGAGGGCATTCGGGCGCTTGGAGTCCGGGCGCTCGTCGTGCGGACTAATGTCGAGAAGGAGGGGGACCTCGACCGCCTCGTCGAGCGGACGCTTGAGGAATTCGGGCGGATTGATGTTCTCGTCAATAACGCAGGCACAACGACCCGCGTTCCCGCGATGGATTTCCCCGTCGAGGAATGGGACAGAGTTGTCGCGACAAATCTGCGGAGCGTATTTCTTCTCACCCAGAAGGTTGCTCGGGTCATGAGGCGGCAGGGAGGCGGCAAAATCATTAACGTCGCCTCCTTGACCTCCGAGGTCGGCGTCCCTCTGATTCCACCCTATGCGGCGAGCAAGGGAGGTATTCGTCAGTTGACGAAGGCGCTGGCGATGGTGTCGGGCACCGCGTTCACGGCGGTCCTCTG
>CAZFAP010000228.1:0-5929 GCA_964516325.1 uncultured Verrucomicrobiota bacterium
TAAAAGAAAGAAAACCGTCAGAACCTTGCTTCTGCTTACGTACATGATGCGCTCCTTTCCTTGCAGTGAAAACTCGAAAGGTAAAAAGCCGACTTGACAAACGCCCGGTACTTTGGGCGCAACGATGCTGGGGAAAGAGATAGGACGGACTTGCCTGCGAGAAGATTTCGTGGTGACCTGTCAGAGTACATTTACCCCCCACGGGTCAAAATAAGGAAAAAGGTGCTCGAGTTCGGTCACAAACTACCGCACCCTTGTCGAAGAGAATTGGCTTTCCTCCTCGTCAGAGATTGTGCGTACGCTTCTCTTTTTGAGGGACAAGCGAGACTTCTTGGACTCACCCTCAAATTAAACGCCCGCAACTTGCCACAAATCTCCACGACATGTCAAGTCTTTTTTTTCGCTTTTTGTGCGCACCATGCGAAAGGCAACACCGTCCCCAAACGGACGCCCTCCCAGGGGAAACCCCGGCAGACCGAACACCCGAGTAAGAACGCGGTGTGCAAGGCGATGGCCTGCCGCGTGGGCTCCCGATGAGAAATGCGACACAAGTCAAGCAGTAACCGCGCGTCATTGCGGAGTTCCAGGGGCCTCCCAGGAAGGCTCATTGGAGACAATGCGCCTTGAAAACAGCGCGGTATCCAGCGCTACAGGCGCAGATTATGCTTCTAACCGGGCATTCCGCAGGTTGACGCTATCTCATGGTGGCAGGGCAAGCGGAGGAACGCAAAAAGACGACGAAAATTCTTCGGTTTTTTTCCTTGACAAAGAAAAGGTGAAGTGGTAAACACTTGGCAAACTCTGGCGAATTATCAGGCGGTCCCGCAACAAAGGGGGTATGAAATGTATAAGAATTTAGTGTTTGCAGTTGTCGTAGCAGTCCTTCTTGTCCCCTCGGCTTTCTGCTGGGAGTATAGAGCTACTTTCGATACGGACGAGGGGGCGAAATACTTCGATAACGACACGGGCGCCGGGACTTCGGTTGCGCCGTCCGGTGGAGTGTTGTCGGTCGCATATCCCAACTACGCGGCCTTCTCCTGGAGATACGTGTTTGTGGACAAGGACGCGACGAATCCGGACATGGGGCCGAACCTGAGTTTCCCCCAGGGCGGGAGCGTCCAGGCGAAGTTGTCCTATACCGGGATGGCGCCGACGTTCGCGTTCTTCTTCCTGGCGGGCGGGGGTAACGCGGGCGATGACCTCATTTACATTAGCGGCGCCCAGGGCGGATCGCAGACGTTCTGGGGTACGGCGGGCAACCCCCTGACCATCACGCCGAGCATGCAGTGGACGGCGAAGGTTGACTTCAACACCTCGAATTTCTCCGTTTTCGACGTTGGCCCCCAGCACAACACCCGCCGAGGGACGTCGGATTCGTGGGCAACGACGATGTCAGGTGTGGATGCGTTCGGGGTTGCGTTGGGGTATTTTGGGAATCCGGGGAGTTCGACATTGAACATTGACGAGTTTGTCGTGACGCCGGAGCCGAGTCTTCTTCTTCTGGGCGGTCCTCTGGCTGGATTTTTGGGATGGAGGATTCGGCGAAGAAGCAGGGCCCCGGCAAAAGCTTGATTGGCATCCTGTAACTTGATTGAGCGAAAGGGAGGATAATATCCTCCCTTTCTTGTTTTTCCACGCGGTTTCTGATAATTATTCATGCGGCGCGGCGCACCCCCACAAACGACAACATAAGGATTGAGAAGGCACTATGGCGAACGCAGACCGTGATGAGATGCCCGAATATGGCACGCGGCCCAGACGGAAGAAGTTGAGGACGGCGCTGATCGCCGCAGGGATTATTGTTGTTGCGGTCGGCGCGGCATACGGGGTGTATAAGCTCATCCAAACCCATTCTCCGAGAGTCGTCCGGGAGAGATACCTCGAAGACGCGAAGAAGTTCTCGCGCGCGGGGAAGTTTGCGGAGTCGCTTGAGATGCTGAGAAAGGCGCGCGACCTGGCGCCGGACGACGTGAACATAAGGCGAGCGATTGTTGACACCCACCTCAACCTGGGAGACATTCTCGGCGCCATCCAGGAACTCGAGGCGCATCTTCAGGTAGGTCCGGACGATGTGCGCAACCGACTCCGGTTAGGGGACCTCTACCGGATGTCGGGGAATATCTACAGGGCGAAAGAAGTGGCCGCCGAGATATTACGAAAGAATCCGAGAAACGTTGCGGCGCTTGCGCTGGAGGCTCAATGTTACTACGCGGAAGGGCAGATGGCGGCGGCAATCCGGAATATGAGCACGATCGTTGACATCGCCCCGACGTTTCCGCCCGGGTATCAGGCGCTGGCACAACTGTATCTCGCCCAGGGAAATAAAGAGGAGGCGGAGAAGGGGCTGAGACGAGCGGTCGCCGCGAGCGTGAACGACGTAACGCCGATGGTTGCGCTTGCCACTTTCTACGCCCAGGAACACCGGTACGAAGATGCGGAGCGGGCTTTTCTTTCGGCCATCGAGACGGATGCGAGATCGGATTTTGCACGGCTGCGGTTCGCGGCGTTTCTGCGGGGAATCCATCAACTGGAAAGAGCGCTGAGCCAGTACCAGGTGGCTTTGACGCTCAACATGGACAGCATCGAAGCGCTGAGAGGATGCACGCAAATTTGCATCGCCATAAATCAGATTGACAGAGCAAAGGAATATCTTTCCGACCTGCTGGAGAAGGCGCCGGGAAAGCCGTTCCCGATTTACCAGCGTGCGATCATCAGCCTGCTCGAGGGAAAAAGGAAGGAAGCCATACGGGACCTGAAGGAGGTAACGAAGAAAATGCCCAAATGGGCGTCTGCTCATTATTTGCTCGGGCTGGCCTATACGATGGAGAATAACTTGCGGGCGGCGAGAGAGTCGCTCCTGGAGGCTCTCCGACAGCAGCCCACATTCGCGATGGCGCACATGCTGCTGGCGGAAATACAGTTTGCTCTCGGCCAGCACAAGGAAGCGATCGAAACCGCCGAGAAGGTGGTCAGCGAGCAGGCGAACAACCTGTACGCAAACCTGCTGCTGGGCAGGCTTTACCTCGCCGAGAAGGATGTCGAGAAGGCCGAGACTTTTTTCACCAAATCGGTGGAGCTGGACGAGAGGTCAGTGTTCGGCAGGCTGATTCTCGGCGGCATCTATCAGGGAAGGGCAGAGTACGAGAGGTCGCTCCAGATGTACACCGAGGTTGTCAACGCCAATCCGGACTTTGCCCCCGCGTATTATTACTTAGGGCTTCTGTACCGGAAAATGGACGAGCCCGAGAAGGCAATGGAGGAGTACAAGAAGGCGGTCGAAAAAGACGCGACCTTCTTTCCTGCTATCAATAATCTTGCCTATATGTACGCGGAGGAAGGAAGGGACCTCGACGAAGCGCTGCGGATCATTGAACCGCTCGCGGAGAGATACCCCGACGAGCCTGCGCTTCAGGACACGCTCGCGTGGATTTTTTACAGAAAGGGGCGCATCAGAGAAGCGCTCGCAACGGTGAACAAGGTGCCCCCAACGGCGAGAGAGCAGGTTCCAGAGGCGTCGTATCACCGGGGGGTGATCCTCTTCCACGCGGGCGAGCTTTCGGAAGCTAAGGTGGAATTGCAGAGGGCCCTGGAGAAGATAACGGAGCCCGGCAAGGTGCAGGAAATCCGCGGGCTTCTCTCTCAGTTGGGCTCTTCGACCTAACCTGCCTGGACCGGAGTCGGATTTCCACTGCGACGAAACAACGAACCTCAACCGGGAACCGCTACCCGGTGATCCCCTTTTCGTGAACGATTTCGTCGAGAGTCTCCTGGATTTCCTGAACCTTCGGAAGTCTCCGTACCCAGCGGGCCGCCTTCTCGAACTCCCTGCGAGCCTCGGCTGTCCTGCCTTTACTGAATAAAGCCATCGCGTAGTGATAGACAATTTGCGGACGAGCATCCCTTTCCGCTTCGGGGATCAGTTCCAGGACCACGATGGCTTTGTCAAACTCCCTGCGTTCATAGAAGACGGTGCTGAGCGTGTCGAGCAAGACGTGGTTGTTCGGGAACCTCTGAAGCAGCGTCTGCGCGAGGGCGGCGGCATCGGCGTTCTCGCCCCCGGACTTGACATAGGCCTCGGCAAGACTTCGACCCGCGACGGCGAAATTGGGGTCTCGTTTGAGGGCGTTTTCGAAATTGCTCATGGAAAGGACCGGCTCGCCCATTTTCTCGTAGAGAAGTCCGAGCAGATAGGAAGGCAACGGAGATCTGGCGTCGGCAGCGATTGCGAGTTCGTATTGGGCTACGGCTCGATCGTTCTTGCCGATCCTCTTATAGACTTCGCCCAGCAAGAGCTGGGGATAGCTCCTTTTTTCGTCGAGCTGGGCAAGCTTCGTGAACGGAGCTTCCGCCTGGGTCGGATCGTTGCGGGAGAAATGGACTCTCCCCCGGAGAAGATGAGCGAGCGGGTTATCCTTTTCCTTTTCAGGGAGCTTATCGAGGCTTTCGAGGGCGCGGTCGTACTCGGCGAGATTCAGCGCTAGTTCAGCCAATAAAAGGCGTGGACGGCCGAACGTCAGGTCCTTGGCCGCCTGTTCGAGAGTCTTCTCGGCTTCCCGCAACTGATGACCGAGAAGATACGCATAGGCAAGAAGGAAACGGGCGGGAGCATACGTAGGGTTTTCCTTCGCAACAAGCAGGAAGTCAGCCTCCGCCCTGGCCATATCTTTGTTGTAGAGAGCGAGAATGCCCCGGAAATAACGTCCAAAGGTATCGGAAGACTGTTCCCACAAAAGGCGGTCAATGTACCTTCTCGCTGACTCCAGGTCGCCAGTGGCGAGGCTCAGTCCCGCGATTCCTCGGAGAGCGAAAAGGTTCTTGGAGTTTATGCGGTCCAGAATATCGGAGTACTGTCGGATGGCGTCGGGAAACCGGCGTAAGTCCTCGTTCCTGTAGAAGTCCGCGAGGTGGAGGCGAACGTCGGGGTCGTTCGCAGCCAGTTCCACCATCTTCTTGTACTCGCTCTCCGCATCGTCAAAGCGCTTCTGAAGGCGGTAGAAGTCGGCGAGGTTCTTGTGCGGTTGAACCTTGTCGGGGCTGGCTTTGACCGCTTCGAGCAACTTCTGCTCATACTCGGGATTCGCGCGGAGGGTTTCCGCCGGAGTCTCGAGGTCGTACCGGGAAAAGGTCGCGGGAAGAATCCCTGTGATCATGCTCACTTCGATGACGGGGTGGTTGGCGTCGGTTTCCTCGTAATCGCACTGGGCGGACATGATCAGAGCGACCACGTTGTCCGGCTCTTTTTCGAGAACAGCGTCAACGAGTTCGGCGGAACGAGCGATGTTCTTGGCAAGGAGATGAAGCGAAGCGAGCGTCAACTGAATCTGGGTGTCCTCCGGCTTCGCCTTCAGGCATCGGTGGTATTCTGCGACGGCTTCCGGAAGGTCGCCGGACCGGAGGATGGTTTGCGCCAGGGACCTCCTCACGTCGAGGTCATTCGGCTTCAAGGAGAGGGCCTTCCTGTACACGTCAATCGCCTTGGCTAACTCTCCGTCGGCGACGAAGGCGGCCGCGGCTTCCTTGTACTTCACGAAACGAAGCTTCTTCCCCTGGAGCATCGGCGCCCCAACTCGAACGATTAGCAAAGCCACCCCCACGACGAGGACAGACACCAGCAGGATCAGCCCCCATTTGAGCGCGGCGCGACCTTCCGTATCCTCGCGTGCTCTTGCGCTCTCTCCAGCTCCGTTATCAAATGCCATTTTCGCCTTTCAGAATGCTGCGTCTCACGGGGGACACCATGCTTATATGGTGTCCCCCCAGGCAAAGACAATGCTCAGTAGCTGAACCACACCGCGCGGTTAGCCCTGCCGCCCCAGCAGGCTCAATATAATCCGCCAGCCTCCTCAAGTCAAGCCGAAGCTTGCTGCGGGTGTCGCTGTATTTCAGGGGTTTCCCGTTCCGCGCACGACCGGTACGAGCCCACTCTGAC
>CAZFAP010000229.1:0-5834 GCA_964516325.1 uncultured Verrucomicrobiota bacterium
CCCGGTCAGGACCGGAAGGTAGCAGCCGTAAGCAATTCCTCCATGTGCCGTGAGGTGCCCCGGAAGGCGGGCAAGCGGAGCGTGCGCCGGCCGGCAACATCTTTCCCTCGCATGCATGTAAGTGGACGGACTCCTGGCGGAGTGATATAAAGCAAAGAAAAGGGCAATCCTATGCATAACGAGTTCACGGCGGTCATTGAGCGCGACGGCGAGTGGTACATTGCGTATTGTCCGGAGATCCCGGGAGCGAATGGCCAGGGGAAAACGAAGGAAGAAGCCCGGGAGAGTCTCGCAGAAGCCATTGCCCTGATCCTTGAGGACCGGCGAGAAGACGGCTTGCGGGGCGTGCCGCCGGACGCCACACATGAAACGGTTACGATCAAGTGAAGCGGCACGTGCTGTTGAGGCGCCTTCGCGCGCATGGTTGTTTCCTCAAGCGGGAGGGAAGGTCTCACTCCTTGTGGTGCAATCCACGGAGTGGAGTCGTCGAAGCGGTGCCCAGGCATTCGGAGATTCCAGATAAGCTGGCGCGCAAGATTTGCCTTAACCTCTCTGTTTCTCCGATTGGCAGAGAGGACTGATTGGAGGAGGCGCGATTGGCTCGAATCGAGCGAAAACAGGCATCTGACGCTGCAAGAGGGACTTTCCGAAGAGTCCTATGCCGAAGGAGATAATCTGGCCAGGAAGCAGGAGCAGTGAAAGGTATTTTGGCCGCGCTAGGCGGGGAGGTAGCGGTGCCCTGTAACCTGCAACCCGCTATAGCAGGGCGGAATTCCTGATTGAGGTTCTTAGCGGCGGTCGGGGAACCTTGAGGGAAAGCGTTGAATTTCGGGTCTCATGCAATGGAGCGTTGTGAACCCGGTCAGGACCGGAAGGTAGCAGCCGTAAGCAATTCCTCCATGTGCCGTGAGGCACCCTGGAAGGAGCCGACTCTCATGGGAAACCGGTCGCAGGCGGAACCGATTGAGGGTGCGCGGCCGATCCTATAATTGGGCGAATTAGGCGGTCGATGTGGCAGTAGGTATGGGCGCGGCTGTATTAGCGTTGCTTGCCCTAATGGGCACCGTTTGTGTCGCTGGCATCTTGCCCCCCTTCTGAGGGCGAGACGCCCTCAGGACAGCCGCCGAGACGGCGGCGTTACACCGGGAGTTCTGCCTCGCAAATAGAGCCACACCAGCAGATATGGAGGAGCCTTCGGTTCGATGAGGAGATGGAGAAAATGACTGTGGCGGAGAGGATCCTTCAGCAGGTGAGGAGGTTGCCAGAGCTGTTGCAGGCTGAGGTGCTCGACTTCGTCGAATATCTTGAGTCGAAAGTGGGGCGAGCGAGGGCGGCTGGTGAGGACGAAGCCTGGCAGGCTATGTCTCTTTCTCACGCGATGCGCGGCATGGAGTCGGAGCCGTCCCTTTACTTGGTGGAGGATCCCAAGGGACAGATCGAGCGTGCGCAGCCGAGTCCTTCAGAAGTAACCGCACAGAACGCGGAGGGTGCGGAGAGAGAATAGAGAGTGGCGAAGAGAGAGAACGAATATCAGGTTTTGGCGAGGAAGTGGAGACCGCAGACCTTTGAGGAGGTGGTCGGACAGGAGGGGACTGTCCAGGCGCTGAGGAATGCCATCAAGATGGGGCGGATCGCGCATGCGTACCTTTTCTCCGGACCGAGAGGGACGGGCAAGACGACAATCGCTCGCCTTTTGTCGAAGGCTCTGAACTGCGAGAAGGGGCCGACGCCGGAGTTCTGCGGCGAGTGCTCGGCGTGCCGAGAGATAACTTCCGGAATCCGCGTGGATGTTTTGGAGATAGACGGGGCGTCCAACCGGGGGATTGACGACGTCAAGGCTCTCCGCGAGCACGTGCGGTTCATGCCGACCGGCAGCCGATTCAAGATATACATTATTGACGAAGTGCACATGCTCTCGCGAGAGGCTTTCAACGCTCTCCTGAAAACTCTGGAAGAGCCGCCGGGACACGTGAAGTTCATTTTTGCGACGACGGAGCCGCACAAGATGCCTGCAACGATTCTTTCGCGCTGTCAGCGGTTTGAGCTGCGGCGGATTCCGTTAGAGAAGATTGTGGCGAGGCTGAAGAAGATTGCTGGGTCGGAAGGAGTGGAAATTGAGGAGGAGGCGATGGTGGCGATCGCTCGTCGAGCCGAAGGCGCCATGCGGGACGCCGAATCCATTCTCGACCAGGTGATTTCGTACTGCGGGAAGAAGGTGGATGCGGAGAGCGTGACGTTCCTCCTTGGGCTTGTTGGGACGGAGACGTTCTACGAGATTGACAGGGCGATCCTCGAGGGGAATGTCGAGGCGGCGATGAGGGTTGCGGCGAGGATTTTCAGTGAGGGGAAGCACGTCCAGCATTTCGTGGACGAGATGATCGAGCATTATCGCGAGGTGCTCATCGCCAGGACGACCGCCGCACCCGAGAAGATACTTGAGGTCTCGGCGGAAGAGCTGAAGCGGCTCTCGGAAATGGCGGCGAACTTCTCGGAGGAGCAATTGATTTATGCCATTGACCTTCTCGCGGAAGCGCAGATGAAGCTCGCCAACCCCGGTTCCCAGCAGATTGTCCTGGAAGTCGCTCTCGTCCAGCTCGTGCGGTCGAGGGATCGCATCTCGATTGACGAGCTGATCAAGAAAATAGACGAGGCGGCGGCGAAGGGCGGAGGAATGTCGCTCGAGGAAATGAGCGCCGCTGCCGCACCGAAAGCATCGGAGCAGCCGGACCTCTTCTCGTCGGTGACGGAACGCGGGAAGGTCACGGACTCGGTGCTGGCGCCGCTCTCGGAAAAAGACGTGAAAGATTTCGGCTACGTCTGGGGCAAGGTTCTGGACGCTCTCGGGCGGGTTCGACCGAGCCTCAGGGAAAACCTCGCCTTCGGGCGAATCATCAAGTTCGAGAACGGCGTCCTGACGTTGGGATTTGACCCGAGTCACTCCTTTCACAGGAATCGAGTCGCCGACCAGGAAAATCGGAAGATGGTGGAAGGATTGGTGAAGGAGAAGCTGGGGGACAAGGTGCGCGTGGTGGTGGAGGAGACCGCTGGCGGCTATTCGGCGGAGGCAAGTTCAGCGGAAAAGGCGAAGGACTTTCCAGTGGTCAAGAAGGCTGTGGATATTTTCGGTGGGAAGCTAATCAACCGAGGGAGATAGAAGCATGGGCACCGGATTCGCAAAGTTAATGAAGCAAGCCAGGATGATGAAAGAGAACTTCGTAAAAACCGATGAGGTGCTCAGAAACCAGTTGGCGGAAGGTTCCGCTGGTGGAGGAGCGGTCAAAGCTGTCGTTAAGGGGAATGAAAGGCTGGTTTCGATTAAAATAGAGCCCGAGGTATTGAAGTCGGGGGATGTGGAGATGCTCCAGGACCTTATTGTGGCGGCGGTCAATCAGGGTATGGACAAGGTCGAGGAGCTTCACAAGGCCGAACTCGACAAGATGACGGCGGGACTGGGTCTGACGGGGAAATCGGAGATGCTGAGAAAGCTGGGCTTGTGAAGCCGCGCCGGTCGTTCATTGTTGCCGAAAGGGAAAGATGGAATTTCCGAAGAGCCTGCAATTGTTAATCGCGGAGTTTAAGAAGCTGCCGGGCGTCGGCGAGAAAAGCGCGCGGCGGTACGCATTCCATCTCCTCGAAGCGGGGCAAGCAGGAATGGAGAAAATGCAGGAGGCGGTCCGCGCGGTGGCGACGAAAGTGCGGCGGTGCGAGAAATGTGGGGCGCTCTCGGAAGATGCGCTGTGCAATATCTGTTCCGACGAAAGGCGGGAACACAACCTGGTCTGCGTTGTCGAGAATTTCAAGGACGTCTATCGGGTCGAGGAGACGAAGCAATTTAATGGAGTTTATCACGTGCTGGGCGGGTTGATCTCGCCGCTCGACGGCAGAGGCCCAGAAGCGCTGCGGATTGCGGAACTGGTGGAAAGAGTGAAAGCGGGGGGCGTCGAGGAAGTCGTCCTTGCCACAAGCTCATCGGTCGAAGGCGACGCGACGTGCCTGTACATCGCGAAGATTTTGAAGCCGCTTGGGGTTAAACTCACCCGCCTGGCAGCCGGTCTTCCCGTCGGCGGAGAAATCGAGTCCACCGACCCAAACACCCTCGGCCGCGCCGTTGCCGGAAGGACGGCGTTCAGCGCCCCTGATGAGGAGCGATAAGCGGAAAGAGCACACCGGCGGAACGGAAGGAAAAGGACAGGATGAAGAGGATACTGAGAGAGGAAATGATGAGGCAGTTCGGTCTTGTTATTGGGCTTTGGCTGATTTTGGCGATGGGAGCCGCGCTTTGTGCCGAGAAGCTGAGCGATTTCAAGGAGAAGGCGCCGAATTTGAATGAGAAGACGCAGGCGGCGCTTCAGTCGGTGGCGTTCAAGGAACTGCGAGACGGTTTCAAGGAAAAGCGGGTGGCGGTGCGCTTTTTGGAGAAAGGGGCTTACACCGCCAAATTCGTGAACGCAAAGGACAAGAAGGAGTATTTGCTTACGGCGGTGCCGATGGTCTCGTATTTCGAGGAGGCGGCGCCCCCTCTCGCGGCGCTGATTCTCTCGGACGGGAGCGAGTTTCGGGCGGGCTGGCTGGAGGCGGGGCGAGACCGGGCGGGAAAAACCACCTGCTCTTTGCAGACGAGCGCCGGAAAGGCGGCCGCACGCGCGAAGATGATTGAGATGCTGAAAGAGCCCCCTTTGCCAGTGGAGAGGGGCGAAGCCGCCATCGCCATTGCAAAGAATCCGGAGGGGGATGAAGTCATTTTGATTCTCTGCCGCAGCCCCTATCCGGCGAAAAAGGATGGGGAGATAGAATGCATGGCGGCAATTTTCTATTCCGGCGACCTTTCATGGGACAAATTCGCCCCCGGCAAACCAGAACCGGAGCCGGACAAATAACCTGATCATGGTGCACCGCGCCTCGTCTTTGCAAGCCCTGCGGCTGGAGAAAAGGGGCGCTACGTATCGTCAATACTTCCCGACCGGGTTGTCCTCTCGTTTGATGCCGCTGCTACGCGAAGGCCGGCAGTGGCGTTACCTCTGCGCCCTGCGTCACTTTTCGGTACACTGGCCCGCCTACTCAGTCAGCCTTCGAGAGAAAGTGGGGGTCGTCGCGCCCGTCGCCGAAGCCAGTTGATGGAACGAAGCACCCGAGGACGCGCGACGATCCACCGCTCGAGCCGGTACTTGCCCGGAAAGTTCAGGAGCATGATCCCGACCAGGATTGTCAATACTCCCTGACCCGGCAGCGCCAGCATGATAATCCCGGCAGCAATCAAGACGTACCCGAGCAGGTTCTTTCCTATCAGCAGCACCCCTCTTACGACTATGTGCTGATCACCCCATTGCCTCCTGTGGCGCCTTGTATGTGCGAAATAGTCGGAGGGGATTCGAGCTACCAACAAAGGAATAACTATCAGGGCCGCAATGAAGGTCACGATTGACACCCCGGCCATCCACCAGATTATTCTCTTGTGACTCTGAATCCACTCGAGCATGCGGCTTACCTCGCGATGGCTCAGCCTGATTATTGACTATGTGGTTACCGAATAACAACCTCTGCCTGCCTCGGCTTCGGAATGACACGACCGAGCGAACCCGCGTACAAGCTACGTCGTCCCAGGGAGTTATGTGCGGTTCTTGTTTCCGTCACGCGTTTCACGTGGTCCCCTATATAGCATCCCGCCTCCCTTCTTCAAAGCGAGTGGTCGGGACTCTTGGCCCCCTTGCCATCCCAGTTGAGAACGTGGGTATGAACCATCGGGGTTTTTACGTCCCTGTGAACCGGGGGCCCCTGGACCGTGGGAATGTCGGAGCTATCCTCCGGCAAGTGGGAGATGAAGTGGCAAAAGGTGC
>CAZFAP010000230.1:0-5795 GCA_964516325.1 uncultured Verrucomicrobiota bacterium
CAGACAACAGCGAAGGAAGGCGGCTTGAAATGCCACTCAAACGTAGCCGCACCCGGCAATAGTGCCAGAGTTCCTCACTGTTTGACGGGATTTACAGGATGGACAGCATTGGGAGGTAACCGCGGATGTACGCGCAGGAGGTGGACAGGATAACGGGATGCACAGGATGGACAGCGTCTGATGCAGCGCCACATTCCAAAAAGCCCTTGATTTGATGGCGGGGCTTGGAATATGTTCACACAAGTAAGAGAAGAAGGCTCGCGGTGAGCCCATTTAGTTTTTGTCGTCAGAACCAAAGAGGTGAAACGGTAGGGAGGATAGGTATGAAAGGGTTCATGGCACTGTTGTTAGCGATTGGGCTGTGTCTGTGTTTGCCGCTGTGCTGGAGCGAGGAGGCGCCGAAGCCTGCGCCGCCAGTGAAATCGGAAGGGCTTGAAATCGTCCCAGGGCGAGTTCCGCCGAAGGCGGAGGTTGTGGACTGGCAGGAAATCGTCAAGTTCGTGCCCGAGGCGCTCGAAGGCTGGAAAGCCGCAAAGCCCGTCGGGAAGACTCAAAGAGTCGGGCCGTTTGCGGTAGCGACGGTGAGCCGGATGTTTACAAAGGACGGGCTGCGGATCGAGTTCCGAATGGAGGACCTGGGGACAAACAACCCCTATTTCTTCATGAAGGAGCCGTGGAAGACCATCGAGCAGAAGACGGACGAGGTGTACACGAAGAAGCTGATGCTCGGAAAGGTCGCGGCGGAGGAGACGTACCGGACCAAGGAGAAGCTCGGGCTTGTCTTCGCCGTGTTCGAGAGGCGGATTCAGTTGAACATAAGCGGCTACGGCGTCGAGAACACGAGTCTCCTGATTGACATGGCGAAGAAAATTAACTTTGAGGAACTGGCAAAGGTCCTGAAGGAAAAGTCCAAGTAGGTTTCGGGTGCGGTGGCGCAACATCGTCGCAGAGCAAGTGGCGGAGTCCCGCTCGGGCGCCCGGGACGGAGGGCGGCAGCCGCGTTGACGACCAGGTTTTCTCAGAGCGTGCGCGGCGCCTACGGTTTGCGCAGTGCGATCTCGTCGAGAAACGCGGCACTCGCGGGACGTCGCGCAGGACGACCTGAGTGCTGATTGTCCAGCCGATGTACCTTGCGGCGAGGACATCGAGCGCTGGGCCATTGCGGTGGCAGGGAACAGGTACACACACAATAGGGAGGTGAGAACATGAAAATACGTGTCGTAACAGGATTGGCCGCGTGCAGCTTGGCTGCGCTGTGCTGTTCGGCATTCTCGGCCATGCAGGAAGGCGTACGGTTAGAAGCCGATGGGAAGGTCATTGACGTTGAGATTGGCCACCTGGTTCCGTGCGTGACGGACTGGAACGAGGACGGCAAGAGAGACCTGGTCGTTGGGCAGTTCTCCGGCGGCAAGATTCGGCTGTATTTGAATCAGGGGACGGATAGCGCGCCGGTGTTCAAGACTTTCGAGTACCTGAAGGCGGGAGGCGCGGAAATCAGCCTCCCCTCTGGGTGATGCATCGGCGCTCATCCACAGGTTGTGGATTGGGACAACGACGGGAAAAAGGATTTGATTGCCGGAGATACCCAGGGAAATGTCTGGCTGTTCCTCAACGTCGGGACGAAAGAAAAGCCCGAGCTTGCGAAAGGAAAACTGGTTGAGGCGGACGGTAAACCAATCAAGCGCGGCAGCCACAAGCTGGCGGAGCAGTATGCGTGGCTTCACATGGCGGATTGGGACGCTGACGGGTTGAAGGACCTGTTTGTCGGGCACATGGAAAATATTGCCTTCTACAAGAATGTGGGAACGCCATCGGCTCCGCGTTTCGAGGCGCCGACGTTGTTTGAGCTTCTGGCAGGGGAGCGTGTTGTGCGCCCGGCGCCCTACGTGGTGGATTGGGACGGAGATGGAAAGAGGGACCTGCTGGTGGGGACCGAGGACCCGAAGGTGACCTTCTACCGCAATGTTGGAACCGAGAAAAGCCCGAAGCTGGCCAAGGGGGAGGTAATCGAGCTGAAGGGCCCCGGCCCCAGTGCTGGCTACCGGTGGCGGATTGACGTGACCGATTGGAACAAGGACGGCAAAAAGGACCTCCTTGTTGGAAACGCTTACCCTGGAGCCAAAGGGACCGGCGGGAACCTCTGGCTGTTCCTGGGGAAGTGATTCGGCGGGACAAGCTTCGGTTTCGCGAAGTGAGGGACCCCCAGCGGGTCCCGTGAGGCGAAATGCGGTCGAGCATCCGGCGCGGGAGGGAGGGTAGGTGGCGGAAGCGCGCTCTATCCCACGCTGCGCGGCGCAGGGAGAAAGTTCTGAGAGTCTTCCGAGCAGCCTCCGCGGAGCCGGTGGGGCGTGCGTTTGTTCGGGTGTGGATGATGGGGTCGTGAGGGAAGCGGGCGGAATTATTCAGACTTCGATTCGACAAGGGTCCAGAAGCAGGAGGCGATTCGTGGAACCGGAAAGCCAGGAAGTGGAGAGAATCTGTTTCAATTGCGAGTCTTTTTTTCCGGACGCCGTGAGGGAGTTCACCGAATTCGGCGTCTGCTTGAAAGACGAGGAGTTTGAACCCTTTCTGGATGAGCTGTTGGAGAAGGAGAACTATGCTTGCTGCAAGGAGTTGATCGAGCGAAAGAAATTCCCCGGGGAACGCGAAGCCTGCGATCAATATTCCCAAGCGGAATTAGGGGAGCCTTACGAGATTCCCGACGATAGCGAGCTCGCACGTTCCATTCGGGCCGCGAGCAAGCAGGGGCAACTCACCTTCGAGACCCTGGAGCGATTGATCCTCGAGGAGCAGGTTCGGCAGATTGACTGGGCGCACGTTCCAACCGACAAGCAGCGCGAGAAGTTGAAAAGTCCACAAAGGGAAGATCAGCACGCGGCTATATCGAGCCTCGGTTGGTTGATCTGCCAGGGGAACAAGGCGGCTTTTGAGGAGTTGTTTCGCTTTGCACGGGAGCTGCCCCCTCCGACGAAAATCGAGGACGTGCATTTCCGAATAGACATTCTTACGCAGCTTGAGAATTGGAGGCCCGTTTCGGCGCTTGCCCCTTATCTGATCGCCGAGCTGAACAACACGCCGTCGAACCTCACTACCAGGCAATGGATCTCCGCCGTTTTGAAAGTGCTCGCGCGCTGCCCGGCGGGAAGAATCCGAAAGCCCCTCACGAAGATGTTAAAAGAAAAGCGATTTTCCTACAGGTTCAAGCGGAAGATCAAAGAGTTGTTATGGGAGTTGAGTGGCCGTCCACGAGAGTTCTGGTCGGATGACGATTTGGAAGAGTTTTGACTGCCTTGAGGGGTGCCGGTATCGCTACCCTGTAACATGCAACTCGCTATGGTCCCGTTGGGGGGGGCTGGGGTTGCGATTGAGGTTCACGGCTCCTGCCGTAGGATGGTAGACTTTGACTTGAAGAAGTTTCTTGTGGTTATAGAGAAGGGCGAAAGCAGCTACGGAGCCTATTGCCCCGACCTTCCGGGTTGTGTCGCGGTGGGAGCTACGAAGGAGGAAGCCGAACAGAAGATGTACGAGGCCATCACCTTTCATCTGCAGGGGCTGCGAGAAGAGGGCTTGCCCATCCCGGAAGGCGAGAGTGTGGGTGAGTACATTCTTGTCCCTGAGAACGCATAGCTGGCCGCTTCAGCCGACGCCCGACGTGGGTGAATGCCGGCTTCTCAGAAACAATGCCACGTTTTTGGAATTGTGACGTCATAGGAGACTGAGCAACTGCACGGCGACGAGGGTTACTCCCAGGAGGTTCTATGAAACTGAAAGTGATCATGCACGCAGCGGGGGAGGGCGGGTATTGGGCGGAGGTGCCCTCCATTCCTGGGTGTGCGACTCAGGGAGAGACCTTTGAGGAGTTGCTCAGCAACCTCTACGAGGCGGTCGAAGCATGCCTGGGCGTGGATGCAAGCTACGCGGATGGCAGAAACAGCTCACAGTCTTGACGAGGGCGGTCGGTTAGAGGCCGGCTGACCCGGTCAGCGAGTAGCTGCGATAGAGGACGAATATGGCAAAGCGCGTGGAAGCGTTGGTGGATAGCAGAATGCTTGTCTGGGCCAGACGAAACTCAGGGCTGGGCGCGGAAGAAGCGGCCAGAAGGGTGCACGTGAAGCTTGAGCGACTTGGGGGTTGGGAAAGAGGTGAGTCGCGGCCCACAGTCACTCAGCTGCTGAAGCTTGCGAAAGCGTACAACGTCTCGTTCGCTGTTTTCTACCTGCCCGAGCCGCCGAAGGATTTCCCGCCCATGAAGGACTTCCGGAGGTTGCCGGGCCAGCCCGCTCGCGCCGAGTCACCTGAACTCAGGTTCGAGATACGCCGGGCCCGAAACCGACGAGAGATCGCTCTGGAACTATTTCGCTTGATGGAGGGCGGGCCTCCGGAGTTTTCCGCGAAAGCGAGGCTCTCCGATGACCCGGAGAAGCTGGCGGCCCGGATCCGAAATCTTCTCGGCGTAACTCTGGAGGACCAGACCCGGTTTAGAGACGACTACGCCGCATTCCGTCACTGGCGATCCGCCTTCGAGAAGGCCGGTGTATTGGTATTCCAGGCCAGAAAGGTGGACCTCGCCGAAATGAGGGGGTTCTCTATCAGTGACACGCCGCTTCCGGCGGTCGTGGTGAATATAGCGGAGCGGGTACTGGCTGCCCGCGTCTTCACCATGCTCCACGAGCTCGTTCACATCATGCTTGGTGACGGCGGACTTTGTGACCTGTCGGAGGCCCGCGGCTCAAGCAGGGACCGGGACGTCGAAGTGTTCTGCAACCGTGCTGCCGGCGCCATTCTTGTCCCCAAGGATGATCTCTTGTCGCAGGACCTGGTTGTAAGGAAAGGGCTACGGGGCGACTGGAAGGACGAGGAGGTCTTGAAGCTCGCCCGCCGATACCGGGCGAGCCGGGAGGTCCTGCTGCGACGTTTGTTGACCTTCGGCTGCACAACGGCAAAGTTCTATCAGAGAAAGACGGCGGAATGGCGGCAGAAGGCTGAGCGGCCAGGACAATCCCGGGGCGAAAAAGGCGGAGGCCCGGCGCCGTACCGCGTGGAGGTGAGTGCTTCTGGTGACTTGTTCGTACGGCTCGTGCTCGACAGTTACTATCACGGTGACATAACTTCAAGCGACGTATCAGATTATCTAAATGTCAAGCTGCAGCACCTGGATTGGATTGAGAGCCACGTGAGGAGCTATCCAGCGGCCTGGGAGCCCTCGGGTGAAGTATAGCATTGACACCAGCGCGATTCTGGATGCTCGGGTAAGGTACTACGCGCCCGACGTCTTCCCGGGTCCATGGGAGAAACTCGAGAAATTGATCGAGACGGGTGGGCTCATCGCAACACGCCTTGTCTTGGTTGAGCTCCAGCGGAAGGACGACGAAGTCTGTCAATGGGGCCGCAGCCGGGAGCGAATGTTCACCGATGTGGACTTGAGGATCCAGGCGACGGCAAAGGATATCCTACGGACCCATGGAAGGCTCGTTGACGACCGGAGGATTGGTGTCCAGGCCGACGTGTTTGTTATCGCCCTGGCCAACCTCGAAGGGTGCGCCGTCGTCACCGGTGAGAGGCCTGCCAGGGAGCATGAAAAGAGGCTGAAGATCCCAGACGTGTGCCGGGCTCTCGGTATAGAGTGCCTCGACATGCTCGGACTCTTTCGGAAGGAGGGGTGGCGTTTCTGACAGACCTCGCGCCCGTCACCGAAGCGGCGGAACCCTGGGCGCCCGATGTCGGGTTTTAGCATCAGTTCTTTGGCCGCGCTAGGCGGGGAGGTAGCGGTGCCCTGTAACCTGCAACCCGCTATA
>CAZFAP010000231.1:0-490 GCA_964516325.1 uncultured Verrucomicrobiota bacterium
CACCCTCAAAAAAATGTGAAAATCCCAATCAGGTGCGGAAGTTGGGCTAAGGCGCCGCCAACCGGTAGAACATGCGCAACGCGGCGGGGGGAACGTAAATGCTCAGGATGGCCCCGGTTCCTGCAATTTCGTCCTGGGTCTCGGTCCCGTCCTCTGTGAGGTAGAAAGGCTCTCTCGCCCACAGCCCTTCTTCCATGGCACCGCATGTTTCAAGATGGTGCGTCAGACCAGAAATGCTCTGAAAGTCAATCCGCACTCTGCCATTCGCCATCTTATTGATTGCGACGATGCGAAGGGTTTCCGGGCCAGTGATCGCAATGGCCTTGGCAAACTGGTTATTGGCCTCACTTTCTTCGTAAACGTAGTTGTAGACGTCCGCCAGCACAATGAGATAGTAATTCCCGGCGGGAACGTTCGGGACAGTCACAGTCTGCCCGAGAGTGTAAGTCCCTCCAGCCGCCACCGGCTGTGACCGCGCCAACTGTGCAAG
>CAZFAP010000231.1:590-5784 GCA_964516325.1 uncultured Verrucomicrobiota bacterium
CACAACCTCGTCCGCCGACAGATACAGCGTGTCGTACCACGTAGCCTTCGCCTCCTCATTACCCCGGTTCTCCACCTCCCACGAGACGTCCATCGTGTGCTGCGTCGCCGCAGACGGGGGCGCGGTCATCCCCGTTGGTCTGAGGTCCGGTGTCTTGATTTCTATGGAAGCCACACGCTGATTGTTCCCCTCGTCCGCTTCGTAAACGTAGTTGTAGACGTCCACCAGCACGATGAGATAGTAATTCCCGGCGGGAACGTTCGGCACCGTCACAGTCTGCCCGAGAGTGTAAGTCCCTCCAGCCGCCACCGGCTGTGACCGCGCCAACTGTGCAAGGGTGAGGTCTCCTGCCCCCACAACCTCGTCCGCCGACAGATACAGCGTGTCGTACCACGTAGCCTTCGCCTCCCCATTACCCCGGTTCTCCACATCCCACGAAACCTCCATCGTGTGCTGCGTCGTTGCAGACGCTGGAGCCGTTATCCCCGTAGGTCTCAGGTCGGGTTGACCCAACGCGCTGGATGCGACCACAAAGAGCGTTGCCGTACCAAGAACGCACGCACGTCCCTTGATGGCAATTGGACTCATGTTTACCCTCCCGCAGAAGGAGTTATTGTGTAAATTCGGGTTTTTGCTCCCGCCGGACGATGCTCCAGTATACAGGGCGCGACCTGCGAAAGTAAAGAACATCTTAGGTGGGCACGTGATGCCTGACTCTTGGGGGGAGCTGCGTTGCAGTACCCCGAGGTCGTCCCTCCCAGGGGGACGCGAGGCGGCTTGGAGTGCACGAGCTTTGCTCCCGTTTTCGAGAGATGAAGTCTTACTTCAGCAGGCCAAGCCGGGGTCAACCCCCCAGATGGATCTCCCCCGAAACCGGGATGTTCGCCCCTGTCGCGGGGAGCACGAGGATTATTTCCGGATGCCGAATGGGTCTTGACAAAACAGCGGAAATGAAGTAATATGCTGCCATAAAGTTACAACCAAGGCCACTGCAAAGAAAACAGGGCAGGAGTGGCGATGTGGTGCTCGGCCGCCCGTCACGCTCCTGCCCTTTTTCTTGCGCTCGGGGGAAAACGCTACAGAAACGGAGGGCAGCGATGAACGGTTACGGTTGGGAGCAACGGGCAACGCGGCGATTCCCTTTTCGTGCGGCATGGACGTTTCTTTCTTTTCTCATCCTGACGTGTCTTGTGAACGGCTGCGTGGTGAATGACATCTCCGTTGTGTCTTACCACTCGAGCGCGGAGGTGAAGCCCGCGGAGACCTCATCCCGCCCCGTGGTGGGCTCTTCTCCGTTTCCCTGGGACATTGTCCTGAGAGGAGCGAGCGACATCCTGACCGGCGCCCGTAAGAAAGCCATAGAGGAGAAAGTCGGGTATCGCGAGTCGCGTTCGTTCAGCCTCTTTCACTTGAAGAAGGCGGAGAGCTTGCGTGGAACCTGCGGGAAAGGTGCCGGTCAGCAGACCGAGCGTCCCCGCACGGAGTCGGCGAAATGAACGGCATCCGGCGACTCCTCGCTTTCCTTGTGGGGGTATGCGTCTTCGGCTGCCGCACAATTTCGGAGCCGCCGCGCCCGCACAATGAGGAAGCGGTTCTCCGTGTGTGGGATGCCCTCGCGTCTCGCTATGGGAGCGACGGTTTGTTCGAGTGTGAGTATCTCCGCGTTCTCGACGGGAAAATTGAGATCGAGAAACCCTACGCGGTTTCTGACATTGCCGTGCTCGCGTACTCTCCTTCCAGAAGTGCAGTGACGTTCTTCCGGACGGTTGACTCGAATCCGGCAGAAGGCGAGGTCGTCGTGGACGGCGCCACACTCCATTTTCATCCTTGCCATAAAGGGGAATCCCTCTTCGTCGCATGGAAGCGCCATCTGGCCGAGTCTCAACCTGGAACACTAACCGAATGCATGAGGCTGAAGAAATGAAAACGTTGGCGGAGATGGAGAAGTATCGAGAAGCAATCGTTCGGAGAGGCGTACCGCCCGAAACGCCGCGGACGACCGATTACGGTCCTCCTCCCGGACCGGTCGAGATGCCGACGAGGAAAAGCTGGCTCGAATTTCGCGGCCCGATCCGAGACCAGGGAACGGAAGGCTCGTGCGCGGGATACGGAATGCTGAAGGTGTATGAGATGGAGCATTTGCGGTTAACCGGCGCGCAACTCAACGCCAGCGAGCGCTTCTGCTACAACCTCGCCAAAATCGTGGATGAGGCGCCCGGAGATTTCATCGAGCAGGAGGGCACGACCCTCGGCGCCGTGGCAAGGGTTCTCCGGCACTACGGAGTTTGCGACGAAGCGGACTGACGCTACATCTCCGGCGACCGAACTCACCCCGAAATCGCTCGATTCCTCGAAATCCTTCGAAAAGCCAGAAAACGCAGAATCGCCGAGTATCGAAACCTCCTCAAAGACGGCGTCAACGATTCCACCCGCACGGCCGTCAAACAAGCGCTCTGCCGCCGCCCAATCGCGTGCGCACTTCTCGTGGACGAGAACTGGTTCAGCGTCGGGCGAGATGGGTTCATCGCGCCCGGGGCCGAAATGGTCGGCGGCCACGCCGTCGCCCTCGCGTCCTACGACGACGAACGTGAACACCGCGGACTCACCGGCTGGTTCGGATTCATCAACTCCTGGTCCGAGTCCTGGGGCAACCGCGGCATCGGCTACCTCTCCTACGCCTCCTTCGTCCGCGCCCTCCTCTCCTCCCACGAAATCGTGCTTTCGAGAGAACCCACCGGACCGGAAATCGCTTGACACGGGGCAGGATTGGGTCGATTAATTGGCTGTGAGCGGCGCGCTTTAGCACTGCCACTGGCTGCGATGCCGTCGCCGTCGGAGACGGTGCGGGAACCACGCCGAAGGAGCGAGTATGACTCTCGAGCAACTCATCGGCGGAAAGGGCGAAGGCAACACAGGAGGAGGAAATACATGCATCCATCTCACCATCGCTGCAGGGAGTTCAGAAGGGCAGTACGACTTCTTGGTATTGTTCTTTGGTCAGTCGAGATACAGGCAGCCAGTTTTTATTTTGACGGGAACGACGACTATGTCTTTTTCGGCGACGTGCTGGATTTTAGCGGTCCGTTCACCCTCGAAGCCTGGGTGTTGCTCGAACCCGGCGCAACGGGTCATCCGCCCACATGGGACACGGATATCGTCGCCAAGGTGGGCGGCATCGCCGGTAACAACGGATACGAACTGGCTTACGGCGTGGACGAAAATCCTGACGAGTTAGCCTGCCTTTTCAATACCGGCGGTAACGTCTGGCCGCAATACAAGCTGTCAAGACCGGTTGACGACATCCACGGGTGTTGGATGCATCTCGCGGGAACGTACGATGGCGATACGCTTGCAGTTTACCGCAACGGAAACTCTCTGGGGTCGCAGAGCGTCGGTTCGCAAACAATTGCCGATTCCGGGTCTCCCCTGATGATAGGCGCCAATGCCAACAACATGAACTACTGGCAGGGGTGGATAGACGAGGTGCGCATCTGGAACGTCGCGCGCACGGAGGCGGAGCTTCGTTCCACGATGTATCGCTCCATCGGGGGCACGGAACCGGGGTTGATCGGGTACTGGAACTTTGACACCGGCTTCGGGGGGGATGTTGTTCACGACCTGAGCAGCGGAGGAAACAACGGCGCCTTGCGAAACGGTGTGCAGTGGTCTATGCTCAACTCGCCGCGCGCCGAAATCTGGGGCGTCAAATCGAAGGGGCGAGGCGCCCTGGCTGGCTCTGAACCTCCGGCGACGCTCTTCCGTTTCAACACGGATGGATCAGAGTTTGTCGTTGTTGGACCTGTCACCCTCGCGGGGGAAGAGATTGACGTGGACGCGATGGCCATGTCCCCGCGCGGCACTCTGCTTGCACTGCAGGTCGGGGTTGGAGGATCGCGGTTGATTACTATTGACCCGGAGAGCGCTGCCGCCACTGTAATAGGTCCGGTTCTCGACCAACGCGACATCCGCGGTGGCGCCTTCACGATTTCGGGCCGGTTGATCGTCGCGGACGCTACGTTCGACGAGGTCTTGGAGATTGATGGCGACACAGGATTACCGCTGGGTCAAGCGGTCAAACTCCGTCTCAACAACCTGGACTTCGATCTCCCGGATTACTGTGACCTGGCCCAATCTCACGACGGGTCGCTTATGCTCGGCACACAAAGCACACTGTACGCGCTGAACATCGAGACCGGAGAGATGAGGCTCTTATTCCAGGATCCCAACCCCGGGGCCGAGGGCTCGCTTGTCGGGATAGATGGGCTGGCTTTCTCGCCCATTGCCGAAGACGTGCGAGGGGTGTGCATTTACGACATATCCCTGGAAGACGATCTCTACTCATACGATCGAGGGGCTGCGTACTCGCGGTCTCTTCTTTTCCGAAACATTATCCCTTTGTATAATGCCGGGCGAGGCGACCTCGCTGCCCTCCCGGCAGGTCGGTGCGAGATTCTCCACTGGGGCATCGAGGGAGGTGCGCCGGAGCTCAGGACCGTTTGTCGCAGGGGCGTTTTCGCCTGGTTTGAGATGACTGAGGATTTAGTGACCGCTGACTGGCAGATAGTGCCCGGTTCAGGGCTGCTCATCCCGGAAACGGACATCTTCTACAGTTTCCCTCAGACATGGCCCGCTCTCCCATTTGCGAGCCGAGTCGGTTTCTTCCGCATCGGCACGTCAACCAAGAGTCCGACGGGCCTTTGAATCGGGAGAAAGCGAACTTGTCTTGCTGCGCAAGGGCGGGGGCATTGAGAGGAACAGCGGCGATCGCCCGCACGAGGGTGGGTATTCGTGCGGGAGGCCGTGGGACGTTTTTCCCAAGACGACTATGTAATCAGCGCCTCTTGAGGAGGCCATAAAAACGTGGGACAGATAAGAGGTTCGGCGAGTCCCCGCTAACAAACGACTCGCGACTGTTGCTCTGTGTCTTGCAGATTGTCTACTTTGTGCTGTTCAGGCGCAACTGTCCGGCGCACATCAGGACTTATGAGAACACGTAACTCATTCAAGGTTGACAGGACGGTTTTCACGGTAACGCCGTTGTCCGGCCCTTCCGGCGAGAAAGAGTACTGGCTCTCGAACACGCCTCACGAACGGCTGCAAGCTGTAGAAATCTTACGGCGGATGAACTATGGCTACGACGCATGTACCGCCCGACTTCAAAGAATTCTTGAGATTGCTCAACGCTCATCAAGTT
>CAZFAP010000232.1:0-5604 GCA_964516325.1 uncultured Verrucomicrobiota bacterium
GAACGGATGTCTATGCGCTTGGGGTGATCCTGTTCCGTTTGCTCACGGGCGAATCCCCGCACGATTTGTCCGGGACACGCTACGAGGTTCTTCGTCGGATTGCGGAAGAGGATGTCAGGCGCCCCCGCGAGATCGCCGGGGACATTGACCGCGAGCTGGAAGCCGTGCTTTTGAAGGCACTCGCCCATAATCCGAAAGAACGGTATCCATACGCCGGCATCCTCGCACAGGACATTCAAAACTACCTCACGGGCGAACCGCTGATTGCGCGGCGGCCCACTACCGTCTATTTCCTCCGCAAGCGCATCAGGAAATATCGCGCTCGTGTAGCTGTCGCTTCTTCGTTCCTGACAGTACTTGTTGGAGTGGCCGTCTTTGCCTACCTCCGCGTTTCAAACGAGCGGGACAAAGCAGTTGCCGCTCGCAACAATCTTCAGAGGCAGGTGGACAAGACAAGGGCCGGGTACGATTTTCTGCGGGGGATTATCCGCCACACCTTCGAATTGGGCATAGCGGGACAGGTTGCCCTGGACCTTGCTGCCGAAGAAGTAGAGACAGCCTACGCCAATCAGCCGGAATTTGAGGCGGCGGCTCGGATGACGGCGGGAAGGATATACATGGTTCTCGACAGGTTTGACGCCGCCGAAAAGCATTTCCGGCGCGCCATGGAGATAAACATCAGGGTCCTTGGGGAGGAGCACCCGGACAGCATCGAGTCAATGGGTTGGATGGTGACGATCTTAGGTCGCTTAGAGAAACGGGACGAGTGGGAAGCAACTGCCAGGCGCCTCTTGAACGCTCGCCGCCGCGTCTATGGGGAGAGCCACCCGGATATGCTGCGCCCAATGGAGCAACTGGCTGGATTGCTTTGGGAAAAGGGAGATTTCGACGGGGCGGAGGAAATGCTCAGGCGAATCGTTGAGATTCGTCGGAAAGCGTACGGCGAGGAGGATGAAGACGTGATTCTCCCGATGGAGAGACGGGCGTTCCTGTATGAGCAACGGGGACGGCTGAAGTGGGCGGAAACCTGGTGGAGAATAGCTCTCGAGATTCGGCGTCGTGCCTCTGGCGAGCGGCACCAGGAAACGCTGGTGGCAATGAACTCCCTGGCTCGTGTGCTGCGACAGACTGGCGGGCTTGATGAGGCCCTGAAAATCAACCGGGAAATCTACGAAATACGCCGCGAAACTCAGGGTGAGAACCACCCGGAGACGCTCTGGGCAAAAGCCAACGTAGATGATGTGTTCGCTGAGCTGTCCCGGGCTGAAAGCGGGGCTGTGCTGGCTTACGATGGTTTTGACGGAGGCCTGAGCCTCGCACGGGACATACTTAAGCCCGACCCCTCCCACTTCTCTTTATCGAAAAACCAGGGGACCCTCACAATCACGACCCAGCATGGCGACCTGCTCTCCGATGACTATGAAAACCTGTTCCTCGTGGATTGCCCATCAGACAGCGGGCAAGATTTTCAACTCACGACCTGTTTGCTGTCTTTCAAGCCCCTCGCCGATTTCCACCAGGCCGGTTTGATCTGCTACAACGACGACGACAACTGGCTAAAGTTAGTCTATGGATGGAATACCACGACTGTCGGGCCTTCTTTTAACGTCGGCGCTGAGACGGGAGGGTGCCTCGTCAATGTTTACTTTCGTGCGAGTCCGGTGGGACGGCAGGTCTGGCTCCGCATCATCAAGCGAGGGAATCGCTATACCCTTTACACGAGCCCGGACGGTGACTCATTTGTCCCGATGGCACCCTTGGTCTGGGACATCACCGGAGTGTTTCAGGGTTGCGCTGTATGGGGCGACGGATCCGTTCGCCGGGTCGGGCTTTTTGCCAACAACGGCTCGCGTCCAACCACTCCTGAAATTGACGCATCGTTCGATTTCTTTGAGGTCAGGTCTCTCGTTGTGAAGGCGGAGACATCGGAAGATCAAGTTTCTGCGGATGGGGAGCAGGTAAATGTCGGTGAGGAATAACAGAACAACGGCAGGCGGGGCGAATGCAGCGTTTCAGACCACGCATTGGAGTGAGTTCCTCGGGGTGCGCTCGGGCGATGAAGGGCAGAGGCAGAAGACGCTGGGGGAGCTTCTGAGCAGATACTGGAAGCCTGTATATTGCTATCTCCGCTGCAAGGGGTATGATCGGGAGGCCTCAAAGGACCTCACTCAGGGCTTCTTTCATAAAGTCGTGCTGGGCCGGGGGCTGTTCGAGCGGGCGGACCGTGCCAAAGGAAGGTTCCGGACGTTTCTCCTGACGTGCTTGAACCGTTACGTTGCGAAAATTCAGCGCGCCGGGAGAGCGAAGCGGCGCGTGCCGGAAGGCGGTCTGGTCAGCCTCGAACACGTTGATTGGCTCAACGTCCCTGAGCCTGCTCACTGCACGACGCCGAGCGAGGTTTTTGATTACGCATGGGCATCGGCCCTTCTGGATCAAGTCCTCGGCGCCGTCAGGCGAAAATGTTGCGAAACCGGCAACCGCGTTGACTGGGAGCTTTTCCGGGAGAGGTTTCTCACCCCCATCCTCGACAATTCTGAAGTGCCTTCCCTGGACTGCCTGTCCCAGAAATATGGAATATCGAAGCCGGCCCAGGCTTCCAAAATGATTCTCAGAGTGAAGAGTGTTTTTCGGGCTGCTCTGAGGCGCGAAGTGCGGCAGCTTGTGGATTCGGACGACGAGCTGGAGGACGAAATTGGCTATCTGATGAAAATTTTTTCAAAAGGTGAGGGAAGATTTGGGTCCGACATGGCTATATATAAGTGAGGGGCAGATGATACTCCCTGACACCCCGACAATGATTTCGAGAGGCTCGATCCGGCGATTTCGCCGAAAAGCGAATACGATTTGCGAGGCTGTCGAGGGCTTGGACGCGTGGAAAAAGAAGAAACGACATACGGGCTTAGCCCGAAGCATCTCGCACGCCTTCTTGCCATCGGACTGGAAAAGGACGATGGCGAAAACAAGCTCGGCGACACGCGAACCCCTGCCGAAGAACTCGAGGAAATCCTCTCGCGCAGACTTTCCCTCGACCCTGCCACTCCCGATTCCATGCCTGCCATTCTGAACCGGCCCTGCGGCGAGCTTCTTCCCGCCGCCGGCCGCTCGATGGGCAATGTTCTTCTTGATCCCGCCACCGATTTGGCCATCATCCGAACGCTGAAGGACTACGGCAAACAATTAGTCCGCCGCGGACTGGAGGGCAAGCGGGCCGCGGCAATCGTCATTTACTATGCTGCGATTGCCAGCGCCCTCCTCTTTCATAATCATAAAATCACGCAGCATTCGTACGAAAAGCTGGAAAAAGCCTACACAGACCTCGAACAGAAGCCTTGGGTCCCGCCCGAGCTGAAAGAGCTGTTTCAAAAAGCGCGCACCCTTTGTCAAGAACGACAGGCGAAGACTGAATAGCAGTTCTCATTCCACCCCCGCCTTAAGAGCCCTTGCTCTTCTTATTACGTTGCGCCTTTCCAGGATCTTCGAGATAATCTTCCTTGAATGTGCTATCGCGCGCTTTCGCCATTATGCTCCACAACTCTTTCCAATACTCGCTTATCCGGTTTGGTTTCAGGTTTAGGCCGCGTCGTTATCTTACTCGACAGCAAGATGTTACGCCGCTACCAGAAGCGCGTGAAGGGCCTTCTGAACGCGTCTAAGGCCGGTTCGGAACTCCGGAAGAAAGGCGCGCTCCGGACGCGAGGTCTTCAACCGCGGGGCAGAGGACTGGCGCGGTTCGATTTGCCTGGGAAAGACCGGGCCGCGTTCGTCACACCGACGATTTGCTGAAGGCTCTGCACGGCGTGGGCTTCTGGTAACAGTCACCAGGAGGCTTCTCGCGTAGTCGCTCTCCCCGCCCGACGGCAAGGATTTTCTCCCGCCTCAAGTCCAACTCGCTGTCCTCGCTCTGGCAAAGCGCCGGCCTCTCGTTGCCGACGAGGCAACGCCGCTGAACGCAGATGGACGCGGATGACAAAGGGGAGAGAACTCCGCTGGCGTCATGCCGGATGTTTTTTTCTTGCTATGTTGTGTTGATTTTGGGAAACTATCGCTTCGATTTGGGCAAAGGCGAGCCCCGCGCGTAACTGGTGTTCTTGCAGGATGTTCCAGCAAGAACGCAAGGATGGTGCACTTTTTGCATCTTCTCAAACTATGGGGAGGCAATCAAAGCCGAACCCGTCGCCGGGGGGGCCCGCCTTGAGTTGTTAGCGACGTGAAAGCAAACACTTTCAAACAGTACTGACCCGTCCGCCAACCGGACCACAATTCCATGGGAAAAGCAGGCAAACCGATCGTAGTGATAACGAGTTGGGCGCCGCGGCTGTGCGGGATCGCCACGTTCGCCGAGGAGGCGGTAGAATTCATCCGGCGGCGTTTTCCGGGTCGGTCTGTCCAGATTATCTCGCACACGGATGGCAGGGGCGAGAACGTCCATCCGCTCATTGACCTCTCCCGGCCGGACTGGCACGTCCCCGTAGCTGAAAAGGTGAAAGAGCTTTCGCCAGCGGTCGTCCACATTCAGCACGAGTACGGGCTTTACAATCACGTTGACGGTCAAAATCACAGCGACCAGAACAACGGTTTTCTGAGGCTTCTGGAGGAAATCCGCGAGTTCCCGATCGTCGTGGAACCGCACACGATTCACGGTCGCCCGCGAGACAAGGAGATGGAGTTCATCCGGAAGCTGTGCGACCGTGCGGACGTGGTGATCCTGAAATGTCACTACCATACCTGGCGGCTGGACTGGAATTTCTCGGAGCAGGGCTGGAAGATGCCGCGAAACTTCATGGTGATTCCTCACGGGGCACGCCCGGACAAGGGATGGCCGCCCGAACAAATCCCTGAAATCAAGAAGGAGTTAGGTTTCCGCGACGGGGATTTCTCTTCTCACCGGCTCGTCGGACTTTTGGGGTGGATTCAGAACAACAAGCGATGGGATATGGTGACGACCATCTGGGAAGATGCGGCCGAGGAGATTCGGCGCCGCACCGGCCAGGAATGGTGTCTCTTCGCGGGAGGAGCGATGCGAGACCCTGCCCACCGCGGTCACTATGAGCTATATAAGACTCAGCTCGAGGAGCTTGAGCGAAAAGGTCTCGCCCACTACTACGAGTTCATTCCAAGAGGAGACCTCTATTACAAGGTCATGGCTGTGTGCGACATTGTCGTTCTCCCTTCGACGGATGAAACCCAATCCGGCACCCTGGCGCGAGTTGTCGCCCTCAGAAAACCCTACATCACGACCGCCCCGCTGGAGGGCTTGACTTCCCAAACTGTGGAAAGCGAAGGGGGGCTTCTCTTCACCAACAAGCAGATGCTGCGAGAAAAAATTGTGCGCCTCGCGTGCGACGAACAACTCCGCGAGACGTTGAGCAACAACCTCCGCACCTACCTCGAGAAAGAGGTCTCCTGGGAAGTGGTCGCCGACCAGTACGCCGCTGCTTACGATATTGCCCGCCAAGCCAAACACCGCAAGAAGCCCGTCGAGCTGCCTCTGGAAATGTAAGGGATTAAACTTGTAGGCTGCTGCACCGGCGGTGCCCCAGAGGATATGGTCCCCGCCAAAGACCCTTGACATCCCTTCTCCAAGGTCGGATGATTGCGGGGAGA
>CAZFAP010000233.1:0-5346 GCA_964516325.1 uncultured Verrucomicrobiota bacterium
GAACTTCAACAAGAACTTCACGGTCTATCCCGCCGATCCGGAGGATGATCCGCAGATTGGAGAAGTGGACATTCAAGTCTATGACACGGCTACAGGCTGGGGTGACTGGGTGAACCTCCTGCACCTCGACAAGAGCCAGATTGACCCGCTGTTGGACCCGGCGGACAACACATCGCCTGAGCAAATTGATTTGTCGGCCTACGACGGGAAGAAGATTCAGCTTCGCTGGCGCTTCTTCGACGTGGTCTTCGACTACTGGTTCGCCATTGACGAGGTGAAGGTGTCCGGCATCCCGGCTCCTGAGGAAGAGCCCGAGGTCATCGGTGTGGTCCTTGTCGGGGGCAAGGTGGCGCTGACCTGGGGCGCCTTTGGGACGGGTCAATATACCGTGCAGTACACCGACAACCTCGTCGGCGGCCAGTGGACGAATGTTGCGGGAATGCCGATCAACGTGACCAACTGGCCGGGTGAAAACATCGCCGGCCTCGGGAAGCGGTACTACCGAGTCATGGCCCCGTCGCAATAACAATCAACCCGCGAAAAGATTGATGGGCGCCAACTTTTCCGCCGAACGGTGAGAGCCAGCGGAGTAAAGGAGGCTGTTGCCAGGGTAGGAGGATGCGGGGGGTGTCTTCCTATTGTTCTGACGGGATGAACAGGATGCACGGGAGGGAGACGGTCATCCCCGCCGTGGCGGGGTAGCTGCGCTGCCGAAGTCCAAAAGGCTTCACCGCCGCGGACACCTGCAATGGCGACCGGTGACGTGCCGTCTGCTTTTTCCTTCTGGACCGCGTTCAGCCCGCACGGGGGTTATCCCGTCAAGCAGACTCCTTCACAGGGCTTCAGACGCTACTGAACTTATGATCGGGTGTACTCAGGGCGCATGGACTATTAGCCGATAGTAACTCGCCCTGGACTCCTTTGGTCCGTCGTCTTGGAACGTCATCACCCCAGAAGGATCCTGCGGTAACCCTTCGGCGATTTTCTCCCAGCCTTTCCAGCCGAACGATTGCGACACGCTTCTCTCCACGTCGTAGGCATAGCCCTCCGTGCTCCGCCACGTGAGGGAAACGCCACCGGCGGAGCCTGCCGAAATCGTCGGCAAAGGAATGGGGCTGGTGTCGGCGCCGCTTTGAACCGCCGGCGTCAAGCTCTGGTTTGGAGTCCGCCCGACGATGAACCCGATATCCTCCGATTCATACACGAAAATGTCGTCCACCATCACGGTGACGGACCGGGCGTGAGTCAAGTGAGTGAGGGAGACTTGAGTTCTCCAGTTACTGATGCTGACGTCAGGGACGGCTTCATGAACCGAGCCCGCCATGAAAATCCAATTCGAGAAACCGTTCCCCGACATCTCCACCGCCACGCTGTCCACGATCATCCCGTGCGCTTTCAGGTCGAGACGAGCGGTTTCGCTGTGCCCCGGCTCAACCTCGTAGAGGAGGGCAACGTTGCAGAAGGCCGTCCACGGGACGGAGACGCGGCCCACGGTGTCCCGCCAGGGCGATGATACAACCGAGTCCTGAGCGTCGCTTTTGTCCGCCGAGAGCTTGAGCAGTTTCACAGCCAGAACTCGGTTGCCGGGGTTGCGCCAGGGGTCGAGTTGCCAAGCAGCCTCCGCCCCGGTGCCGCTCCAACCCGCATCAATCACATCCTGCTCGGTGTGCCCAATCATCCAATCGTTCAAGTCCCCGTCATCGGACCAGCTCAGATCGGGCGTTCCCGTCTCGGAGAAAAGCACCGTTGAGGCGGCTGGGGACACACTGAGAAGGGCAAACGCTGATCCGATAAGTAGAACCATCCATGAACCTCTCATTGGGTAGACTCCTCTCGCCACCTCCGTCGTAGCGACGACAGAACAGTGTTCCTGCGAGCCGACTTGTCGCAAAAAACGCACACCAGTCAACACAAGTTTACCTTGTTGCGGGGAGCCCTTCAAATTCTTTGGCCAACGAGCTGACGGAGTCGGCGCTCGGGGACAACGGGGTCATTGCAGGACGGATGGAGGGGAAAAGCAGTGGCTTCGGTTGGCGCAGAGCTGCCAAGGTGCGAGGCTCGAACTCGTGGTCACTCGAAATGCTGACCAGGCCACTGAGGCGATGTGGGAACCAAAGCTTGTCAGAGGAAGGAATCGTTGATATACAAAGGTTGTTTTAGGATTGTCGCCCGCTATCAGTTGTATCGTGGGTCAGGGACTTTGACTCGGGAACATCTGTCGGTTTCGGAAGACAAGGAGGGTGATTCAATGGATAGACGGTCCTTTCTACGGTTTGTCGGCGGAACGGCTGCGGCAACCGCGCTCGGTTGGAGAGTTGATGCGGCCTCTGAGGCGATGGAGGCGAGGGCCGGCAAAGAAATCAAGCCTCTGCCGAAAAGGCCGCTCGGCAAAACCGGCGAGAAGCTCTCCATCATCGGCTACGGCGGTCTCGCGCTGAACCGCGAAGAGCAGTCCGTCGTCAACGAGTCCATCAGCATGGCCATTGACCGAGGCTTGAACTATCTCGATGTCGCCCCCGCCTATGGAGATGCGGAAGAAAAAATGGGGGTCGCCCTTCAGGGAAAGCGTAACAAGGTCTTCCTCTCCTGCAAGACCGGCAAGCGCGACAAGACGGCCGCCGAAGCCGAGCTTCACCGCTCCCTGGAACGCCTCAAAACCGACCATTTCGACCTGTATCAACTCCATCACCTCCGGACCAAGGAAGACGTCGAACAAGCCCTCGGCCCCAGCGGCGCCATGGAGGCGTTCGTCGAAGCCAGGAAGAAAGGCTACGTCCGATTCCTCGGCTTCTCAGCCCATACGATGAAGGCGGCGCTCCTCGCGATGGGAAAGTTCCCCTTTGACACGATCCTGTTTCCGGTCAACTTTGGGGAGTGCCTCACAACCGGTTTCGGTCCGCCCGTCGTGGAGAAAGCCAATGAAAAGGGAATGGGAATCCTCGCCATGAAAGGGATGTACGCCGGCCTTTGGCCCGCCGGTGCAAATCGCCTTGCCCCCAAGTGGTGGTACAAGCCCGTCTCAGACCCCGCGGAAATAGACCTCGCTCTTCGCTTCACTCTTTCCCAGCCCGGCGTCACGACGGCGGTAACTCCCAGCGATGTGGGTCTGATTCGCCAGGCTATTGACATCGCACCGAACTATCGCCCGCTGACCGACGCGGATCGCGAAAAGCTTCGGAAGATGTCCGAGGGTTTTGTTTCCTATTTCCAGGACGAGGAGAAAAAGGCTGTCAGTTTTCATAGGTACTGGGATGAGTCTCTGGTCTCGGTCTGACTGCGGTCCCCAACCGGCGTCGTCCTGTCGCCGCCTGCATCCGCCGGATTTTTGTATGCGGGGCGAGGCTCTGGATAGATCGCGGTCTTGGGCGATGCTGATCTTTTCTTTGACGCTGCTTTTGACAAACGGGGTATTTTCGGCCGAGCCGGCTCGTGTCGCGCAAGGAGCCTTTCGGTTCACGGACGTCACGGCACAGGCAGGCGTTTGCGGGCTTGAGCGATACGGCGGGCACGGGATCGCATGGGCTGACCTCGACGGCGACAGTTGGGACGATGCATACACGACCAATATCTTTGACCCGCCGCCCCTGCCGGACCTTTTGTACGTCAACCAGCGAGATGGCTCGTTCCGCGAGTGCGCCAGGGAGCGCGGCGTGCAAGACCTCTTCTCCGAGGGAAGCCACGGCGTCGCTTTTGGCGACATTGACGCCGACGGCGACTACGACGTTTTCAACGGCACAACCGGAAGTTCCGATCACCTCTACCTGAACGACGGGCGCGGATACTTCACCGATGTTTCCGACAAAGCTGGAATCGCGCCTGACCCGACCTTGACCCGCGGAGTCCTGTTCGCAGATTTTGATGGCGATGGCGATTTGGACCTCTTCACTTGCACGCCTGCCTCCGTGCCGTGGAAAGAGTGGGAACCAAAATTCCCGCTATGGGACGGGCCGACAAATATCCCCCGACTCTACATGAACCGGGGCGACGGAACTTTCTCACGCGATGACCGCGGCGTGCCGTTTGTTTCCTTTGAGCAGGGCTGCACCGCAGCGGACTTTGACCAGGACGGCGATGAGGACTTGTTCGTCTGCCGATGGAGGACACCAAGCCTCCTCTATCGCAACGACGGCAAAGGTTATTTCTCGGCCTGTTCCCGCGAGGTTGGTCTGCCCAGCGATGACGACAGACGCATCAACGGAGCAACCTTCGGCGATGTTGACAATGACGGTGACCTCGACCTCATCATGGGACCGTCGGGGGAACGGGGAGGGTTCTGTGAGACCTTCTTGAACGATGGAACCGGCCACTTTCACTCTCTTCAGACCCTTTCGGCTCTCGGGTTCACGCCGATGCTCGCCGACTTAGACAACGACGGCGACCTCGACCTTTACACCGGAACGAATCTCTTCTCAAACGACGGGAGAGGGCGATTCCAGGACGTGCCGTTAGGCGGTATGTCAGTCCCCTTCAATGACCCACGCTGCTCCGCCGCCACCGACTTTGACCACGACGGCGACCTCGACGTCTTCCTCGTCTGCAAACGTTCCCAGAACTACTTCTTCCGCAACGAGACGAACAACCGAAACTGGCTGAAAGTGAAGCTGATCGGACGAAACGGCGTCGCCGGAGCATTCGGCGCCTACGTCTGGGTCTATGATTCCGGCCATGCCGGTGACAAGTCCCACCTCCGCGGCACCCGCTACCCCCAATCCGCCTTCGGCTACCTCGGCCAGCATTCCCCCGTTCTCCACTTCGGCGTTGACGCCGCGAAGCACTACGACCTCCGCGTCAGGTTCCTCGACGGGAAAGAAGCGATCCTGACGAACATCGCGGCTGGAACGACCGTGCTGCTCCGCCATCCGAGCGCCCCCGTTCAGTGACGCTGACACGTAGTCGGTCCGGGTCAGGCCGACAGGATGAAGCCCCACTGCCGCCGAAACTGCGGTTTTCTGGGGAACTTTTCGCTCAATCATGGGTCAAATAAATGTAGTCGGTGTTGTTACAATGCTTTTGCGCGCCCACTCAGGGTGGTGAGTTATAATTCAGAGAACGAAGAGGGAGTCCGCTCCCGTGGGTCGTTCTCATTGTCTTTGGCATGGAGCTTACACGGAGATGAACCGTCGGGACGCTGCCCGACCGTTCCTTTCGGAAAAGAGAGCAAAAAGGAGGACACAATGAAGGTGGTGAAGGTTTTGGGGTTGGTGGTGATGGTGGTTTTTGGAATGGGGTGTTGGGCGGCAGGAGGAGGGGGCGGAAAGGAGGCGAAAGTCTCGGAGGCGGCGCTGAACGGAGCGATTCAGGATGGGCGGTATGACGAGGCGCTGTCTCTTCTGAACAAAAGGATTT
>CAZFAP010000234.1:0-5235 GCA_964516325.1 uncultured Verrucomicrobiota bacterium
GCGAAATCTGGTTTTCCACGGAAAATGGCTTTCAATCGAAAAGACTTGGCTCAATCAGCGAGGGTGACCTCCTGAGCGACAACGGCACGATTGTCTTCAGAAACCTGGAACTGCTCCAGGGCTTCAGACCGCTCGAAAAGCTGGGAAATTTCGGATTGGATGCCTTGTTCCTCATCACGGAAGGCGAGCCAAAGGAGCCGCCTACGCCCGAGGCGACAATCACCATGCGGCAGGATTCGGGCGACGTGCGGATTGACTGGACGAGCGATGGGAAAGTCTTCCAGCTTGAACGAGCCGACGAGCCGGCTGGTCCGTACGTTCCCGTAGGCCCAATAACCACGGATACGGAGTACATTGACCTCGTAGCGGCGCTCGGGACAGCGAAGAGCTTCTACCGCCTCCGGCTGTGGTAGCTGGCGTCTATAGAAATCACTCGGGAGGCGCAACTTTCTTGGCTTCTGCCGACTCGCGGTCTTTCTCTAACCAGCGCCGGTAGTGTTCTCGCTTCTCTTGCACAAGCTCTCCAGGCGTCGCGCTGCAGTCGAAGGCGTCCCAGACCTTCACCGTCCTATCGTCGCTTCCCGTCACCACGCGCCTTTCATCCCGCGACAGCGCTAAGGAATTAGCACGTCCCTGCGACCCCTGTAGTTTTTGACGGTTCTACCATAAACCGCCCTGGAGACCACCGCGCCTTCAAGGCGACATGTACTCTCGCGTTCTTAACGTTTGCGGGACTATAGGGCGCGACTTGTGCTAATGAGGCACTGAGCGAGTTCGCCGAGCAGGCGCCGATGGTCTCCCGAGGCTAAGCGACGGTCAAAGACTACTCGTCACACCTCCACAACTGCTTTTCCCTTTGGCAGGTCAAAGCAAACCGTCACGCTGTGATTGTCCGTGTACCACGCTCCACTGCCTAATTCCAGCAAGCTCTCTGCACGCCGCAATTGAACCTGTTTCCCACTAATGATCAGCTTGGGGACTTGTGGCGAATCGGCCTTGATCCTCACCGTGAATCGCCTTGTGGCGAAGGGTGCGGTGAACGTGACGCGAGCGCCGCTGCTGGTGATTTGAGTGAGTTCCTTGGCCGCCCAATACCGGGCAATCTCACTGAGTTTCATCCAGAGCAGGTTGTCATACCGGGCGTGAAGCCGCCGAACGACCTCCTTGAAGATGTTGAAGCCCCGTTCTTCACCATTGAAATAAAGGCCCGGCCAGTGACAAACGAGGATTGCTGGTTCACCTCTGTCAATGACTTCCGGCAAACGCCCGCCTCTCAGATCCTCCGTGATAAACTGATCCGCCGACCCGGGTGAAAGACCGTCCCAGCCACCGAACCAGTCTCCCGTGCACCCAATGATGGACACGACACACCTCGGGTCGGGCCCAGACAGGCCCGAGGCGTACTCGACCCTTGGCGCGACGCTTTGAGCGTCCGTAAAAACATGCCGGAAGTAGTGGGGGATCTCCGCGTTGAACACCTCGCGGCATGACTCAAGCGTAGCCTGCGACAACTCCGGAAGCACACGGTTTCCGAACCCGCCCGGTGTCGTAATCCCCTCACATTCGAGTCCGATATTCTTGAGAATTCGGAGCGCATAGCTCATGTAGTCCGCCAACTCGTCAACAGACTTCCCCGCCGACCATCCCCAGTTCTCCATAAAAGCCTCACTCCGCTCCGGGTGCGGACGGCCAGTCTTCGTGTTAATAACCCAAGTGTGAGTGACCATTTCCGGATGAATGTCCCAATCGGGCGTCATGAGCTCCCGGACCAGCTTGATGCTTTCTTGAAGGTCCCCTTTCGACCAGCCGGGCAGATCGCGGTCTAACCAACCCACCAGAGCAGGATAGGGCACTACGGTGTACTTACCCTTGACTTTGTGATCGCGGCACCATTCACCGAACTTGCGTAGAAATGAGTCCGGTATTTCCCTGGGCAAAATCCGCCAATCTTGTTTGTACTGATCCGGAAAGACCTCGTGAAATTGGGGAATGCAAAAGTGAGCGAGGTTCACGAGGCAAGTTGAATCGTCAATAATGAAGCTGACTGGCACACGGTTTTGTGGGTTCAACACGTCCACAGTGCTGGCTTGGCTTGGTCGCTCCCCCCTTTGTTGAGGGCTTCCGGTTGAGGGAAAAAAGCCCAATCCGACGCCCGCGGTCGCCAGGGCTGCCGTTCTGAAGAAATCCCGTCGCATTATTCCGTCCCTGCTAAACATAATGCGCTCTCCTCAAATCTTGGCGAGAAACCTCGCCAAGTTGGTTCGTATCCCCCGCCCGGGAACGCATGGTTCTCTTCCTTACAGTACCCAGACCCCTTCAATCTACCGAGAGGGAGGCGAGTTATCAACACCTTTCCATCTGGTTCTTGCTGTTCCACAGCGGGCAGCACTTGCGGTTGCCGTGCCCAGGAGACAACCAAGCAGACTTCGCGCGTTGAGGCCCGGACTGAAGTCAGGAAAGCCTCCCACAGAATGATGTGCAATGGGGGGAAGGCGAGCCGGTTCCAATGTTCCATCAGCCAGAAAAGCCTGTAAGGCGATGGATAGTCAACGGCCCGCGATTTCCGGCAGATAGCGTGCGGACAGGAGAAAACACGGGTTCTCACATCACTTTGGGGCGCCGTGCGCGGTCAAACGTGGATCGTCTGCGCTGCGCAGGGAAGGGGACCAAACTGAGGCAAGACACGAACTGGCAAAGAACTAACAGATGTCAGAATCTTTGCGCTGAGATTGCCACCGGGGTGAACCGCTGAAAACCGAAAAGACCGGATCAAGAAGGCTGAAATTGTCGCTACGGCGTGCCTGATTCGGCGCCATCGCTTTGTAAACTACCCGCACGTGACTCTCTGCGCATTGAGAAGTTATAATGAAAATGGAGGCGGCGGGAATCGAACCCGCGTCAAGCCGTTTTTGTAACTTCTTGTAAATGCCTTTGATGTGAGTCAAGGCTTTGCGAGAAAATTGGTTAGCGAGTCTCAGAATTTATCAGGATTAGCTACAATTTATCAGAATAGGGCTATTCACTTGGGTCAGGTAACCACTATGTACGGTATAGGAACCCATCGGCGAAAGCTGTTCGTTTCAGATTGGGATTACTTGAACCGCTTTTTCACTGATGAGTTTGTGCGGACAGGCACCCTCCGGAACAACGGGTTATGGCTCTTGGCAGCATCGAGTCCAGAGGATGAGACTCACCGGAGCACCCCTGGGAAGAACGGAAACCACATCGAGGATCCGAAGCTCGGCCAGAAGGAGGAGTCCGCGTTGGTCCCTGGAACTCTGGATAGTAGTCACGGTGGCGGAAACGGTGGGGCACCCGGAGGTGGCCACAACCCATGGGGCGGACCCAAAAACGACGCGTACCCGGAGGCTCTGTCCCTCAAGGAATTGGGTCTCGCAATCGTGTCAACGAAGCGACTGCAGTTTCAAGCGAGTTTCACCCAGTCGAGCCCCGCCTTTTTCGCGGCGTATCCCAGTTCGCGCAGATAGTTCCCGTATGCGACCATCCAGTGGAAACCTCGGATTTCCTCAGCCAGTCGTTCACTATCCCCCTTGATAGCCACGTCGAGTTGCGTTCGGCAGATTTCGTAGAAGGGCGAGTCGAGAATCTCGCCTTCGAAACCCAACCATCGGCGACCGGCGAAATCGGGATTGATCACCGTGATCTGCTGTCCCTTCCGCATCTCCACCTTTGGCGCCGCCCCGAAGTCAGATTCGTAGTGCGTCAGGATTCTCGCCGGCTCCAATCGTTTGCCGTCCATCCTTCTTGGCGCAGTGCAGTGAGACACGGTCAGGACGCCGTCATGAGGAAAAGAAGGGTTACACAGGAAAACGGGTTTGCCCGAAATGTAGCGAAGGAGGATTCCCGCGGGAATGGCGACAAAGTCCGACTCGCAGAAGGCCAAATAGCCATCATCGTTCAGCAGACTGAGCGGCAAACACGCCGTGGTCCCCGAAATCGGCATGATGGTGCTCATGCAACTGTTCACCGTAATCGTATCCGTTGCCGCCTGGTGGAGTAGATCGCGGAAGACCTCGCACAGAACAAAAGCCCGATAGACGAAGTCCTTCGAAGTCTCGAGGGTGACGCCCTCCTGCTTGAGGTACTTGTCCGCCTCGTCGCGACAGCGTTTCGCAAGGGCTTCGTTCTGGCGCGCTTTCTCGATCCGCTGGCCGAGTTCGTCATAGGAAACAGGGAGAATGTCCAATTTCCATGTCCTCTGGGCGCGGTCCGGCGCTTGCCTGCCGTCCGCTCCCCAGCCGCCCGGACCACCGATGGCAACAATCCGTTTCCCCAGGATGTTCTTCAAGCCGTACAATGCTCGCAGTCGCCACAAGAGTTCGGCGTGCTCATCCACAACAATGTCGTGAACGTCCATGCCAGGCTGGCCGAATTCGTCGCGCGTTTTCCGCAGGAAGTGGGCGTGCGCGCCAATATACATGTAGTAGAGAGGACCCGAGCGATGCCGCACAAACATGAGATTCCACTTGTCCGGCGAGGCCAGGGCTTCGAGCACCGGCCGATCGCGCCGAGCCGCGTACATAGCAAGAACATCGTGGCTCTTTTTGGCGACGGCCACTGCCTGCTCCACATTACGCACCGTAACCAGAGGAGAGATGTCGAGGGGAAAATCGGCGGACGACGCCATTGTGGCCAAGTCGCCACGAATCCTCTGTTCCTCGTCGCGAAGTTCTTGCTCGTTCTGGATTGCTCCCGTCACTCGCCAACTGGCGGCTGGCTTTCGCTCGTAGATGTCGCAGTTGAAAACCGGTTGGACCTTCAGCGGGAGAAAAATGGGCCGCTGGCGTTGTGGCTTCTCTGAATGGTCAAGCGCTGCACCGGCAAGACCAGGCAGGGCCAACCCTGCTACGGCTGCGATCCCGCTTGCAGCCATGAACTCGCGCCGGGTGAAACCCTCCCGTGAGCATCTCCGATCGGCATCGCACGAACAGCACGCCCAGTCGCCGATAACGTTTCGTTCCTGTTTTGAATTCAACATGATTCGCCCCCGAGTGGTGGGAATTGTTGGTCGTTCCATTTTTTCTCGATTGGTATCCGCTCGCGGCTCTTCGGGATCCGCGGAGACAATCCGGAACCAGCCGCCGCGATGTTCAATGCTGATTCTGAACAAAGAGGACCTCGCGGTCAAAGGCTATTGCGATGGAAAGCCTTGATGGAGGTCTCCAAGGCCGAGAACCGCCGGCCGCTACTTCTGCTGGAGCTGTGGGGGTAAGA
>CAZFAP010000235.1:0-5154 GCA_964516325.1 uncultured Verrucomicrobiota bacterium
TCTGAAGCTCATGCCGTGCCAGCTGGATTGAATCCGGCGTTCAGGTCTCAGGTCCGTGCTGCTGATGCCCCCACATTCCCCTTGCGCGCTATCCGAATCGTCCTCGGCGACCTCTATGCCGGCGTCCCCCGCGACTCGCTTAACCCCGTGCACGAAGCGCTGCTTCTCCTGCCTGGCGAAGGCCAGGAACTGGCGCGCCCGGGCCACGGGGTCTTTGCTCATGTACAGAAGCTGAGCCAGCGCCTCGAACAGAGTGCGAAGAAGCACCTCGCTTTGGATGAGCAGGCCTCTCCCCAGTACCCTGACAATGGCGTCGAAGGTGTCGCACGCGAACAACAGAAAGGACACTGCAACGCAGCAGTACTGATCGTCCCCCACCGCACCGTCCAGCCCCCCGGAATGCGCAAGGTTCTCGTCTCGCAACCGCCGACTCGCGGCGCGCGACGCCTTGTCCGCGAGCAGGCGTGTGTCCCGCGCGAGCTCCCGTTCATCCTTGAGCCCGGGCCAGGCCGACGCCAATTCAGCCCATTGCATTTCGCCACATGTCATCTTCAAGAGCCTCTAAAGCCCCTTCAGGACTCGCAGGTAATTTTCCGGGAAGCCGAGGTCGGCGGAGCGGCCCTGGACGAGGTAGCCGAGGAAGCCATCTTCCTGACGCAATCGGTCCAGGCACGGCGTCAGTTGAAACTCCCCCCGGTCGCGGACGTTGCAGCGGATGTGCTCCGCGATGTACTCGAAGATCTGCGGCTTGAGAACATATTGCCCGGAGACCCGCAGATATTCATTCTCGCCCAAGCCATCCACTCGCAGGTTTGTCCGCGCGTAGTCGAGGCTCGGCTTTTCGGCAAACTCCGAGATGGACAAGAGCCGCTGATTCCCCTGCCACGTGCCCGCGACCATCCCGTACATCCCGACCTCCTCCTCCGTCGCTTTCACGAGTCCCACGACGCTGGTCCCATGCTGGTCAAAAACATTCAGGAGCTGCCGCGCACACGGCTCGTCCGTTTCCGAGAAATAGAGATGGTCGCCGAGCATCAGGAGAAACGGCTCATCCCCGACCCAGTCTTTCGCGGAATAGACCGCATGCCCGAATCCGTCCTGAATGTCCTGCGTCAAAAGACTCACCTGCCGCCCGACCTCCAGCACGTGCCGGGAATAATCCTGGAATCGCATGGGAAGCTTGTTGTAGTTCTCAATCGAAACTTGCGTGTGGAAAAACGAGGAGAACGTCTCCACGTCGGCTCTCTGCACGATAATGCAGACCTCCTCGATTCCCGACCGCAGCGCCTCCTCCACAATCATGAAAATCGCGGGCTTGGCAACGCCATCGTTGTCCACAATCGGGAATAGCTCCTTCTTGACCGCCTTCGATGCCGGAAACAATCGCGTCCCAAATCCCGCCGCCGGAATTACCGCCTTTCGGACTCGGCTTCCAGCCCTCAAGGTCAACTTCAAGCACGGCATCTTCAGGTCCCGCTCGATGATTTCGATGGCCTTCGCCTGAGACTCCTCCTCGCGGCAGACAAATTGAGCCGCGCCATCTCCCTGGGACCCAACCCCCTTTCCGCCCCACACGCACTTTTGCAGCGGCTCATAGGACAAAACGCGGTGGAGGACCGGCGCCGTGAGCTGCGACGGGCAGGCAGGAGCCGCATACTGGTCAAACAGCCGCTGTGCTTCATTCATCAACTCCCCGACATGCCTTGCGTCCCCCTCGACAATCGCCTGCTTCGCCTTCTCGACGATCTCCTTATTGATGGGTCCGAGATATTTCTGAACGCCCTTCTCCAGTTCGCTCTCGGCGAAGGGATAGCAGCGGTTCAGGCGGTGAAGAATCTCGAGGGTGTCCTTCCCGGCGCAGAGGTCCACGATGACCATGAACAGGTCCCGCTTCACGCGCAGTTCGACGACTTCCAAATGGTCCCCGTCGAAAACCATTACAATCGGGCGGTTGCCGAAAGCGCACCCCTGGTCCATCCGACCGCAACGAGATGGCGTCAGGACCTCCCCCCGATATGCGCATTCCATCTCCCCCCGCGTCGTCATCTTCAGGTCATAAATCCGGTTGAAAGCCCTCGCCGCGAGAACGCATATCGCAGCGCTCGAAGACAATCCCTTCTTCACGGGAAGGTCCGTTCTGTAATTATCAATCTGCAATCCGCGGACGTGATAATGCGTCATCACGTCGTAGGCGACGCCCGCCACGTAGCTGAAAAATCCCCCTTCCCTCGCCTCCCGAAGGAGCGCGTCCTTCTCCATCGGTATCTCGTGCGGACCGATCCTTTCATCGGTTGGAGTCGTCGAGGTCAACACGAGCTTAGAAGAATGCGGCGATGCGTCCGCATAGATTCCCTGGTCCGTCCCGCAGATGAGCGTGAATCCTCTCTCGACCGCGGAATTCGTCCGCCGGTGCCCGCCCGCCCAGTCAGAATGCTCTCCAAAAAGACAAATTCGTCCCGGAACAAACAGCTTCATGGCCCTTTCTCCTGGTTCCTGAAGATGCCAGATCCATGTCTCCTTCGCAATTATCGAAACGGCCTGATTTCAGTCGAGACTTCGGCTTTGGACAAATGGGATAATAGCATTAGCCCAACCCGCCCGCATAGCTGAAGTTGTGCGCACGCTGAGGCACGCCAGCCAGCGAAAAGCCGCGCGAAAAGCCGAGAAAAGTTCTTGACGGTCCGTATCCCCATGTGCTATTAAAACTTCTGAGCTTTCGTCCTTTGGACTTCCCTCAGCTCCGTGTCGCCTCCACGCTACGATTGGGAGCGAGCAAGGGATAAGATCAGCCTGCGTGCCAGCAGGGGTGCTTCCGCAGCGCCAGGGGTGACGAATGATGTCAGTCATGACCGTCCTTTCACGCTTGCGGTTGTTGTGTTCCCTTTCACGCCGGAAGACTGCCTCAACAGGGACGATATGCGTGAGAGCCTGTGCGGCTTCGACGTCGGAGCGCGTCAGGTGTTCACAGGCGCGAGCAAAAAGAACAGACTTTTGAATGAGAGGAGGGGCAAAAATGCGAAAGATTCTCAGTCTGCTAAGCATCCTGTTGGTGACGTGCGTTTCGCGGGGAATCCCCGCCGCAACGTGGTACGTGGACGCCTCAGTTTCCGCCTCGGGGGATGGGACAACGTGGGCAATGGCCTTCAAAACGATTCAAGAAGGGATAGATCCTGCGGCGAACGGCGATACGGTCATCGTCGCCCGGGGCACATATGTCGAGAACGTTCACTTCAGGGGCAAGAACATCGCCCTTCGCAGCACCGATCCATTCCGGTCGGATGTCATCGCCAACACGATCATTGATGGTAGCCAGACTGGTTCTGTAGTTATGTTCGAGGGAACGGAAGAACAAACGTGCGTCCTCTCCGGCTTCACCGTTCGCAACGGCGCCGCCGACAATGGGGCCGGCATTTGCGGTGGGACGTCTTCCGATCACGCTCACGCCGCTATCGAGAACAATGTCCTCATCGGCAATTTCGCCGGTCAGCGAGGCGGTGGCTTGGTTTGGTGCGATGGCATCGTCCAGAACAACCTGATCGCGGGAAACTCTGCGGGAGAGCAGGGTGGCGGGGGTCTTTCCCAGTGCGATGCCACCATGCGGAATAACACCATCGCAGGCAACTCATCTTCCGCGAAGGGGGGCGGCCTTTCCGAGTGCCTGGGCACAATAATCAACTGCGTCATCTGGGAGAATAGGGCTCCAAGTGGCGCTCAGCTCTACGACTCAAGCGAGCCCTCCCACTCCTGCGTCCAGGGTTGGTTTGGGGGGGGAGTGGGGAACATAAGCATGAACCCACAATTTGTTAACCCGGACGGGCCGGACAACGATCCCAACACATACCATGACAACGACTACCGGCTCTCACCTCCTTCGCCGTGCATTGATACCGGGAAGAATGAGGATTGGATGTCGCAGGCGGTTGACCCCGATGGCTATCCCCGGATCGTCGGCGAAAGGGTGGACATGGGGGCATACGAGTGGTGCTCGAAGGTTACGGGCATCGAATTTCTGACCATGGGCGACCTTAAGCTCACCTGGTCCAGCCGCCTCGAAGCAGCCTATACCATTTGGTCATGCTCTGACCCATCGGGGGGGATCTACGGATGGACGGAAGAGGCGACAATCCTATCTGGTGGCGAACAGGCAGTCTGGACCGACCCCAACCCCGCGTCTGTGTACAAGTTCTACAGAATCCAAGTCTGGTGAGAGGCGCGCTTCTGAACCTGCTCCAGTGCTCGGTCGGCCGCCGCCATGTCGGGCAATCGGACGATGTACATCAAGCCCCTCCTCATACACCCCAGCCGAAGGAACGAAACGGTTGACCTCCGTCCTGCCCAAAGCGTAGGATGACACCCGAGAGGTTTTATGTCTGTTTCTGCGGTGAGCACTAAAGCCAAGAAACCGCCGGCGCCAGTCAGGAAGGGAGTGAATACGCCTGGATATCGAAAGCGTCTTTCCTAATGTGCCTGTTTTCTTCCCCGTTCGGGCACGCGTGGGCCCACGGGGATGCCCAGTCCGCACTGCGGCACAAGCGGCTGAGAGCAAACACGGAAACTTCTTGCGGACACGAAAAACAATACCCTCCAATGGAAAGGAGTAGCCAAATGGGAAGATTTTTTTGCATCGCAAGCATCGTCTTTGTAATCTACATTAGTGAGGGAGAACCGGCCTTAATCTGGTACGTGGATGGCGGGGTGCCCGCTTCCGGCAACGGGAAATCCTGGGGAACGGCTTTCAAGAAAATCCAGGAAGGGATAGACGAGGCACTCGACGGCGAGATGGTGCTCGTTGCCGCGGGAACCTACGTCGAGAACATCGCGTCCTGGGGGAACAACATCGTGCTGTCGAGCACCGATCCCCTGGATCCGGCCGTCGTCGCCGGCACCATCCTTGATGGCAACAAAACGGGCCCCGTTATCGCCTTCACGGGAGCGGAAACCGAAGCCTGCGTCCTTTCGGGCTTCACGATTCAAAACGGCACTGCCCCAAACGGCGCTGGAGTGCTGGGCGGAACAGCAGCTTTTCGCACTCACGCCACCATCCGCAACAACGTCATCAGCGGCAATTCGGCGGGGGCAAACGGGGGCGGACTGGCGTTTTGCGACGGCGTGGTCGAGGATAACACCATAGCTGCCAATTCGGCAGCCGGCGTC
>CAZFAP010000236.1:0-5151 GCA_964516325.1 uncultured Verrucomicrobiota bacterium
ACTGGCCCCTTGCAAATCAACAACTTACGACAACAACTGACAAACATTGGTTAGGTTCGGATGTGCCTATCATTTGGCTGGTTGAGATGTTGGCGGAACTCAGGTGCGGGCAGCGAACGCGGCTGGCTGCTCGCAGGGTGTCCATATCTCGATGGCGGCGATGCACAGGCGGGCTCTTTCGGGAATGAGGAGAATCGAATATGGGTCATGGGAAAGGCATGAATCGTCGTGATTTTGTGAAAGGGATGATGGCGGGGGCGATTGGCGCCCCGTACGTGGTTTCGTCGTCGGCGTTGGGGTTGAACGGAGCGACGGCGCCGAGCGAGCGGGTGGCGCTGGGCTGCATCGGCGTCGGGGAGAGGAGCCGCTACGACATGGAGCAGCTCATGAAGTACGGCGGGCAGATCGTGGCGATATGCGACGTGAAGTCGGATGTGCGCGAGGCGGTGCGAAAGTGGCTGAATCTGCCGGAGAGTGCGGCTCACAGGGACTTCCGCGAGTTGCTGGGGCGAAAGGACGTTGACGCGGTGATGATTACGACGCCGGATCACTGGCACGTCCTCATCGGCATCGCGGCGGTGAAGGCGGGGAAGGATGTTTATGTGGAAAAGCCGCTGGGGACGACGATCGCCGAGGGGCAGGCGATGAGGAAGGCGGTGAAGGAGAGCAAGTGCGTATTCATGCACGGGACGGAGCAGCGGGGGACGCCCGAGGTGCGAAAGATGTGCGAGCTGGTTCGCAATGGGCGGATCGGGAAGCTGCACACGATCACGGTAGCGTGCCCCGGAGGAGAAGAGATTGCTCCACAGCCGGAGATGCCGGCGCCGGAGGGATTCGATTACGACATGTGGCTTGGGCCGGCACGGTTGGCGCCGTACAATGCGATGCGCTGCAAGCCGCCCTTTCATTTCTGGATTTCTGATTATTGCCCGAGCGGATTTCTTTGTGGTTGGGGAATCCATCACCTCGACGTGGCGCAGTGGGGGAACGGAACGGACGATACCGGACCCGTGGAGATTGAGGGGACGGGGACGTTCCCGAAAAAGGGGAGTCTCTCGGACACGCCGCTGACGTGGCGAATTGAGTACCAATATGCGAATGGCGTGAAGATGATTTTTACGGACATGTCGCAGAACCCGGAGGGAGTCCGGTTCGAGGGGACAAAGGGATGGATTTTTAGAGCGTATGGGAATCCGGCACAGGCGAATCCGCCATCGGTTCTGGACTCGGTAGTCGGTCCGAATGAGATTCACCTGTACGAGACGGATGGCGACGACCATTGCTTTCTGGAATGCGTCAAGTCGCGGAAGGAGACTTGTTCACCGATTGACGCAGCGCACAGGTCCACGACGATCGGGTATCTTGGACATATCGCCGTTCTGGTAGGGCGCAAGCTGAAGTGGGACCCGGGAAAGGAACGCTTTGTAAACGACCCGGAGGCGGACAAGCTGCTCTCGCGGGAGATGCGCCGGCCCTGGCAGCTACCAACGTAGAGGGATTCGTGTCTGTGGCTTGATCCCGTGCTATCTGTTTGTATTGATATGGGTGGCCCATTTCGGTATTCTGCTTCATCCTCCGTTGGGACGGCGCTTGCACCAGTTGGCGGATAAGGAGGTCTTCATGGAAACCTATCGCTTTCAAGTGATCATCGAGCAAGACGAGGATGGCATCTATGTGGCGGATGTGCCGGCGCTCGCCAGCTGCCACACGCAAGGCAGGACCTTTGAGGAGGCGCTGGAGAACATACGCGAAGTTATCACCATGTGTGTAGAGGAGATGCGTCAGGAGGGAAAGGCCATCGACACACAATATCCAGAGGTGGTGGGCATCAAAACGCTCGAGATCGCTGTTTAGGATACCGTGATCCCACAAGAAAAGCTCCCCATCTTGACATCGAAGCAACTGACTTCACTCTTAGAGCGTTTGGGATTTCGACATCGCCCGCTCGGCGGGACAAGCCACCGACGCTACGTTCACCCTGATGGCCGCAGAACTACTGTTCCCATTCACCGGGGCCAGGACATTGGCCGGGGATTGCTTCGCAAAATCCTGAAAGACATCAAGATATCCCCGGACGAACTGAGGAAGCTCCTCTAACTGATTCTCTTCAATGACAAGGAGATCACGACATGCTTCAGGCAAAACCCATCACACGTCGAGGTTTTCTCAAGGGGGCAGCGGCGGCCATTGCCGCACCATACGTCGTGCCGGTATCGGCCCTGGGGCTGGAGGGGACAGTGTCTCCCAGCGAGCGGATTGCGTTGGGTTTTGTCGGCGTCGGAGACCACGGAGTGGGTCGAAATCTTCGGATGTTCCTTTCTCAACCGGACGCTCAGGTCCTGGCCGTTTGCGATGTGGACACCAAGCATCGCGAGGGCGCCAAAAAGATCGTGGAGACACACTACGCTGAGGCGATGTCGAAAGGGACTTACAAGGGCTGCGCGTCGTACAACGATTTCCGCGAAATCATCGCCCGGAAGGATATTGACGCGGTCATGAACTCGACGCCGGACCACTGGCATGTGATTCCCTGCATACTGGCGGCGAAGGCTGGCAAGGACGTGATGTGCGAGAAGCCGCTGTCGCTGACCGTCGTCGAGGGGCGAGTGCTCAGCGATACGGTTAAGAAACACAAGCGGGTTTCGCAGACGGCTTCGGAGAATCGGTCCATCGAGGTCTATCACCGCATGGGCGAGCTGGTTCGCAACGGGCGCATCGGGAAGGTCAAGAAGATTGATGTGCGATTGCCCAAGGGCCGGTGGATTCGCCCTGCGAGCAAGGAATTTGGGCCACCACCCAAGGGTTTCGACTACGACCTGTGGCTCGGGCAGGCGCCGGAAGCGCCCTACTGCGAGGCTCGATGCCACTGGAATTTCCGCTGGGTTCTGGACTACTCCGGTGGCATGGTGACGGACTGGGGCGCGCACATCATTGACCTGGCGCAATGGGGCAACAACACGGAACGCACCGGCCCGGTGGAGGTGGAGGGGAAGGGCGTGTTTCCGATTGAGGGGATTTATAACACCGCGACGGAGTTCGACATCAATTACAGGTATGCGAATGGCGTCGAGCTGAACGTTTCCTCGAGTGAGCCGGGCATCCGGTTCGAAGGAACGGACGGCTGGATCGAGAGTTCCGGTTGGACAGCCCCCCTGAAGGCGAGCCCGGAGACAATCCTCGATTCCAAAATTGGTCCGGATGAAGTTCACCTCTATACATGTCCGGGCGGCGAGCAGCGCAACTTCCTCGATTGCGTGAAATCCCGAAACGAATGCTATGCGCCGTTCGAGGTCGGGCATCGGACGATCACCATCGCCCACATCGGAAATATTGCCATGAGGCTCGGGCGAAAATTGAAGTGGGACCCGGAGAAGGAACGCTTCGTGAACGACGCGGAGGCGGACAAGATGCTCAGCCGAACCATGCGGGCGCCCTGGACGCTGTAAGCAAGCACATCAGGGAAGAAAGGGACAGAGCATGAAGTGGATAAAGAGACAGACCATCGTTTTCATAGCAATCGGTTTCTGCGCCTTGTGTGCCAAAACAGTTGCGGCGGAGACGCGCGATGCGCCGAAGGGGGAGGGTCTGACGAATCCATTCTTTGCGATGGACACCGGGACGAAGGACGCCAACCACCAGACGGCGAAGTCACAAGCGGAAATGCTCAGGGAGCTGGGATACACGGGGATGGGGTACGGCGGATTCGATGGGCTTTCGGAGATGCTTGGCAAACTGGACAAGAACGGATTGAAGATGTTCGCCGTCTATACGGGCGCGTGGATTGACCGTGAGAAGGAGAAATACGATCCGCGACTCAAAGAGGGTGTGAAGCTCCTCCAGGGCCGCGGCGCGATGATCTGGTTATTCATCCAGAGCGAAAAACATAAGCCATCGTCGCCGGAAGGAGATGCTCGCGCGGTGGAAATCGTGAGAGAAATTGCAGACGCGGCTCGGGACTGCGGGCTGGGAGTGGCTCTTTACCCTCACACGGGATTCTGGCTGGAGCGAGTGGAAGACGCGGTTCGCGTGGCGAAGAAACTGGATCGGAAGAACGTTGGAGTCACGTTCAATCTCTGCCATTGGCTCCGGGTTGACCGCGAAGAGAATATGAAGCCACTGATGGAGTTGGCGATGCCGCATCTTTTCCTCGTAACGATCAATGGGGCGGACAGCGGAGGAAAGGATTGGAGCCAATTGATTCAGACGCTGGACCGGGGGTCGTTCGACATCTACAACTTTTTGAAGACGCTCAGGGGCTTGGGCTACGGCGGCCCGATAGGCCTCCAACACTACGGTATTAAAGGGGACGCGAGCGAGAACCTGAAGCGGTCTATGGAGGCTTGGCGGGAGCTTTCGGCGAAATTTGCCGGTGGCGAGAGATAGCGGACTTTCCCGCCGGACTTCTTGCCTGTGATGGCGCGAGAGTTTTTGAGCCAGACCCCGGGGCAGTGCGCAGAGTAGAGAGCAGGCTTGGCTCACTTCCAATCACTAAGGTACCCCAGCGGACCCCAGGGTTCCTCCGCGATCTTTCCCCTTGTCGCCAAGGCGCCGCTCCCATACGCCGGAGAGTTCTTCGGCGCTCCTTGTCCGGGTTCCTCACGCCTTCCTCCGAGCAGCGCCTGTACGCGGGCCGAGCCGGCAGTTCACGGGATACGCAGCGAATTCCTTCCTGCGCTGACTTCCCATGTGCGACCGACCGATGCGGAACCCGTCGTGGTACCGCGCTTCTGGAATGCTCCTGTCGGCTCCTGTTGCCGTTATCGCGGAAGAGGGGTATAGTAGTCGGCAAAGGCGCGGGTGTTAAGGGAGGAGCGCACTCGACATGAAGATTCTTTCCGTCGTGGGAGCAAGGCCCCAATTCATTAAAGCCGCCGCCATCAGCCGGCGAATCAAGCAGATAAACGAAGAAGCCGGCCGCGGGCGCATTCAGGAGGTCCTGGTCCACACTGGTCAGCACTACGACGACGACATGTCGAAGGTCTTTTTTGACGAGCTCGAAATCCGCGAAGCCGACTACAACCTCGGCGTGGGGAGCGGTTCGCACGGCGCCCAGACGGGGCGGATGTTAGAGAAGCTGGAGCCGGTCTTGCAGGAGGAGAAACCGGATGTCGTGGTCGTCTATGGCGACACGAACTCGACTCTCGCGGGGGC
>CAZFAP010000237.1:0-5132 GCA_964516325.1 uncultured Verrucomicrobiota bacterium
CGCCACTCCTGGTAGCCCCCCGGTTCACCGGGGGGTGCCCAGGTCGCCATCTTCCCCCTCGCTTCCCCTGGCGCCCGCCCCCCACTCCAGCCAGATCACACCGCCAAAGCACAGCCACACCCCATGCTGCGGGAGCCCCCAGATTGGCAACAAGTCCCGAAACCGCAGGCCCCTGATTGGCTAACCGACCCAAGTTCAGGGACGCCCCACTGTTGACGTTCCGCGTCACGCTGTGAGCCAGGCGCGGGCCGGTTGAAAGCTCATGCGGCAGGGAAGGGTCCTGAATTCTTCCTTAGCCAGGGCTCTCTTGATCTCGGTTTTCTTGCCGGCCTGTGCGAGGAGAACGATGCTGCCTCCGCCGCCGGCGCCGTTGATCATGGCGCCGACGATGCCGACTTTTCGAGCGACGCCCTCTATCTTCTCGAAGTTCGCGGTGGTGATTTCCGGGTGAAGCGCCTTCTGAGCGGCATTATTGGTGTCCATGATTTTGCCCAGCTCGGTGACGTCCCCTCTGAGAAGAGCCTGTTTTGCCGCAAGAGCCGTGTCCTTGAGACTGGACAAGGCTCGGTGGCTGGCGCTGCGTTCGTCCTTCAACCCTTCGATGACCTTCTTATGAACGTCTCCGGAAAGGTGCCGCCGGCCTTCATAGACGAGAAGCCATCGGTTCTCCAACGTCATCCGCACTTCCTCGGATATATCCACCGGGGAGACATAGGCGTTGGGGTACTCGTACATTTCAATGAAAGTGACGCCGCCGTACGCCGCGGCCAACTGGTCCTGAATTCCGCTCTCGATTTTCAATTCCTTCGTCTCGAGGGAGTGAGCAAGCCTCGCGACCTCGTGGGCGACAAGATATTCGCCATTCAAGATGCTGAGCGCTTTGATCAGCGCAACAGAAACCGCCGCCGAACTCCCGGTCCCGCAGCCGGGGGGCACATCCGCGGATATGAAAACGTCGAGCCCTTGTCGGATGTTCATCACCTTCAGTGCGGCGATGAGGAGAGCGTGCTGGTGGTGGTATCCCGCCCCCTCCACACTGGGAATCTCAACGACGTCACCGTAGTCCTGAACGTGAATGGTGACACCGGGTTGTTCTTTGGTTACAACGGTAACGCGGGCGTACAGGTCAACGGCGAAGTTGAGGATGCGCCCGCTCCCCGAGAACCAGGTGTCGGTCCAGCCGCCGAAATCGGCTATCCTGTTGCTTGCGATGCTTTCGATGATCATGCGATTCTCCCGCTGAATCCCAAACCTTCAACCGAGGCGCCTTCGCTCGGTCTCTTGCACACAACCGAGAAAGCGATGAGGCGAAATGAGGAAAAAATGAGCCTCGCCAAGAATGTTGCACAACATATCCGAAAAATCAACCTCGGAGAGAGGCTCTTGAGCAAATAAGCCCGATGCCCGGATGATTGATGGAACGACACCCGTCGGAGTGGAACAGGCGAGCGCGGGAGAAAGCCCGCCGTCCGCCCTGGGGGCTGAGGAGAGCTCGGGAAGCATCGGCGGACGTCCTTGACATGGGGGGCGGCGCCTGGTAGGCTCACCGAGAGAGTTTAAGGGCATCCTTTCGCCGGCAGCTCGGCTGCCACTGCGTTGAATCCGCGTGAACGCTCTGCTCCGACGGAAGGTCGGGGAACGCTGGGTAAGGCGATTCTGTTCTGGTGCGATCCCCTTAGTGCTCTGATTCGTAAATTCGGTGACGTATTGTTGAACAGGATTGCAGGGTAAAGGGACGTTCCATGGGTCACGTACCCTGGGCTGAAGTCGTCGTGCCTTCGCACGGTGCTCCCCGAATCCTGTCCATCCTGTTCATCCTGTCGGGAAACAACCCCGCGTAGGGCGGGGTTGCGCATACGTCATCGTACTTGTGAAATCACGTACTTAGCCTGGCGACGGCGGGCAGCACGACGCGGAGATGCACAGAATCAAGAACATTCGGGCGCAGGGTGGAGAGCGGGCGCGGAAATGCGGTAACCGTCTGGAGAAAACGAATTGAGCCAATACGTCTATCCCAGAACATCGGCGGTTGTAGTGGAGTGCCTTCTCATAGCGCTCCTCCTCTTCACACCGTTGGCTTTCGGCACGGTTAACACGTGGGCTATCTCGGTGATGGAAGCCGTGTGCGTGATCATGGTCGCGGTGTGGCTCATAGGCGTCGCCGTTAGCGGCCCGACCGTTCGTTTCAGGTTTCCACTGGCGGTGCCCATGGTCCTTTTTACGGTGTTGGTCTTCGCACAAATGCTCCCTCACCTGGTAAGAACGACGCCGGCAGCGAGGTTCGACAACCCCCTTCTGAACGTTGCGACCACGAACCTCTTCTCGACGAAGACCGCGTTTGTGAAATTGCTGTGCTACCTCGCGCTGTACGTGTGCCTCGTGAACACGCTGACTTCCCGGAGGCAGATCGTAAGGGTCCTGATGGCGATTGTCCTGATTGGTTTCGGCATGTCCTTCGTAGGACTTTTGCAGAGGGTAAGCGGGACAGAGAAAGTGTTGTGGCTTTTCAGGACGGCGCGGGGAGGAAGGGGGTTCATGGCGACGTTCATCAATGAGAATCATTTTGCGGGGTACATGGAGCTTATTATTCCCATCGCAGTGGCGTTCGTGTTGAGATACTTGCTCCGAATGAAGGAGACAGGGTGGCGGGGGGTGATTGCGTCGGAGAACCTTCACAAGGCGATTCTTCTGTCGTTCATCGCGAGCATCATGATTGTTTCTCTGGCAATCAGCCGCTCTCGGGGAGGGCTTCTCGCATTTCTCGGCTCCATCGTTTTGATGGGGATTCTGCTTTTGTGTCGGCAACTTCATCGAAAAAAAGCATGGGTCATCACGGTGTTGCTGACAGTTTCGTTTTTGATGTTGGTTTGGATTGGGCTGAGCGACCTGCTGAAAACGTGGGGGACTCTCGGTCATTTCCCCACGGATGCATCCTTCAAGCGGCGGATGGAGGTCGCCGAGGCAACGTGGAAAGCGTCGAAGGACTATCCCATGTGGGGTTCGGGTTTGGGGACTTTCGAGTCAGTTTTCCCGAGCTACGGGACGCTGAAATACGACCGAATCTCCAGCACTCGAGCGGTCCTGCAGACCACACCCCATGCGGAAAATGATTACGTGCAAACCCTTCTGGAGACGGGATGGGTGGGGCTGACGATATGCCTTCTGGGGGTTGCCGTCTTCCTTCGACTGGCAATTCGGACGTATTTGACAAGGCGGCGCCGGTCGCTCTCAATGCCCGCCATGGGAGGGGCGGCGTCCATGTTCGCGATCCTGGTGCACAGTTTCTCAGACTTCAATATGAGAATTGACGCGAATGTCTTTCTGGTAGTGACGATCGTGGCGATGGTGGTTAACCTCTCCAGAGTCAAGCGCGGACACCGTCGCGACGAACCGGAGGAATCGGACGAATGAGCAGATGGGCGATTGTGGCAATCCCTCTGATGCTCTGCCTCGTGCTGATGGAGGCCGTGGTGAGGCAGTTCATAGCCGACCGAGCACTGGCTAAAGCAGGGGAACGGCTCGCGGATTATGAGAGGGAAACCGTGGTTTATTCGAGGGGAGAGGGCGGCCCCCCGACACCGATTGCTTACTTGGGAAGTCGGTTGAAGCGGGCAGTGAAGCTGGAACCCCGGTCCGCCGAATACCGAAGTTGTCTCGGACGCTATTATCAGGCTCTGGCTACGAACGCCTCCCTCTCAGACGAGGGCAGGCTGAAGCTGGCGGGGCAAGCGATTGAACAATACGAGGAGGCGGTGAGGCTCGATCCGGTCAAGGGCGAGCATTATGCGCGCCTGGCCTGGATGCAAGGGGCAACGGGAGAGCACGAAAAGGCCGTTGAGAATTTCGAGCGGGCGATGAGGCTCAATCCCTCAAACGAGTGGATCAGCGAAGTATATGAAGTGTATCGCAAATGGGTAACGTCGCCGGACGAAGCGCCTAAGCCGGGCGCCGGCAAATGAGACTCAATTCGACCCGAAGCGCGCAGAAGCCCGCGGCGCTCCCCCGAACGCCTTGACGCCATCGTGCGGAGCCTGGCGCCACGGCGCGCTCACCGAAAGCATTATTTTTTCGGTGGCTCACCATGCACTGCGAGATGAAATTCTTCCTTCTGCACGCCATGGGTTTTGGCGATGCGAAACAGATCATCGAGGTTGCGGGCGCGGGCGTATTCGGTCAGGCGGTCGTCGAGTTCGCGCTCGGTGCACGTGTCGAGCTTTTCGATCTCTCGCTGAACAGTTCGCCTGTCTTCCTCCTCGGCAACACGACTCAGCTTCTCAACCATCCGCCCACGGAGTTCCTGGTACAACTGTTCGGGGGAATCCCCTGCCAGAATGCGGTCCCGGAGCTGCCGAATCTCTGCCTCAAAACTCTGGCGAGCGGCGGCATCCTCCATTCGCGGGGATACGGTCTCAACGAGCCTGTCGAGCGCTTTGGCGAATTTGTCGGGGTTGCCGGCAAGCTTGTGAAGGGCTTCGTCGCCGTCCTTCGATTTGAAGACCTTCTCGCCAATCTTATCGAGGGCGCCCATGGCGGAAGCGAGTCCCTCCTTTGTCGCCACAATCTCGTTAGAGAGGAGCGCCACCTGCCGGGATACAGTCTCCAGCTCGACATTTCCGGCGCCGCCGACAGGGGAAATCGGCGGGAATGCGACCTTCTCCCCCGGGGAAGGCGCTTGCGTCAATTTCTTGAGCGACTCCTCGATGGAGACGAGGCGGCCGCTGATACCCTCCACAGCGAGAGAAAGCTCCTCGATTTTGCCGGAGTTTCTCTCAAGCTTCACAGCCATTTCCACGAGCCGCCGCTCAGAGCTTCGGTCGTTGCAGCCGACCAGAGCCGCCAGAAAGAGGAAAAGAAGCAATAAACGGATTCTCATAAACCTCTTCCCACGATGTAAGGTAACCGGATGCGACCTTTGAGCGGCGACCTGTTCTGCCCTCATGGGACGGCGCCACCCGACCATAAGGCCGCGATTGCGAACGAGCAATCACGGAACACTCTCACTAAAATATGATAACCTGAATCGGGCCCTGAGGAAAGTCTTTTTTTTCGATCAGCCTCTCCGCGGCTGCATCGGCGATGGGGTGTGGCTGTATTTAAGTGGTGGGAGGCTCGGGGGGATTCGGCAATGGATT
>CAZFAP010000238.1:0-5078 GCA_964516325.1 uncultured Verrucomicrobiota bacterium
GTGAATTTCGGATAGGCGCAGATTGTCCCGATCGCGACAAACTTCTCGATTCCGCACAGCCGACCTTCTTCCATCAACTGAACGCCCATCATGAGGTTCTCGTAGAAGAAGTTGCCGGGATGTTTTCGGTTTGCGCCGATCCCGCCGACGACCGCGGCTAAATGAATGACGATGTCAGGCTTTGAGTCATCGTACATCCGCCGAATGTCCTCGAGGCGGACGAGGTTGTAATCCTCAATCAGCGGGACAAAGATGTTCCTGCAACCGCGTTCTTCGAGCTTCCGGACGACATTCTTCCCTAAGAACCCCGCTCCGCCGGTTACGGTCACCCGGCGTTTCGCCCAGAATTCAGAATTTGGCTTGAAACAATCGGTAGTTGACTTCACGATTCAGACCTCGTGACAATCTCCAGAGAGCGAACGTTTCAGACCTCGTGCAGGAGATACCCCGGAAGAAACCCGTGTCATTTCCATAGCGAACTGGGGTAATTTCTGTCTGCTTCCCCACTCTCCGCGGCGTTGTTCAGCGCGCTTCGTGGGACGACCGCTTTGCCGCAAGGCGACCGTTCATCTCGTCGTCAAGGAGCGCTATGTCTGCGTCCACCATCAGCCGCATGAGGTCATTGAATTTCGTCTGCGGCTGCCAGCCAAGAATGTTGCGAGCCTTCGATGCGTCGCCGATGAGGAAGTCCACCTCTGCCGGGCGATAATACTTTGGGTCGGTCCTGACGAAGTCCTGCCAGTCGAAGCCAGCGCATGCGAAGGCTTCCTCCACGAATTCCCTCACCGAATGGCTTTCCCCCGTCGCTATCACGAAGTCTTCCGGCTCGTCCTGCTGGAGCATCAGCCACATGGCTTCGACGTATTCTGGGGCATATCCCCAGTCGCGATGGGCATCGAGATTCCCAAGGTACAGCGTGTCCTGCAAACCCGCCTTTATGCGAGCCACCGCTCGCGTGATTTTCCGTGTGACAAACGTCTCACCGCGGCGAGGCGATTCGTGATTGAAGAGGATCCCATTGCAGGCGAACAACCCGTAGCTTTCGCGGTAGTTGACCGTCGCCCAATAGGCGAAGACCTTCGCGCAGCCGTACGGACTTCGCGGATGGAATGGCGTTTTCTCTGTCTGGGGAATTTCCTCAGCTTTGCCGAACATCTCGCTGCTCGACGCCTGGTAAAACTTCGCATTGACCTGGCTTTCGCGGATGGCTTCGAGAATTCGGATCGTCCCAAGCCCGGTCACGTCAGCCGTGTACTCGGCGGTGTCAAAACTCACCCGCACATGGCTCTGGGCGCCGAGGTGATAAATCTCATCAGGACAGATCTTATAAAGAAGCCGCGTCAAAGCCACTGAATCGGAGAGGTCCCCATAATGTAGGAACAACCGCGTTCCGAAAACGTGCGGGTCCTGGTAGAGATGGTCAATGCGGCCCGTGTTGAACGTGCTGGCTCGGCGGATGATTCCGTGAACCTCGTAGCCCTTCGACAGCAAAAGCTCCGCCAGGTAACTCCCATCCTGACCGGTTATTCCCGTTATCAGTGCTCTTTTCATTCGTTATTCCTGCCAGAACCCGCGCTCCTCAACTGGTTGATCCTCACCTCGAACACGGAGATGACGGTTCGCTCGGGGGGCCTCAAGCTCGACTGCCGAATGGGTCATTCCGGATGCAAACTGGGTACACGGTTGAAATGCTCGGACGCACACTCCGATTGCGTTGGCGATAACATGTTGACACTCAAAGAATCGCGTACTGCCTATCCCGCGCTCCGAACGGCCTGACATTCGGATTAGGTGTCCGGTGATCCTGTTTACCCTTTCTGCGCCAACTGGGACCCTGCCCGCTGCCGGTTGAAAGCGCGCGAAGTACGGCCGAAGAGGCGGGATGCCGCCCCCGGGCGGCCGTTGGCCGACAGCGGGCAGGGGTGTCTGTTCCTGGACGAATCCACTTTCGTTCCGGCTATGTCGAACTGCGTCTCTCTCCGGCAGAACTCACCTTTCTGGCCGAATTCACCATCATCCCGTCCGCCAAGTACTTGTCCTTTTCAATGCCGGGCGGGCGCCTTCTATAGGGCGATCCTGCGAAGGGGTCCTGAACATTTTTCGCAGTTAGTTTTCACCATTGATCAAGGCGCCCGCCCGCTGAGCTATGCCGTCGAGCCGACAGAGGCGCGGTGGGGGAATCCGGCAAAGGGCCGGAGCCTTTGATTGCCCACGCCAACATATTGGGTCCGAAGATGGCGCAACATTTCCCCCTTTCCTAACTGTCCGCGCCATTGTTGTGATTCTTCCCTCCTTTGGATTTCGAGGGCAGGCCCATAATCCATCTGTCCGAGCACATCGGGCTCTCTTCGATACAGGCCAGGAAGTTATGCCCTGGGCGTATTGACTTTCTCCCCAAAAGGCTTCTCCGAGGTGTAAGCAAGAAACCGCGACCTTCCATTGCCCTTCCGGCGTGTCTCCCCCTTCTCGCGATGCCGGTTATCGTCCAAAGCCTTTATGACTGACGACCGCCGGGGTCTTACTCGCCGGTGCCTGCCATCGCCACAGGTCTTGGACTGAAGCTGCTGTCGAATAACAGGAATGGAGGGGCGTGGGCGTCTTCTGCAGGGGGCCGCGACAGACGGTATCTTTGCGCACGCCGAAGACGCCCGCCGTATGCATCATCGTCTTACAAGTCTGATCTGTTTCATCAACTCTCGATGAGTTGTCCCTACTCCCAGCGCCTTGTCTCAGCCAGCGATTCGCTCGGGGCTGCGACTCTCTGCATGGCAGGCAGTCGCTACCTACCGCCTCGTGAACGACCTCTCTTCGATTCGTCGGCGACTCCGAGCTCAAGGAATCAAAAAAGGGGACCAGGTCTCTCGAACGACAAACATCCTGGCTCGGAATCACTAATGAAGTTGTCTGAATTTTCTGTCGGGAGCTCTCCCTTGGCATTCGCGAAGGCCTTTATGAGCACGAGCAATCGCGTGACAGATGCTCAATTCGAGCCCCTGCCCGCCGCCGTCTTTGTTGCGGGAAGTACGGCCGAAGAGGCGGGATGCCGCCCCCGGCGGCCGTGCACCGCCAGCGGGCAGGGAAACACTCTTCAATAACCAACTTCAAACGTGCCGATCTACCGTGACGAGTTTTGCGCCTCGCAAGCGCGAAAAACTCTCTCAACGAATGCTGCTGGTTTTTTCGGGGAGAGAGCGGGCGCTCTTACATCGGGGGTCCTGCGAAGGGGTCCTGAATGACCTTAGCAGTAATCATCCAAATCGCCCGATCGCTCCCCGCGACTTTATTGTTGCCCTGCCTGCTGGCGGTTTGAAAGCGCGCGAAGTACGGCCGTAGAGGCGGGATGCCGCCCCCGGGCGGCCGCTTTCCACCAGCAGGCAGGAAATGCTCTCTTTATTCACAAGACCCGGACCGAAGGTAATAGACGAATAGCGGTGGAGCTTGTCGTCCGTGGCTTCGCCACATGCTTCCCTGGGGACTGAAACCTTTTATCGGGCTTGAACAAGTGCAGCGGACACAAATGCCGGCCAGACCTTCTCAACATGGTTAGCAATCAGTGTCGAAAGCATCTTCCTGCAAGCCATACCCTCTGTGGGTGGCTTCAATATCCCTGTCAGGGCTCAATACATGGGGGTTCGACGGCGATGGGGATTCCGGCTGCGCGCCCCCGATTATACAGCTCCGCCCTCTCAGTTACATCCACCGCCAACGCTTGAGGCACCAGTCTTTCTCCAAGGTCGCCTATGCCGACCGTGGGGTCTGACCCTTCACTTGCATCAGGACCACGCGGCTTTGACATCGGTCAACGCCACCCATCAAAACCGCGCAGGCTTCTCTGGCAAAAACAACTGCGACGCGGCCGCGTTTCGGTTGGAGGAAACGATGTCGCTCTTCGACAGATAGGTTCTTCCCGTGACGGAACCAAGGAAGGAAGAGAGATCCGACCAGCGGCCAGCGACTGACACTCCTTGGCTTGAGGCTCGGCTTTGACATTATCTGAAACAAAGAGAACCTGTCCGCACATCATGCATACGAAAGCCGACGTTTCGGGTAGACACCTTGAAGGGAATGACTGCGCCGTACTACCCGCGCGCGGATTCTGCGAAGCAACACATGTACCTGAGACGAATCCCCAAACGCGGTTTTTAGAGCGAATGATAAAATTCCTTTGGCTGCAGGAAGTTGGGAAAAGGTTTTTTGTGGTATTCCCCTCCTCGCAGCGATCAATGCACAAAAATTCCGCCCAAAAGCGCGGAGCTCTCTCGACAGATATGCCGAAAGATTTCCACAGAAAGGACCCTGTTTCTGAGCAGCCCAACACGTGACAATCTTTGTTTCGATTAGACAGCTCGCGATTCAACTCCTCTGCAGAGCACTCTCCGGTCAGAATGCTTTTTTGCCGCCTCAAGGCCCCTCGTGCTTGTCCTATGGCTTCCTGTCGCTCGGCATCATACATTCAGCGGCTCTGCGCCTTCACCCGAACCTGTCGCCCGACAGACCGCACCGTTTTGATTGGGGCGGGGCGGGCACTTCCACTGGGCAGTCCGTACAAGGGGGTCAAAACCGACGATGATTCAAGTGCGATGGAAATGCCCGCAACCGGGGGGTATCTAACTTGGCCGTATACTCTTTTATTGACGGGATGCCCAGGAACCGCAGATGGCCGCAGATGAACGCGGATGGATTGAAAAGTGTATATCTGCGTGCATCCGCGGTTAATCTGAAATCCTACAATGCCGTTAAAAAGGGAAGGAAGACTGAGACAGGACGACAGCATTGACCGGATTCTCCTGTCCATCCTGTGTGGCGCCGAGGGCGCCATCATCCTGTCCACCTTTTCTGCGTGCTTCGCGGCTTTGCGACAGACCGCTCCCTTCTTTGACTTCCCCGTCAACTTCGTTTGGCGATCACCATAAGGCGGGCGGTCTCGCGGGCGGGACGCCCGCACGACAAAGACGTATCCTCTTCGCTCTCTGCGACCTCTGCGGTGAGCCCCTCCCGAGAGTGAAGGATTACGAGCCCCACCTCAGCGATTCCGAAAGATTGCACGGGAGGGCGGCGAGAAGGATGGGCAAGGGAGG
>CAZFAP010000239.1:0-5047 GCA_964516325.1 uncultured Verrucomicrobiota bacterium
ACCCCGTAGTGACGGCCGCCGCCGAGTGTCAGGGTGGGCTCGTACCGGTCGTGCGGGGAACAGGAAACCCCTGAAATACAGCGACACCCTGACATCTGCTGTGCGGTGTATTTTGGTGGGGAGATGGATGAATCGTTTGGTCGAGAAGCCCCCACCGAAGGCGGGGCTCAGGGACGAAATGGCGCTTCGCTGACCACCAGCTAAAGCAGGTGGCTAATGGCGCCTCTGGCGCCACTGAAGCCGGCAGGGACCAAGGATGTCCCCCGCCTGATTGTCACGACTGTCAGGGTCTTGCGTCGCGAAGGACAGACGCAACACCCAGGCAGCACGGCCGGAGGGACCCCTGAAATAGAGCGGCACCGTCACATCTTGCCGCGATTCGGCGCCACGCCGTCAATAGAACGCCGAAAAGGCGAGAGAGGAATCCAGAAAAGGGAACTTTACGCACGGAACCGGTAGGTGATAAAGTCAAAACAGGTCGAGGCGCTGCGGCAAGAACATGAACCCGAAGCGTCGCTCTGACAGGGAATTGCCCGACGAAGCCGCGGTTCGTTTCGTGGGGCAGTTGCCGCGTACGTCGAGCAAAAGGAAGCCGCACTCCCGACAGTATGCTTGTGGCAGCGACGTCCGCAAATCGCTTTCACATTTAAGGAGGAAGGAATGAAAACGTTATCACTTCGTGAGGATGAAAATTGTCAGGGGCGACTCTCCGCTGAGGTCGCCACACCGGTGCGGGCGACAGCCGAATCGGAAGGGACTGCTGAAGTTCGGCCTCGCTTATCCCGCAGAGCGTTCTGCAAGACCCTTGCTGGGGGAGCTGTCGCAGCGGTCGCCGCTCCGTCATCGAACAGGCCGAGAGCGGAGGAAGCCGACGATAAGAAAATCCGGATTGCCGTTGTCGGAGGGAACTTTGGGGCGACGTTCTGGTGGCACGAGCATCCCAACTGCGTGGTTACGGCGGTGACGGATCTGATTGCCGAGCGGCGCGAGAGGCTCGTTGAGCGCTATAGCTGCAAGAACGCCTACGAGTCTCTCGAGGAGATGCTGAAGAAGGCGGCTGACACTTTTGACGCGGTGGCGGTTTTTTCAGGGGCGCCCGATCATGCGAAGCACTCGGTCATGTGCATGAACGCGGGGAAGCATGTTGTCTGCGCCGTGCCGGCAGCGCTGACGCTGGAGGAATGCCAGCTCCTGAAGGAAACGAAGGAGAAAACCGCGCTGAAGTACATGATGGCGGAATCGAGCTATTATCGGCAGGAATGCATTGCCGCGAGGGAACTCTACCAGGCGGGAGAGTTCGGCAACCTTTTCTACTCGGAGGTGGAGTACTATCACAATTTCATCTGCACATACCCGAGCCAGCCGGACGTGTGGCGGTTCGGCTTCCCTCCGATGCTCTATCCGACGCATTCCACAGGCTTTCTTGTCGGCGTTACCAAAGAGCGTCTCGTCGAAGTCTCCTGTCTCGGAACGCGAGAAGAGCCTTTCCCGCGCCCCGATCAGAACGTCTATCGAAACCCGTTTTCCAACGAGATCGGGCTTTTCAAGACGAACCGGGGGAATGTCTGTCGGGGGAATGTCTGCTGGCGAATTGCCGCTGGCGGTGAGCGGGCGCAGTGGTTCGGGACGGAGATGTCAGCCTACATGTCCAGCTCCGGCGGGCTAAGCAATTCGATCGAAATCGCAGACAAAGGCCGGCAGGCGTGGAATGTGCCGCAATACTGGAAAACCGATCGCCTGCCGGAGCGGATGCGGCACGCGAGCGGGCACGGCGGAAGTGCGGTGTTCATTTCTACGGAGTTCATCAACGCGCTCGTCGAGGGCCGCGAGCCGACGATTGACGTGTACGAGTCGCTGGCGATGACGGCGCCGGGCATCGTGGCCCACCAATCAGCCCTCAAAGCCGGCGAGCAACTCAAAGTCCCCTCCTTCGACCCTGTGCGGAAGGAGACTTGATCTATGATAACACAGGAAAAGGAGCCCAGGCGCTGAAGGAGGATGAGGCATTGTCGTGACCACCTACAAACAGCCCATTAAGGAACTGAGCCGTCGCCTTCTCTGGGACCGAGCTGTACGATGCGTTACCGAAGACAGGCAGAACTGCAGGGTGCTTGACGAAGACTACATCAGACGCCTCTGGGACTACAGTTACAACGAGCGTCTACTGAAATACAACCTTGCTCCTCCGCCCAATGAATCGTTCTTGGATGGGTGGGCAGACTTCGCAAATGATCGGTATGGGCGTAGATCACCAAAAGAGCTTCGGGTTGCCTATCTGTGCGGTCCTGAGCCGGAAAACGACGTCAAGGTCATGCTTAACCATGGCATACGCGTGGAAAACATATGGGCATTCGAAAGAGACCGGGGTCTTTACCAGCAGGCTCTCCACAACATCAAGAATGCCCACCCGACGCTAAAGATTGTTCATGGTCGCATAGAAGACTTCCTCCAGGTTAACCCGATTCCGTTCGACATCATCTACCTTGATTTCGCGGGTTCGATTATCAGTAGAGAGGCGAAGGCGTACTCGACAATACACGGGATCTTTGACTTCCAGGCGCTGAACGAACTGGGCGTGTTAGTTATCAATTCCGGTACCCCGGACAAGACAAAGGACACGCTTGATTTCTTGACTGACTACTTTCTATACCAGCCGCTTGTCGAGGGTCAAGTGCTCGGCTGTACTGCTGATGATGGCAAGGCTATCACATGGTTTGTTGAGGGACCGTGCTTGCGGCCGTTGGAACGCAATCGGGTCAGAAACTCGATTAGCGAAAACTGGGACGCATCTTACTCCGCGTTCGTCTCCCAATATCCCCTGCTTTATTCCAACATTGTCCAGCCCTCTCTTAGAGTGTTGCGGAATCCGCTGGCGAAACAAATGATCTTCGAGAAAAAGGGCACCGCAATATCCCAATCTGTACAGAGGTTGTCGAGCATTGAGGCCCTGAAGCGGTTGCTCGAATCGGAGGAGGGTGATATTGATATCCTATCGGGCGGAGATCTCCTTCTATCTCCGTCAGACTATCCCTTATGGCATTTCATCCTGGCGCTTAAGGAAAGTAACTCACCCTTGGCCAAAACGTGGTACTGTCACTACGCCGAAGCGGTGTGTCGCGCGTCTCGATTTGACGCGATACGTCTGGGAGGTCTTCTTCGCTCTGCTTTCGAGGGTTACGTGGACGCGCTATCCGAACCGCTGAGGAGCGCTATCCCGCGCATATATGAGGCGTTGCCAGACAAGCACGGTGGCCTATTCTGCGATGTGCCAATGCCGAGGTTGTGGCTTGAAGTGGCTCTAAATCAATTGGGTTTCCCTTACCACCCTCGCATCGACAAGCACTGGCGGTGTCAGTATACCTCGAAAGAACGCAAGATGATGGTAGATGTCTTCGTGTTTGATCGCTGCCGAGCTTTTTACGACTGGCTTCCGACGATAGAATACTACGGGAAGGATCTCGCGGTACCCGAGAGACAGATTATCACCCGCGCCTGCCTCGATGCCATAGAAAAGCAGACCAGGTGGCCACTTAGCGGCTTTTACTCGTACTCCTCACTCATAGGCAAGTACGAAGTCGCGTGGGCAAGATTTGCTGAGTTTGATGTTAGAAAAGACCTCAATCAAGCCGAATAAGTTCCAACCACACTGTCTGATCGGGCCTTGGGTTTCAATAGCAACGGCCTGCGAATGCCTTCCCGGCACAGGCACAAAGGGCCTTGGCCGCTTCGGGCCGCGACGGTGTTGTATTAGTTGGAGAAACCCCAATAATCGACGTAAGTAAGTGGAACGGGTGTCGACACCCCCCGATCGCGATGCCGTAAGAATCCATCCCGCCGCCTCGCGAGCAGCGCAACCGCCACACGTTGTGGGAAGCAGTTCTCCGCAGAACTCCGAGCCCTCGCCGGATATGAAGCGAGGTGCATTGTGGTCGAAGCCGACGTGCGCGGTTTTTTCGGTGGACGTTATCCATCCGGGCAGGCAGGAACTCAGTTGTTCCGGGGGTCCGCGACCAATGGGTATTTGTCCGGGTTCTCCAGGCAGTCCAGGGACAGGTCCACATCGAGCGAAGGCCAGCATAGGTGGACCTTATGATGCAATTCCAGCTTCACGATGTCGCTCACCTTCGCATCTTTGAACCAGGGGTAATCCTCATAGGAAAGTAAGTATTCCTTGCCCCTGACAAGGACCCATAAGCCGTGCGTACTGATGTTGGTCACCTCAGCCTTTGAAGTGCTTGTCCCAGGCTTCTGAGATTTCATCCTTTCGTTCCCTGACACACTCCAGCGTTTCGGAGATTTGGCCGGGCGAGAGTCCGCAATTCTGCGCAAGGTCCACCTCGGGCTCGAGCCAGAACTTCGCCTCGCCGTCCTCGCGCCTCACGTGGACGTCCATCCGCTCTTCCTCTCTCGAGAGGAAAAAGAAGCGATAGCCTTCCCACTGAAACACGGTCGGACTCATGGAGTTATGATACCACAACAAAGAGCTCCTCTCAATTCATTCTGCCTCCAGAGCCTTGGAGCGGTTCATCCTCAACGAGCATTCTATTGACCTTCTCGCAGAAATCCGGCAGGATAAACGCCTGTCGGAACAATTGAAAGGCATGCAATTAACCCTTGGAGTAACTGGAGGACATCATGAAGGAAGGTATGACGAGAAGAGAGTTTCTTGGAGTCACGGCTGCGGGGGCGATAGGAGTGGCGGCGGGCGCAAAGCTTGCGCGAGCGGCAGGGGCATCTCAGGCAACCCTCCCGTCTTGGACGGCTTCAAAGACTCGCATCGGCAAAATCTATATCGGGGGGCGGGGCGGGTGGCCCAGCCCAACAATTGACCCCAAGGACGACATTAAGTGGATCGAGGGCGAGCTCGCCAAGTTGCAACCTCACTTCGCCGACATCGAGTTCGTGGACGGGGGACACGTGATGAATCCCAAGGAGTTGCCTGCCGTGAAGGAGAAGTTCCGCGACGTTGATGGCATTCTCTTAATCCATCTGAGCATGTTCATCGGGCAATACACGAATGACCTTCTCACGCTCAATATCCCCATCA
>CAZFAP010000240.1:0-5039 GCA_964516325.1 uncultured Verrucomicrobiota bacterium
GGAAAGGGGATTCGGCATCATGTCCTCGGTTTTGGGCAAGGTCGGAGAATCGCCGTAGATGGAGGATGAAGAGGCGAAGATTAGCCTTTTGACTCCGGCGTCGCGCGAGGCGATAAGAACGCTGAGCGTCCCGGTAACGTTGGCTCTGTTTGTCGTGATGGGGTCTTCGACGGAACGAGCGACCGAAGGAATCGCCGCTTGATGAAGGACGTAATCCACCCCGGAAACGGCCCGCCGGATTGTCTCCGGATCGCAGATGTCGCCCTCGATGAACTCGACCTTGTCGAGAACCTCCTCGATGTTCTGTTTTCTTCCGGTCACGAAATTGTCAATGATGCGGACGGTTTCGCCGCGACGGACAAGCTCAACGGCGATGTTCGATCCGATGAATCCGGCTCCGCCGGTTACAAGGTAATGAGCCATGCAGGTTCTCCATCATGGGTTTGAGCGCGCCCGCCAGCGCATCAGGGAAAAGCCCGGGCGCGCGGAACTGAGCCGGCGCCCAGCGGGCACGTCAGCCTCTCTTGCCCAGTCTGTTTCGGCAAATTCTCACGAGCGACTCGGCGCTGGCGCGGGGGCTTTTTGCTTTCAAGACTGCTGAGATGACCGCGGCGCCGTCGGCGCCCGCATCCAAAACCTGGCCCAAATTCTGGCGGTCAATTCCACCGATGGCGACGATTGGTTTATCGGTCATTGCCCTCACTTTGGCGACGAGCTCGACGCCAACGGGCGGATTGTCAGACTTGGTCGGCGTGGAGAATAGGGGCCCGACCGCCAAATAGTCAACATCCTCTTTTGCGGCCCGGCGGGCTTGAGAGAAAGAATGGGTTGACTTTCCGATGATTTTCCTGGAGCCGAGCAGGCGCCGAGCTGTCGCGACGGGCATGTCGTCTTGACCGAGATGGACTCCATCGGCGTCGGTCGCCTGGGCGATGTCCACGCTGTCGTTGACGATGAAGATGACTCCTTTCCGCAGGGTGACCTTCCTCAGATCCGCACAGACCTGACAGATTTCGGCGGTGGAGGAGACCTTGTCTCGGTACTGGACAATTCTGACGCCGGGGACGAGAACATGCGTGGCGACCTTAGCGGGCTCCAGGTTGCCAATTGTCTCGCGGTCAATAATGGGATACAGCCCGATACGCCTTAGCAGGCGTATGTTTAATGCTCGAGTTGCCGCTCGGATGTAGTCCTTTTCGAGGTCGTAGATTTCGAATCGAAGCGATTTCAGTCTCGAGGCGAGCGTGCCGGGGAAGAACTTGGTGAACTCTTCGAGGACGCGCACGGATTCTTGAACTCGGGCGAAATTGGCCTGAACGAGGTCGAGAATTGTCGCTCGTGTTGCCTCGCGGCTCGTGGAGAAGTCCTTGCCAACGTCGGAGAGGGCATCGCGTCCGATGTCAATCAAGAGCTCACGGCCCGCTCCCTGAAGCGGTCGCGGGGCAGAGCGGGCTGTGCTGCGTTCGGCGCCGAAAGAAACGAATAGCGAGGCGAGCTTGTGGCGCAGGGACTTCGTCCTTTTCTGGAGGGATTTGTCTTCGAGGACGAATCGAGCCAGTTCCTCGACGACCCGGAGTCCTTCTCTTGCTCGGTCCAGGTTAGCGTCGAGAATCCTCAGTATTTCTCTCTCCGTAAGCTGCATCTTCAAACTTTGGAGGGGCGCCTGGCGAAGACGGGTCTCCGGCAAGAGGCACTCCTGAAGCTTTGCGGCTCAGGTCACCATTTGCTTTAGCCGCCGTTTGAGGATTTTGCCCGTCGGGGCCCGGGGGAACTCTTTCACGAAGATGACCTCTCGCGGGACCTTATAGGGGGCGACCTTGGGTTTGAGATAATCCATGAACTCGGCTTTTGAGGCTTCAGTCCCCTGCTTGAGGCTTATGAACGCGACGGGGATTTCGCCGTGAATCTCGTGTGGCTTACCGACCACCGCGGCGTCGAGAACCTTCGGATGCGCGTACAAGAGCTCCTCGATCTGCCGCGGATAGATTTTCATCCCTTTGGAGATAATCAGGTCCTTTTTTCTGTCGAGAATGTAGAAGTAGCCGTCCTCATCTACCTTGCCGATGTCGCCCGTGTGAAACCACCCCCCGCGCATGGCTTCCGCCGTTTCGTCCGGCCTCTTGAAGTACCCCTTCATGACGTTCGGACCGCGGATGACCAGCTCTCCGACTTGGCCGACAGGCAGTTCGTTATCGTTCTCGTCGAAAATCTTGATTTCCACGTCGGGAATGGGAGGACCTATGGAGCCGATTTTCCTGACGCCATCGAGCGGATTGATGGTCGCAACCGGGGCCGTTTCAGACAGACCGTAGCCCTCGAGAAGCGCCACGCCGAACTTCTTTTCAAAAGCCTTCAGCACAGCTTCCGGCAGAGCGGCAGAGCCGGAGACGCACGCCCGGATGCCGAAACTCCTCCGCACTTCCTCCGGCAGCGCCGCCGACGCCAGCACGTTGTAGAGCTGCGGCATCGCAGCCAGAACCGTCGGCTTGTGGACGACGATTGCCTGGAGCATTTTCTCGAACGACCGAATGGACTCGAGGACCACCACGCTGGCGCCGAGATAGACCGGAAGAAAACAATTGACCGTCAGGCAGAACGAATGAAACATCGGCAAAACGAGAAGGAAGCGGTCCTCCGGCAGGAAAGATATGTGTCTTCGGCAGCTCTCCACGTTGGCGATGAAGTTGCCGTGAGACAGCACCGCTGCCTTCGGAATGCCGGTCGTGCCCGAGGTGTAAACGAAAACCGCATCGTCCCCGGCATCAATGGCAATATCGGGATTTGTCGAGGGACAGGTGCGAGCGATTTCTGCGCACGATTTGTAAAGCTCGTCGGGAGTCTCCCCGTCAATCAGGACAACCGAGCGAAGGGTCTGTAGCCGGCTGCGGATCGGCTGCAAACACGGGACGAATTGTGACTCGGTAATGAGCGATTTGACCTCGCAGTCGTTCAAGACGTAGCATATCTCGTCGGGCACCAGAAAAATGTTCACGGGAACGACAACCCCACCGCACTTCAGAATCGCATAAAGAGCCGTCATGAATTCCGGGCGATTCCTCAAGAGAATCCCAATTTTATCCCCTTTCTTCAGCGAGAGCACCTGCGTCAGACCGTGTGCGAGGCGGTTCACCTCGGAATTGAAATCAGCGTAGGTTTGAGAGCGGTCCTCGAAAAAGAAAAGCTGCTTGTTGGGGACTTTCTCGGTGGATGATTCAAGCATCGTTTTGAGGTTCATAGTTTTCATTTCCCGGCCAAAAAGTTGCAGCCACTTCGCGCAACGGAGCCGCCGCAATCTGCCTCTGGGCGACCTCCCTGTTTACGCAGGCCGCCGCCTCGCCGCCATAAGAAGCAAAGCACTGTAAATCAAGCTCCCGGTTCCGCCTGCGCCGGTTTCTCCGCACGAAAAACAGGCCAGAGGAAGGATTCTTTCCTGGCGACTAATTCCCCGTCAGCAAGGATGCTGACCCGCCAGTATTCGATGTGCCCTCTTCGCCGGTAGCTGTCTCCCGTATTCTCCACTCGGAGGCGGTACGTGCCCTTCTTGGGGTTCGAATAGTCTTTCGTTATGGTTTCGAGGTGCTCCTCTTCGGAGAGCTTGTATTCCAACGTGAGCGTCGCGCTGCGGGAAGCGCTCTTGGCGGAATACTTCCATGTGACGAGGAAATGCTCGCCCCTTTCGGACGACTCCAGCCGCTTGGGAAGTTCGACATACTTTCCGACCTTGCTGGTCTTGCCGAACTGGGCTGCGATGCCCAGGGCATTAAGCGACCGTTCCATCCTCACAACTTTGGAGATTGTGAACCCGTCGGTTTTGAAGTCGGTGACAGGAGGACCCAGCGGCCGCTTGGCGGCTGGAGAGCTCTCGACGGGTTGGAGCTGTGCCCCAGCAGTCCCGGCAGCCTCGGGGACTTGTGCCGAAGCCACGAAGGCAAGACAAAACGCCAGCGAGAAAGCCGGGAAAAAGACCTTCAGTCGCGCGGAGGTAAGATGATGAGAAGGACGCTGTTTCTCCCACATGGGGCTTTTCTCCTTGGATAGCCATGTCGCAGCTTTCGCCCCCGGTGACGCCGGGCGCCGGCTGCCGTTCGTTTGAGCAAGCACACGCACCGAGTGCGGCAAAACCTTAGCTAACTATAACCGCAACAAGCGGCGCCTTCAAGCCTTTCTGAGGGGGCTTCCGGCGGAGGAGAAAACATATCTTTTGACAGGTGAGAAAACAGTGGTTATAAGTTTGAGGAGGGCTTTTTGCTTCGGCTGGCGATTGTTGAGGTTGAGAAGATGACAGGATTGTGGATTCTCGGAAGCGGAAGCGCGGGAAATGCGATTTACGTTTCCTCCGGCGAGACGCGAATTCTCATAGACATTGGATTCGGACCGCGGCAGTTGACCCAGCGGCTGGAGCAGATCGGGGCGGATCCGAGCCAGATTGACGCCGTGCTGATCAGCCACGAGCACACGGACCATATTCAGGGATTGAAGTTCCTCAACTATTATCCCAACATTTTCTGCTATGCCAACCGCTCGACTGCTGAGGCAATCAACCAGGTGTCCGGCTTCCTGCCCGGGAAGCTGCGGCTGTTTTCCAACGGCGAGCCTTTTTCGGTCGGGCAGATCAGTATCAACCCGTTCTCCGTGCTCCACGATGCGATTGACCCAGTCGGATTTGAGATTGTCTGCAACGGCGTGAAGATTGCAGTCGCTACGGACCTGGGGTTCGTGACAGCGCTGGTTCGGGAGAGGATGAAGGATTCTGACTGCGTGGTCATCGAGGCAAATCACGACGAGGGGCTTCTCAAGAACAACATTCACCGTCCCTGGTCGCTGAAGCAGCGCATCTTAGGAAAAACGGGGCATCTGTCAAACGAAAGCGCCGGGCGGCTTCTGGCGGAGATTGTTCATGAAAGGCTGCGGAGTATCGTGCTGGCGCACGTGAGCCGCGACTGCAACACTCCGGCGATGGCAAGGACGACCGTCGAGAAATACCTGGCAAAAGCGGGAATGAGCCACATCCCCATCCTCGTGGCCAAACAGAACGAGGT
>CAZFAP010000241.1:0-5013 GCA_964516325.1 uncultured Verrucomicrobiota bacterium
CACGGGCGCCGCACGGCTATTACAGCAGCCACAGTCCCTACCGAACCTATGATTTTACCCGTGCGAACCTATTGCGGAAATACGGGCAGGATTGGGAACGATTATCCGCGGAGATCACCCATCGCCGCGTGAGAAGCTGGGGACTGAATACCATCGCCAATTGGTCTGACTCAAACATCTACCTGATGCACAGGACAGCATACGTCTGCACGGTGAATTCGTCGGCGAGGAAAATCGAAGGCTCAGAGGGCTACTGGGGGAAGTTCAACGACGTGTTCGATCCAAGCTTCCGGGAGAATTTACGGAGGAACTTCGCGGCGCAGGACGGCAAAAGCGCGGGGGATCCATGGTGCGTCGGGTTTTTTGTGGACAACGAGCTGAGCTGGGGAGACGAGGTTTCGCTGGCTATAGCCACCCTTATCAGCCCGCCCGACCAACCCGCCAAGACAGTGTTCGTCAGCGACCTGAGAGAAAAGTATGGCAAAATCGAGAGGCTCAATGCTGCTTGGGGTACGGAGCACCCGTCCTGGGAGTCTTTGCTCGGATCTCAGAAACCGCCCGATCGCAAGAAGGCGTGGGCCGACTTGACCGCTTTCTACACGAAGATTGCCGAGACGTATTTCAGTATCATCCGCGACGAGTTGAAGAAAGTCGTTCCTCACCAGCTTTATCTCGGCTGTCGTTTCGCATGGGTCAACGACCGGGCAGCCCGAGCGGCGGCCAGGTTCTGCGATGTCGTCAGCTACAATCGCTACACCTATTCTGTCGAAGACCAGCGTCCGCCGGACAACATCAACAAGCCCGTCATCATCGGCGAGTTTCACTTCGGTGCCCTTGACCGGGGCATGTTCCATACAGGATTGAAGGAGGCCAGAGACCAACAGCATCGGGCGGAGCTTTATGAGGAGTATGTGCGCGGCGCCCTGAGAAACAGGTACATTGTCGGCACGCATTGGTTTCAATTCAAGGACCAGCCGACGACCGGGCGCGGCGACGGCGAGAATTACCAGATCGGTTTCGTGGACATCTGCGATACGCCATATCCCGAAATCATCGCCGCGTCCCGCAGGGTAGGCAACGACCTTTACAGGTATCGTTTGAGCGAGAAGTGAGCGCTTCTCGAAAGCCGACCGTGGGCATAGACGCCGCGCCCAAATTCGTGTATAAACTGGCTCAATGAGAAAGTAGCGCAGGCGTCTCGCCTGCATTAACGGTTCATGTCAGGAAAATGCCAATGTCCGGTGGTTTCCCAACGGACTTCTCTACAGATTGACCCCAGGGTTGGAGTCCAAAGAGAAAAGGGAGGGTCGCAAAATGAGGCGAGCATGTATTTGTCTTCTGAGTCTCGGATTGCTTTGCGGCGTCGCGCGGGCAGACGTCGAAACCGGCTTGGTGGCTTACTATCCTCTTGAGGAAGGGGAAGGCGCCGTCGCCGCGAACGCGGTGCAAGGGACAATCGCCGGAGACGCAAATCTGATTGGCACAGGCTACGAATGGGTCGCGGGCAAGGTAGGTGATTTCGCAATCCTTTTCAAGGCGGTGGCGGGCACTGCCGCGGATTGCGGGACCTGGAATCCTTCCGAAACGACGGGGCAACTTACCGTCGCGGTGTGGATCAAGTGGGAGGGAACCTCGGGAGGGTACCAAGGAGTCGTATCCAAAAGGGACAGCTGGGACCCACCGTTGACGTATTGGAACATCGAGATTGATCAAGCTACCAGCGATCTCGGCTTTTTCCGATACGACAGCTACCCGGACTTTGGAACGAATATCCCGCCGATAGCCGAATGGCAGCACGTGGCTGTGACGTACGATGGGACAACCACAACGATGTATCTCGACGGCGCCTTCATCGCCAACAGCACTGCCTTTTCATTCGGCCCGACAGCGGATGCTCACATTGTGTTCGGAGCTATCGAAGCCGCCGGCTGGAATCCCTTCAACGGGACCATTGACGAAGTCCGCATTTACGACCGTGCCCTGAGCGAGGACGACGTCATCGAGTTGTACAACTGGACAGGCCTGGTAAGCGCCGGTCCGGACCAGAGGGTCACTACGGGCGATAGAGTGACGCTGCAGGGGACTGGCCCCGCTGATGCAGCGTTCACCTGGGAGCAGATTGGGGGACGCGATGATTTCGTGGCGACGCTCGAGCCGTCACCCAACCAAGCAACAGTGGAATTCAACACTCCCGCTCGCGACATTGGCTTTCTCCTGACCTTTCGATTGACGGTCGCCTCTCCGACGAAAGGGACGGCCGCAGACGAAGCGAGCGTTTACGTGCTTGCTCCGAATCCCCCAAAGCTCCCACCGAGCAACTTCCGAGTCTCACCGCTCGATTTAGGCGGTCTCGGCCTCGGATTCCGCCTGGAATGGGACTCGATCGTAGATGCGGCAAGCTACCAGATAGCATTGAAGCTCGGGGGTGAGTACTTCTGGACTTATACAACCACGAACAACTTCTTCGAATTCACTGGCATGATGGAAGGCGTCGCACGGACTGTCGCGGTCAGGGGGGAGAACAAATACAGCAAGCCAGCGAGCGCGAATCCCGCGGACCATGGGGTTCCGTCTGAGGATGTTACCTACACCGCGATGCCAAACCTCGCCCGGAAGGCGGCGGACGGCGGGACGAGACCGCCCCTTGACCCGGTCGAGGGGGTTACCTATGTGGTCTCGGAGTACAGCATCGCCGGGATGAACGGTGGGCAGTACACCGACAACAACGATAGCCGGAACGGCATGTACAAGTCGCTGGACTTCTGGGGATACGTTTGGAGCCAGCCCTATTTCTTCGACCACATCGTGTATTACACCGGCAGGGTGTTCGCGGATGGCGGGTGGTTCACGAGCTTGAAGGTTCAGTACACGAGGGATGGAGGGGCCACGTGGATGGATGCGCCCATCGTGGACATCTTCCCCGATTACGACTTCAGTGATCAGCGCGGAACGCGGGAGCATTTCACCCGCTATGACATTGTCATCCCAACGCTTTGGGGCAACGGAATCCGGATTGCGGGTACCCCGGGCGGTGCCGCGTACTTCACGTCCGTTGCCGAGCTGGAAATCTTCGGCGACCAGATGCAAGGGCCCCTCGTAGTCCAGGGAATAGACGCAGCGTATCCGGAGGGCGGCACGGCTACCCTGGACGGCAGCTTGACATTCTCCACAGCAGGCCCGATCACCAGCTACAAGTGGGAATTCGTGAGCGGCCCGTCCACCCCAACGATTCACAACTCGACGAGCGCGGTGGCCACGTTCGAAGCCTCGAATGTAGCGAGCGACCAGGTGTTCGTGTTCAAGCTGACGGCGGGCGACGGGACGAACAGCGGCTCCGACAACGATGTTCGCATCACGGTGAAGAACCTGGTTACTACGTCCGTCGCTGGTCCCGACCAGAAGGTCTATGAGGGGACCACGGCTACGCTGGATGGCTCCGGCTCTATGACGACCACGGGAAGCATCAGCTATCTCTGGACGCAGAAGTCCGGCACGGACGTCGGGGTTACCGGCAAGACGACCGCGACGGTTCAGTTCACGGCGCCCATTATTTGGGGCTACACAGAGGACCTGGTCTTCGAGCTGAAGGTGGATGATGGCGCGAGCGGGATAAGCACTGATGAGGTGACCGTTCAGGTAAGGAACAAGATTGCGGCGCCCATCTATCCTCTCGGTCCCGGATACATGAAGGACCTGCTCCATCTGGGAACGAACCCCACCGACAGGATTCTCTCCCCATTGGGCATCGACACCGACCAGCTGGCGGCGTTTGGCGGTCAGGCGATGGTGAATCCCCTTGAGGACGATGCGTACGATTTCACCGGGACGGGCGTCACCGGGACGAGGAATCCGATGGTCTGGACTCCCCAGCACGATGCCACCGGCTGGTTCGCGGATGAAGGTCTGGACAACTTCGTCCAGATGTACCACATCTACATTATCTCGCCGGAACAGAGGGACGCAAGAGCCATCTTCCGGCACGACGACGAGATGCGGTGCTGGAATAATGGAGCGCTTGCCTTCATGCGGAACAGTTGGGACGGTGACCCGGGCGATGTCGGCATCGAGCGGAGCGCTGACTTCACACTCTTCAAAGGCATCAACTCCATGACCTTGAAGCTCCACGAAGGAGGCGGCGGAAACCAGCTCGCCGTCCGCTTCACCGACCGCAGCGACGTGGAGTACACCGACCTGTATTACGCGTTTGGTCCCTCTATCGTCCTGGCCGACGCCTACGCGGCGAGGACGCTGCCGGTGTCCTATCAGCCCCTCGGCACGACGGACGTCAGCCTCTCGTTCAAGGTCAACCCGAACAACAAACCGAGCAGCGTTACCGTCAGGGAGAAGATTCCGACCGGTCTGACGGAAGCGGATGTAGTCGCTCCGGGCGCTGTAGTCGCCGGCGGCAACATCACCTGGACGTTGACCGGCGCGCAACTGAAGCCCAGCGCCATCAATTACTCCCTCAAGATACCAGCAGGCGCCGCTCAGAGTCTCGACTTCGCGGGAACGGTCTCGTTCGCCACGACGAGCACGGACATCTTCGGAGACTCCACGGTCTACGCGGTTCCGACGGAGCCGAGATACCTCGAGGTGGAGATGCTCGCGGCGGCTCACATCACCTGGGCGCCTCCTGTGGCGGAAGGGGTAGCGAGCTATCGCATTCAAAAGAGCGTGGATGGGGGCGTGTGGCAGGACATCGGGACGACCACCGGCACTTCCTTTGTTGACAGCGCGACGGTGGCTGGGAAGAACTATAGCTACCGTATAGCGGCTTCCAACGTCCGCGCGATTGAGGGACCGTTCTCGGCGCCTACGGATCAGGCTTCGCTTCCGACGATGCTGATTCGGGAAGCGGAGGACTTCAACTACGGCGGCGGTCTCTATCCGGGGTCCCAGAACTGCCCGGCCGCGAACGAGGCTCCTACGGCTTCTGATCTCGATGCGCAGTATGACTTCTTCCATCCCAACAAGGGGGGTGACGCAACGACACGGGTCTATCGCCCGAATGAT
>CAZFAP010000242.1:0-4735 GCA_964516325.1 uncultured Verrucomicrobiota bacterium
CATGATCCGCGACGCGGAGGAGAAGGGGTTGATTAAGAAGGGCACGGTAATTGTTGAGCCGACGAGCGGCAATACGGGGATTGCTCTGGCTTTTGTATGCGCGGCGAGGGGATATAAGCTCATCCTCACGATGCCGGAGACGATGAGCATGGAGAGGAGGCAGCTACTGGCCATCCTTGGGGCAGAACTTGTGTTGACTCCGGGGGCGGAAGGGATGCCGGGGGCGGTTCGGAAGGCGGAGGAGTTGGTGAAGACGATTCCGGGAGCATTCATGCCGCAGCAGTTCAAGAATCCGGCGAACCCGCAGATTCATCGAGAGACGACGGCGGAGGAAATCTGGAAGGACACGGATGGCGAAGTGGACATCCTCGTGTGCGGAGTCGGGACGGGTGGGACGCTGACGGGCGTGGCAGAGGTGATAAAGAAGAGGAGGCCGTCGTTCAAGGTCGTGGCGGTGGAGCCGAAGAATTCGGCTGTGCTTTCGGGGGGGAAGTCCGGTCCTCATAAGATTCAGGGGATCGGGGCGGGGTTTGTCCCGGAGGTTCTGGATGTTTCTCTCATTGACGAAGTAATTCAGGTGGCGGACGAAGATAGCGGAGAAATGGCAAGGCGGCTGGCGAAGGAGGAAGGAATTTTAGCGGGCATCTCTTCCGGTGCGGCGGTCTGGGCGGCGGTGGAGCTCGCGAAGAGGAAGGAGAACAAGGGGAAGTTGATTGTGGTGATTCTCCCGGACACGGGGGAGAGATACTTGACGACGTGGCTGTTCAGTCGGTAAGACTTAGGACGGGAATAGGCGGACAGCGGCACGCCGGTCGAGGGTGGAAGTCCGCAACAAAAACTGAACAATAAGCAGGAGAGGGAACATGTCAACAGGAGGCTGGGTGTTTTCCCCGGGCACCGGGGGGAAGAAAATCCCCGACGCGGTGAAGTACGCTACGGAACAGCGGATTCGGCGGTACGCGGAGGAGCATTTTGCGGGTCGGTACACGCGGCTGGAGATACGTTTCCGCGGCCAATTCTGTTACATTGATGCTTACACGGAGCCGGAGGACCCCGGCCCGGGTTGGCCGCCGCCGGATTCTCAGGAAACGCGCGAACAATTCCTTGAACGATTGAGAAATACGCCGACACACCTTTGTCGGCTGAGGTATTTTGGCGGGGAGCGATGGGGGTTCGCATTCTATACTTACTCAAACGAGCGATACGAACTGTCGGTGTTTCCATCCGGGGACTTTTTTGGGACGCCAGAGGAAGCGTTCCAAGTTTCTGCCCAGATGTATCTGTGAGATGGCTTTCTGCGGAGTGCGTGACTCCCACAGGTGGGATTCGTTGTGATGGTGGACGTGAACGAGGAAACGCACGCGATGATTGATTATTTTGAGGTCGGCACGCCCGGCACTGCCGGGGGAGACTGTATTCTGTTTCGCGACGATTTCAATGGGACGCTGAAGGGCGGCATCAGGTTCCTGAGCGACACGACGGATGCTCGCCAGCGATTCTATCGCGTCGGGGCGGAGGTGAATTGAGATACGCGTTCATGGAGATGGAAAATGAAGAGAGCGTGGCATGCCAAGCAAGCTGAAAAGATTGTAGCGGCGATCTGCGCGAGTTACGAGGATGGAACCGGGGTGAACCGGATTGAGGGACGCAATCTGCCGGTTCAGGAGAGGATTCTGGAAATCCTGAAGAATCTGTTCGTGATTCTTTTCCCCGGATACGTCGGCAGACGGACGTTCACGAAGACGAACGTGCGGTTCGTCATCGGGGAACTGGTGAACAAGGTGCACGATGATCTCGTCGAGGAAGCGGAGAAGGCGTTTCGGCATCAGTGCCGGATTCGGAAATGTGAAGGGTGCGATTGCCGCTCGATGGCGGAGAAGGTTACGCAGCATCTTCTGAAAAAGCTGCCGCAGGTCCGAGAGTTGCTGAAAGGGGACGTTCGAGCGGCGTACGACGGCGACCCGGCGGCGAAATCGTACGATGAAATTATCACGAGCTATCCGTGCATCGAGGCGATAGTAACGTACCGGATTGCGCACGAGCTGCACGTAATGGACGTGCCGCTGATTCCGAGGATCATGACGGAATATGCTCACGGTCGGACGGGGATTGATATTCATCCCGGGGCGACGATTGGAAAGGACTTCTTCATTGACCACGGGACGGGCGTTGTCATCGGGGAGACGACGGAAATCGGGGATAATGTGAAGCTGTATCAGGGGGTGACGCTTGGTGCGATGAGCTTTCCGAAAGACGAGCGCGGGCGAATCATCAAGGGCGGGAAGAGGCATCCGACCATCAAGGACAACGTAACGATATACGCCGAGGCGACGATCTTAGGGGGGAACGTGGTCATCGGGGAGAATTCGGTCATCGGCGGGAACGTGTGGTTGACGGAATCGGTGCCGCCGGGGACGACGGTGACGATATCGAAGCCGGAATTGGTCTACAAAAAGAAAGGCGAAGCAGGCGTTTCAAAATCTGGTCCCCAGCCTGGACGACTTGGAAAGGGGAAGCCGTAGGTTGTGACCCGCGCGGGTGCAACGCTGCAAGCGCCAAGGGAGTGGCGATTCGGGAAGCAGTACGGTAACATAGCTGGGCCCCATAGAGTATTGTCGTGTGCAGGAGGCAAGACGATGAGACAAGTCGTGATTTATCCCGGAGAAGATGGCTTCTGGGTGGCAGAATGTCCGAGCCTGCCGGGTTGCATCAGCCAGGGGAAGACTAAGGAGGAGGCAGTCGCCAATATCAAAGAAGCCATTTGCGGATACATCGCCGCGCTCGAGGAGGACCACCTGCCGGTCCCCGAGGAGCGGTTCGACACGTTTGTGGTGGCGGTATGAGCAAACTGCCGAGGGTCAGCGGCCGCGAGTGTGTCAAAGCGCTGGAACGGGCAGGGTTTTACGTGCGGCGGCGCGAGGGCAGCCACATCATCCTGCGTCGGGACAAGCCCTTCGGCCAGGTTACCGTACCCGACCACAGAGAACTGGACAGGGGAACCTTACGTGCGATCATCAGGTCCGCAGGACTCACCGTGAACGAGTTTGTTGGGCTGCTATGACGGCCCGTGGTCGAGGATTCTTGGGGGCGACCCTGTCGTCGGGAGAATTCTGTGATCGTCGGAAACGTGTGGTTGACGGAATCGGTGCCGCCAGGAACGACGGTGACGATATCGAAGCCGGAATTGGTTTATCGGAAAGGAGAAGCGAAGGCGGCGGGGAAACCGCGGCGGAGCGCCGGAGCGAAGGGGGCGAGGTCAAAATGACCGTGAGGCTTGTCAGACCGTGGACCCGCGCGCGTCGACTGTGGGATCGTCATTCGGACGGGGTGTTAGCGTTGCGTTGCCTCGCTCGCCCTCAGGTCGGTCATGAGCGCCAGAAGGACACCTGCGAAGTACATATTCCTCACGAAAGATTGGGCCCCACCTCTTTTCCACCAGCGCACCCGCAATGGACCCCTGAGCATTGGTTCGACTCGGTCTCGGAAAAGCGCCGCGGCAAGGGCAGAAGGCACCTTGCGCCGGTCCCTATCGTAGGCGCGCATACGAGCGTCCGCCGCTAAGGACTTGACCATCCATTCCTTTTGCAACTCCATGATGTTGACCCGGGAGAATTCGCCGCGCGCGGGATGGGTCCACAGGGCATGGTGTGTGGCGATCCCAGCTACCAAGATGTACTCGAACTGGCTTTGGAGCTCGGCGAGTGGGCCGGGCCGGGCGCGGCACAGGAAGCGGCGGCGGAAATTGACGGCCCTGCCGGCGGGACCAAGTTGGCCGTTTGGGTCTCCCATGACGGCAATATGAATGAATTCGACGAGGAGCGGAGTCAGGTGCCGGGTGACAGCAAGGGTCAGGTCTTGCGTATTGACGAGCTCGGGGCTGCCCAGTTTTCGAGGGTCCCCGAGCGCGTGCATGAAGAAGCTCAGGAACTCGGCTACATACGCGGCGCTTCTCTCCGCGAAGGACAGGTACAGCGTCATGTCGCGTTCCGGCAGGGGACAGGCCGTCCAAGGCGGCTGTACAGCCCACCGCTGCATTTGGGCCTGTTCAACGGACTTCTGGGCGGTGAGGGATGGGGCTTGCGGCGGCTCCGGATGCTGCGGGAGCGGCGCACCCCGCTCGAAATGCTCCACCAGCGCAAACATTTGTGCCAGGTGACTTAACCCTCCTGCGCGGTTGCGCAGGATGAACCGGAGGGTGTCTGGATAAGCGAGGGCCGAGGCTGCCACGAAGTGGCCGCCCGCCCACTGTCCCGCCCCGGAGACGAGGAGGATTTGGTATATCGCCTCCAGCGTGGCCCGGGTCGCGTCGAACTCACCCATTATGCGCGCCAGTTCGGGCCTGCCGACGCAGTAGTCGAGGAGCGCACGGAGAGCTGCGTCGTACTTCCCACTCCCGGACAGGAGGTCGGCCGCACTAACGGGACGTTCGCTCCCCAGTTCTCGGGATATGCGTTTCAGCTCAGCGGATGGGGGTTTCATGGTCGGACATTCACCAGGGCCTCAGGACTTTTCGTTTGACTTCCTCAAGCGACTCGCGTGGCTCTTTCTCGCGCTCCTTGGCTCGAACGGTATCGTAGAAATCCTCCCAGAACTCCCTGTGCTTTTTGAGCTCAATGAGGACCGCCTTTTTGTTGCCATCCTCATCAGCCAGGAACTCGACGCCTTTCATTCTCGGTCATCGCAAAAACAACGGTTGAGTAACAACTGGCGGTCGAGGTAAGCGGGATCCTTCGCC
>CAZFAP010000243.1:0-4576 GCA_964516325.1 uncultured Verrucomicrobiota bacterium
CGAGAGCGAGGCCGGGCCGGCGACGAAGCTGCCGAGCAGGGCAAGATCGTCGGCACTTCGATTTACGGGGTGAACGTGGTTGGAATTTCCGGCAACTACGATGGCGTGAATCGGCTCTGCACGGAAATCGCTGACCGCTACGGTTGGGCCTTTGTCAACATCAACATTCGGCCCTACTACGCTGAAGGATCGAAGACCTTCGGCTTTGAAATACTCGAGCAGCTCGGCTGGCGAGCGCCGAAGCACATCGTTGTTCCGATGGCGGGCGGGTCTTTGATAACCAAGGTCGAGAAAGCAGTCCGCGAGTTCGCAACGGCGGGGTTGATTGAGAACTCAGAGACGCGAATCCACGGCGCGCAGGCGACGGGCTGCAACCCGATTGCCGCCACGGTCAAGGCTGGCGAAGAGATATTCAAGCCCGTGAAGCCCAATACGGTTGCCCGCTCCATCGCCATCGGAAATCCCGCCGATGGATATTATGCGATAGAGGCCATTCGGCGGACCGGCGGCTGGGCGGAGGACGCCACCGACGAGGAAATCGTGGAAGGGATCAAACTTCTGGCGGAGACTGAAGGCATCTTTACCGAGACGGCCGGCGGCGCGACCGTCGCGGTTACGAAGAAGCTGATTGACCAGGGGCGAATCCCCCGGAATGAACCTGTTGTGGTCAGCATCACGGGGAACGGTCTGAAAACGCAGGAGGCGGTCATTGGACGGCTGCGGGAGCGAGCGGTCATCGAAGCGAAGATCGCGGACTTTGAGGCGCTGCTGTCTGAGTTGAGCAACCATTCACCGGAGGTAGTATCAGCATGCCAGTCACGGTAAGAACGGGAACAGCGTTAAAGAGTCTTCTCGGCGGGCAGCATGAGGTCCACGGCGAAGGAGCAACGGTTAGGGAAGTCCTGGAGCGCCTGGGCGTTCGGGAACGGCTCTGCGACGATACGGGGAGGATTCGTCGGCACTTCAACGTGCATGTCAACGAAGGAGAAGACATTCGCTTTCTCCAGGGACTGGACACGCCGGTCAAGGAGGGCGATACGGTAACCATCCTTTCTGCCATCGCCGGTGGGAGCAAGGTTTCTCGCAAGGTCTGGCTGACTTTCCCAAAGGAATTGATTGACAGACCGCTCATCTGGGAAGTCGGGCGAAAATTCGGCGTCGTGACGAACATCCGACAGGCAAGTGTTTCGAAGGATATCGGCATAGTCGGACTTGAGCTTTCAGGCGACGAGGAAGAAGTAACGCGGGCGGTTGATTTCCTCGTGGGGAACGGTGTTACCGTCAAGCCAATCGAGCTGGACATTGTGGAGTGATCGTGAGCGAAGAGGAATTTACGGAAGAACAGATTGAAAGATATTCCCGCCACATCCTTCTTCGGGAGGTTGGCGGAGAAGGGCAGAGGAAGCTGATGAAGTCGAGTGCCCTGATGGTCGGCGCCGGGGGACTCGGCTCGCCGGCGCTCCTGTACCTCGCGGCGGCGGGGGTGGGGAGAATCGGCGTGGCAGACGGAGACGCGGTGGAAGTGTCAAATCTCCAACGGCAGGTCATTCACGGTGCCCGCGACCTCGGCAGAAACAAGGCGATTTCAGCGGAAGAGGCAATCAAAGAAGTCAACCCGGAGTGCCGGGTGGAGGTCTTCGCGGAGCATTTGACCGCGGACAACATTCGGGAGGTCGTGCGACGGTACGACATCGTGTTGGACGGGAGCGATAATTTCCCCACGCGATTTTTGGCTGCTGATTGCTGCTGGTTCGAAGAAGTTCCGTTGGTGACAGCCGCCGTGGTGCGGTTTGAGGGGCAGTTGATAACGGTTCTTCCCGGAAATGGCAATCCCTGCTACCGGTGTCTCTTTCGCGAACCTCCGCCGCCCGGACTTGTGCCAAGTTGCCAGGAAGCCGGCGTGCTCGGAGCGGTCGTGGGCGTCATGGGGACGCTTCAGGCTGTGGAAGCGCTAAAAGTCCTTCTGGGGATCGGCGGCGTTCTGTCAGACCGTCTTCTTCTGTACGACGCGCTCGACTGCCGGTTCTCGACAGTAAAACGTGTGCAGGACCCGGATTGCCCTTTGTGCGGCAGAAGTCCAAGCATCACGGACCTGATTCCATGCAAGCTTACCTGCGCGACAAACACAGCGGAGCGAAGGAGGAGGAATGACAATATCACGGCAAGTGCTTGAAGCAGTGGCTGCCCATGCCGGGGAAGCCTTCCCGCGGGAATGTTGCGGTGTCCTGCTCGATCGCCCTGATGACCCGCTCACGGCGAGCCATGTGCTGCGGGCGGAGAATGTGGAACAGTCGCATCCGGATCAACAGTACGTTCTTGGACACAAGGCGCACCTCAACGCGGTGCAAATGGAGTCCCTGGGCGAGGCTCAAATTCTCGGGTATTACCATTCTCACCCGAACGGCGGGGAGAAGCCATCCCGTCGAGACAAGGAGCAGGCGGTGGCTGGCGTGACATATCTGATTGTGGCTGTTTGCAACGGAGTAGCCGAGCATGCCGCCTGGAGGCTGAAAGATGCGCAACTTGTCCGAGAGCCTTTAGAAGTGAGGGAATGAAATGATTACGGCGGTCAGACGGAGAGCACTGAGGGCAAGACCTTCTTTGAGGCGATACGACGATATTCGGGAGCTTGTCGGGAGCACGGCAAATCCCACGCCATTGGTGAAGGTGAACCGGGTGATTTCGCCCGGCGCCTTCGAGCTGTATCTCAAGCTGGAATGGTTCAATCCCTTCGGCTCCATCAAAGACCGTGCCGCGCTCTTTATGCTGCGGGCAATGGAAGAACGAGGCGAGCTCAACGGCAAAGAACTGGTGGAGCCGACTTCGGGCAACACCGGAATTGCCCTCGCCGCCCTGGCCGCAATCATGGGAAAAAAGCTGACGGTGACGGTCCCCGAGGGCGTGCCGGAGGAGAAGAAGGTTATTCTTCGAATGCTCGGCGCGGAGGTGTGGGCGACGCCGGACGACCTCTGCCCGGTGGATCACCCCAAGGACGGCGCCATCGCCCTTGCGCATTCGTTTGCTCGGAGCGAAGCCGCGAAGGGGCGGTACGCCATGCCGAATCAATACGAGAACTCGGACAATGTGAGAGCACATTACGAGACCACCGGACCGGAGATTTGGAGTCAGGCCGAAGGGCAGGTGCGATTCTTTTTCGCTGGCTTTGGGACTTGCGGGACGATCACGGGCGTCGGGCGATACCTCAAGGAGAGAAATCGGGATATTCAAGTGATTGCCATCGAACCGCAGAAGGGGCATAAGCTGCCCGGGTTGAAGAACATGGACGAATCCAAAGAGCCGCCGATCCTCGATCGAAGTGTGATTGACCATGTGATTCGGGTGAACGACGAGCCCGCCTATGCGATGACGAAGCGACTCTTTCGGGAAGAGGGTCTTATCGTTGGGCCCTCCACGGGTGCGATCGTTCACGCGGCGGCTGAATTTGGCGTGGGGAGGGAAGGAGTCGCGGTCGGCATTTCACCCGACAGCGGGTTCAAATACGCCAGCTTTTTCGCAGAAGTGCTTGGCGAGGAAGGCAGACCGAAGGGGTGAATCATGCGCAAATTCACGACGACCATCGCTGCGCTGTTCGACAAGTTGAAGCCCTGGCTCGAGGAGGAGCGCTGTCGAACCTGTGAATGCTTGCAGGGAGCCCTCGTTCAAATAGAGCTGGACGGAGGAGAAGAGGCAAAGGCGCTGGTCGAGCCTCGTCAGGTTGCCTTCGGGCAGATGCATCGTTGTCTCGGTTGCGAGCCCTGTCCGCCCGCTAAGGTCTGGGCGGAGTACTGCCGAGAGGTCGGGAACTCGCGCCTGCCGGCCGCGAAATGACGGACGATAGGCGCGCCCGACGACGGTCCCCGGTCTGGAACGGCTTTCCACATGGTGGTCAGTCGCCGAAGCGGGCTTTCAAGCGTAAAAAGGAGAGGGAGAATGCAGTCAATTTTCAGACTCCCTGACACAGTCAAAGAAGACCTGGACAGGTTCAAGATAGAGGCGGAGCGGTTCAAGAACGGCTCCCTCTCGTTTGTAGCCTTCCGGTCTTTTCGCGTCCCGCTGGGCATCTACGAGCAGCGGGAGGAGGGGACGTATATGCTCAGGGTGCGCTTCCCCGGGGGAGGGATTCTCCCGCACCAAATGCGCGCTCTGGCGAGCGTCGCACGCAGGTACGGAAATGGCGTTCTTCACGTGACGACTCGCCAGGACGTTCAGGTTCATCGCGTCCCGCTCGACGGGGTCCATCCGGCGCTTGTGGAACTATACGAGGCAGGCCTTTCAACCAAAGGGGGCGGCGGCAACACCGTTCGGAATATCACGTGTTGCTTCGACGCAAGAGTCTGTTCGCGAGAACTATTTGACGTGACACCGTATGCGGTGGCGTTGACGGAATTCCTTCTGGACGACCCGCGGAGCTGCCAACTCCCCCGCAAATACAAAGTCGCCTTTTCCGGTTGCTCGCAAGACTGCGCGGGCGCGACTCTGAATGACGTGGGATTCATCGCCAAGCGGCGAGGGGACGAGTTGGGGTTCGCGGTGTACGTCGGGGGCGGCATGGGGGCGCACAGACGGGTGGCGGATT
>CAZFAP010000244.1:0-4563 GCA_964516325.1 uncultured Verrucomicrobiota bacterium
GGCCAACCGCTGGCTCGATCGTCCCAAGCGCGCTCCCTGGAGCTTGCCGGTAGTCTGAACCCAATGGAGCCAAAACCCCCAGCGCGTAGTTGAGGCCTCTCAGCCGGCCTCCAGGGGCGGCTCCGTCTCACTGAAAACCGTCGGCGAGGCCGGACCTCGTCCTGTATGCAGCCTGCCTTCGCCAATCGGGTCAGGGCTTGCGCCTGCAAAGTACCGCAAAAACTCCTTGACAGGTTTCCCAGTATGTGGTTTGATGATAATAAACTGACTGGTCAGTCAGTTTTTCAAAGGAGGCATTGTCAATTTGGCTGTGGCCGTCAGCAAAAGAGAGCAGCGCGCGGACCGAAACCGGAGGAAGCTCCTTCGCGCTGCATTGAAGGTCTTTTCCCGGAAGGGATACGACAGGGCGACTCTCGATGAGATTTGCAGGTGGGCAGACCTCGGCAAGGGGACCGTCTATCAACATTTTAACGATAAGAAGGGCTTATTCCTCGCGGTTGTTGACTCGTTTGCGGCGGAACTCGGCAAGTGCATCGGCGAGGCTGTCGGTGGCATCGAGGATGGCATTCGGCGGCTGGAAAAAGCCGTTTCCGCGTACATGCAGTTTCACACCGCCCACCGCAGCTTTTACCGCCTCCTGATACACGAGGAAAGCTCCTTTGCCAAGGAAATCGGAGAGCGATTCCGCACGAAGTACTTCTTCCATTTGCGAATCCTCGAAGATGTCATCCACAGCGGAATGAAGAATGGCAGCATGAAAAAACTCGACCCTCGCAGCGCCACGTTCGCCCTCGTCGGGATGTGCAACTTGATCATTTTTCGCTGGCTTCTTTCGGAAAAGCCTTATCCCCTGAACAAAGAAATTCCCTTGGTTCTGGAGATATTCCTTCGCGGGATTTCCACACCGGAAACCAGAGCAGGAGATTAGAAAGTGAGTTTCGAGGTTGCTGTTACGAGAATCTTGGCTGCCCTTTCAATCGCTGCGTCTCTATCTTCTCTCACGTCAGCCGCCGAAGAGCTTCCACCGGAGAAGAGCCAGCCTCTGTCTCTTTCCATCCAGGACAGCGTCAAGATTGCCGTCGCGAGCAATCCCCTCGTCCAGGTTGCCAGGGAGGAGGGGAACGTTGCCCGCGGCAAGGTCACCGAATCTCAGTCGGATGCCTTCCCGCACTTGACCGCATCCGGGAGATACACCTGGCTCGAACGTGTTCCGAGCGCCAGCTTTGGCGGAACAACCTTCACCCTCGGAGAGCAAGGGCAGTATTTGACGACCCTGGATTTTGTGCAGACGCTATACCGGGGGGGACGGACTGGCGCAGGGATACGCGCCGCCAAGCTCTACCGTACCCTCACCTATGAGCAGCTCCGCGGAACCCAGCAGACCATCGCCTTTAGCGCCGAGAAAGCCTACTACGACGTTCTCGTCAATGCCGAATTCTACGCCGTCAGCCAGCACGCCCTGGAGCTTGCCGAAGGGCACCAATCCGACGTGAAGAAGCGGCACGCCCAGGGGACCGTCTCCGACTACGATCTCCTGCGGGCGACCATCGAAGTCTCCAACATGCGTGCCGAGATGATTAAAGCCCGAAACGCCCTGAACCTCGCGCGCACCGCCTTCCTGAAAATCCTCGCTCTTCCTTTGTCCACGGAATTCGTCCTTACGGATAAACTCAGCTACGACCCTGCCCAGGCGGAAATGGGGCAAAGCCTTGCCGTCGCTTTGATTCAGCGACCCGACCTGAAACAAACGGACCTTCAGATAGGAATGCAAAAGGAGAGCATTCGGGCGACCGCCGCCGACCTCTATCCGAACGTCGCTGCTGTCGGCACGTGGGAGGGAGGCAACTCGAGCCGGTTTGCCTTCGGCGGAGAGGGCTGGGACCAGGGATGGTATGCTGGGGTCATGGTCTCGCTCCCCGTATTCGAGGGAATGAGGACCCGGGGAAGACTTGCTCAGGAAGAGGCAAAGCTTCGCCAATTCGAATCGAGAAAGCAGGACCTGCTCCAGGGGGTCGAGTTAGAGGTCAAGCAGGCAATCCTGAGCCTCGAGGACGCCACAGAGTTTGTGGAATCCCAGAAAGAAAATGTCAGGCAAGCGGAGGAAGGTCTTCGCCTGGCAAACGTCAGGTACGCCAACGATATGGCGACGGAACTCGACGTGCTGGACGCGAGGCTTGCTTTGACTCAAGCTCGCAACAACTACGCTCAAGCGGTGTATAGCCATATGCTCGCGAGGTTATCGCTAAAGAAGGCTATGGGAGTCATTCCGCTCCTTTAAGCAACGAAAGGACAAAGAAGTGCGCAAGGGGAGAATTCTGATTCTGCTGATTGCGGCCGCCCTATCAGCAGCGGCAGGCTACCGCGTGTACCGTCTTGTTACCGGGAAACAGAAGGGGCCGGAGTCCTCGAATCCGACCGTCGCCGTGAGGACCACGCCCGTAGAGGTCGGCGCCATCCGGCGGGGGATTCGGCTGACGGGCGATGTCGAAGCGGCGGCAAGTGTTCAGGTTTTTCCGAAATACCCCGGTCGTTTGCTCCAACCAACGGAAAAACACCTGGAAAAGGCCCGCAGTCTATACGAGCAGGGGGCAATCTCCGAAGAGCCCCTCCCAAAAATCGAAGAGGTGGACGAGGGGCACGCCGTCGCAAAAGAGCAGATCATTGCCGTCGTTGACCATGAGAACCTGGAGGCGCAGGTGAACCAGGCGAAGGCAGCGCTGACCACCGCCGACGCTCAACTGAAGCAGGCGGACGTTGCCCTCACGCAGATAGAGAAGGACCTCGAAAGGACTCGCAACCTGGAAAAGGAAGGGGCGGCTTCCAAGCAGGCTCTTGAAAAAATCGAGGCGGAATACAAAAGCCTCGTTGAGCAGAAGAACGTCGCGGACGCGAGGATCACGCAAAGCCGAGCCGCCTTGAACCAGGCGCAAATTCTGTTGGCGGAATGTTTCATCACCGCTCCCATCTCGGGCATCATCTCTGAAAGATACCTCGAGACGGGAGACATGGCGATGGTAACTCGCCCGATCTTTGCAATCGTGGACGTGGACAAGGTGGAGGTCAGCGCTGACCTCCCGGAAAGATACCTCAGCGAGGTTCGAGAAGGCGCGGACGTTTCGATGGAAGTGGATGCTTTCCCGAAGCGTTCCTTTCAGGGCGCCATCACCAGAATCAGCCCCACGTTGAACGTCGTGAATCGCACCGCGAAACTGGAGATTACGGTCCCCAATGCAGACCATGCCCTCAAGCCCGGAATGTTTGCTCGGATCAGTTTGGTCATTGCGGAGAAGCAGGGAGTCCCAATTATCCCCGAGGCGGCGGTTCTCAGGGACGAATCCGGCGCGTACGTTTTCGTCGTGGAGAACGCCGTTGCCCGTCGGCGGAAACTGGTGTTTGGCATGGAAGAGGGCCCCATGGTCGAGATCCTCGAAGGACTCCTGCCCGGAGAAAGCCTCGTAACCGCAGGTCAACAGAAGTTATCAGAAGGACTGTCTGTGCAAGTCCAGAAGTAAGGAAAAAGACAACGCGGCTCGCTTGTGAGCGCGCCGCTCACGAGTGTGCGTCTTTTCCTCGAAATTAGGAGTGTAGTTTGCCATGAACCTTCCTCGGTTTTGTGTTGAACGCCCAGTAACAACCCTCATGATTTTCTTCGGGGTTATCCTCATCGGCGTCATCTCCCTCCTTCGCCTTCCCGTGGACATGCTTCCGGAGATGACCATCCCGTCCCTTAGCATCATTACCCGGTATCCGGGAGCGAGCGCTGAGGACGTCGAATCGCAGGTCACTGAGCAGCTCGAAGACCGTTTGACGACGATCCCCGACCTCAAGCACATCCTCTCCACCTCCAAACAAGACCTCTCCGTGATTACCCTGAGCTTTGAATGGGGAACGGACCTCGACACGCGGGCCAACGACGCCCGAGACGCCATCGGGTTTGCGGAAATCGTTCTCCCCGACGATGCCGAAAAGCCCCTCGTTCTGAAGTTCGATGTCTCGAACTTCCCCATCATGGGATTCGGCGTTACCGCCAAGGAAAGCTACCCTGACCTTAAAGAAATCGTGGAGGATGAACTGGCGGACCCCCTCAAGCGTATCCCGGGCGTCGGCGCGGTTATTATTCGAGGGGCGCCGCGTCGCCAGGTCAACATTGATCTCGACCGCCAACTCCTCGCCACTCACCACATCACCCCCCAGGACGTCGTCCGCGCCATCTACAACGAAAACCAGACCAACCCCGCCGGCAATCTCAAAGTTGGCGTCAAGGACTACTCCATCCGCGTTCCGGGGGAGTTCAAGCAGGTCGAGCCGATGAAGCGAATCGTCGTCTCCAACCAGGGAGGGAAAATTGTCCGCCTGGACGACATCGCCTCTACGGTAGAGTACGCCTTCGCCGACGAAAACGAACCTCTTCGAATTGACGGTCAAAAAGGCCTGGTCCTCATGGTGCTGAGGCAATCCGGCGCCAACACCGTCCAGGTCGCCCGGGACGTTCAGAAGCAGGTGAAGCTCCTCGCCAAACGATTGCCCGATGACGCGAAGGTCATCAGCGTCTGGGATTCCTCC
>CAZFAP010000245.1:0-4447 GCA_964516325.1 uncultured Verrucomicrobiota bacterium
GCCCCATCAGATATTTGACCGAAGTTCGGGTCGGAGACCCCCGGTGCTCGTACATCCGCGCAACGACTCCTCCTTTGTCGCTGTAAAGCGCGGAAAGGAGCACGTCCGAAGAAGGAACGTCCAACAGACGGACCTCATTGCCAAGCCGCCCGTCGCCGGGAGCCGAGCAGATGCCCGTGCAGGGAAAACCATATTCCAACGCTCGCCGATGAAGATCGGCTTGAGTCCAACGTCCCGTGAACGGATAGATCGCAAATTCGTAGGTATAGTCGCCGCTGAGCATCCGGGTGCCCCACACGTAATACATGGCATAGGCAAGAGGCGTCGAGAATCCCCCGTCCGCCTCGCGGACCGACCCCATTGTCCCGCGATTGAAAACGGCGATGCCTACGGAATTATCCGTCAGAGCAGTCCAGTAGTTGCCTTCCACGTACTTGTCGGAGGTCTCGGCGATGGCAAAGGGCAAATCGCGCACGCCTACGGCTGCTTCCTCGACTGCCGGAAACAGTTTGAAACGCAGCTTCTCCTCGTGCAGGAAAGGGGAGTAGCTATCCCGCTTGTTTTCACTCAGGCGGCCGATCTTCTGTCCATCGAAGTGAAAGGTGGCCCGACAATCGAGCCGGGGCATGTCTTCACGAAAAATCATTTCCAGCGTGTAGGGGATGCTTCCGATCACGCCGGACTCCCGAGCCACTGCCCATGGCGCACCCCCGCCAGCGGCCTCAAGAGCCCACGTTCCCTTTGACTCGCAGTCCTGTCCGTTGATCTTGCCCGCAAAGAAAGCGCTTCTTTTCCCCGAGTTCAGAAACCTCACGGCGGCGCCTCTCGCGACCATGGAGGCTATTCCGCCTTCTGGATTGAAGCGGACCTCCAGGTACGGCGTGATAATGCAAAGGTTTGTCTTGTCCATCTCGATACTGGGCGCACGGCGCGGTTGGACTTCCTTGGCCGGCGCCAGCGAGTAGGACAGGAACCCCAATGCGGGAAGGTCGGCACCGATGGCCATGCGAGCCTCCTGAACACTCCCATCGGAATAGCGATCCGCCCACAGCAGGGCGGCAGGAACAGGTTGGCTGCCTTGCAGGACTCTGACGTGCTCCGCGGCGCCGCGCGGCAGCGAAATGGCGATTTCCACCCACTCCTTGCGAGGCCAGGAGTGGGGATTGAAGACTGTTACCTGGGCGATGTTCCCGCCTTCCATTTGAGAGGCAGCGTAGCGCAGAGAAGGGGAACAAGGGTTCGATATAAAAATAGCGAGGGGCGAAAAAGTGGGCCTTTCTGGGCCTTTTTTCGCCTGAGGAGTTGGGCGTAAGGACTTGCCGTATAAGGAGATCGGGCGATAGCGCCTCGTCTGGAAAAGGCCCAGGTGAGGGGAAACCGCGGACAGCACGGAGGCAGCGGAGAACATGCTCTTAGAGGAGGGTGATGTGGTTTCCCACGATTTATTGGAGAAGGAGTGGTCATACATGGTTGCGGAGGCCTGTAAGAGAATCCGTGCGATTGCCGCCGTTGAAGCCGGAAGGGGGCTTCATTAACTGTTGACAGGATTATACAGAATGGTCTGCCATTTGTCAATTGCCATGAAACAGCGATACCTTGCTCATGGCCCGCGCTCTTTTACTCTTAGCACGGCGGCGGGGGGGGGAGGGGCACCGCGCGACTTCCGGTAATGCCTCAGTTTTTGGGGGGCTAAGAAGCTCACCGCAGAGAACGCAGAGATCGAGGAGGAACAGCAGACAGGATTAACAGGATTTTCAGGATGTAGACCAGGAGAGCAGGAGAGCTGCGGAGCAGGACGACGGGACCTACTGCTCTCCTGTTCGACTGTCTCCTGCTCCGCATTATCCTGTGCATCCTGTTGTCCTGTCGAAGTCTTCGTTTCTTTTCCACCGCGTTTCCCGGCGGTAACTGGGGGGGCGCGACTTCCGACACATTGGGCTTGACAGCGCGCCCGGAAGGGGCATAATGAGGACCGAGTAAGCTGCGGTCACGCTTTCGGAAAAAGCAGTGAAACCCTTTCGGGGACATAGCAATGATCGAGCCGAGGCCCTCGTTTCCAATCGCTTTCGGACATCCTAACCGGCCCGGGTGGTCAAGGGCGTCGCCTGCGACACCTTCCGGCATTCCTTTGCCCCCCGATTGGTCCAGAGCGAGTGTGACATTGAAACGGTGCGGGAGGTTTTGGCACATATGGACGAATGCACCCGATGAGGGTAAGCCCCACCGCTTCGCTCCGCGGCCAGCCGCCGTGGGCAACGCAGAGCGTTGGACAACAAGGGAGAATGACAATGGCAGACTACCCCCCCTACATGAACTCGTACGGAGTGCTGTCTCGGATAGTCGAGAAGGTGAAGAATGCCAAGACACCAGATCGATTCACGGTCGACTACCTGAAGAGCACGCTTGGATTCAAGAGTAACAGCGCGCGGGCCTTCATACCGCTGGGAAAGCGCCTCGGTCTGCTCAACTCAGATGGAACGCCCACGGATCTCTACAAGTCATTCCGCAACCCCTCAAGCTCGGGTGCGGCCATGGCGGAAGCTCTGCGAAAGGGCTATGGGCCATTCTATGAGCGAAATGAAAACGCGCACACCCTGTCCAAGAAGGACACCGAGGGCCTGGTGGTCGAAATCACCGGTCTGGAGAGGAAGCATCAAACCACCCGCGCCATAGTTGGCACATTCGAGGCGCTCAAGGCGTTCGCTGATTTTGGAAAGAGGAGGCGAGACGAGGAACGTGAGGAAGGCGAAGAGCGCGAGGAAGAGCCTGACACGAGTGCGGAGGATGCCAAGCTGAAACTCGGCCTGTCCTATACCATAAACCTCGTTCTGCCCAGGACAGACGACGTTGCTGTTTTCAATGCAATTTTCAGGAGCCTTCGGGAGAACCTGCTAAGAAAATGAACACTTACGACAGAATCCGGCTATTTGGCATGACGCACCAGATGGTTGAGCGGGATCTTGACCGTGTGCAGTCTGCTTTCGCCCTTGACCTTCAGCGCCAAACGCCCGAGACGCCCATACTCGATGAGGAGTACTATCCACAATTCGATGAATCCATCCGCCAGGAAGCGCAGGCCATGGCAACCTACTACCAGGTCTTCTACTGTCTCGAACGCTCCATCCGACAGATCGTGAAGGGAAAGTTATCTGCGGAGAAGGGAGCACAGTGGTGGGATACGTGCGTGCCGGAGCAGATCAGGAAGAACGCATCGGACAATCTACAAAGGGAGATCGATTCAGGTGTCACCCCACGGTCAACCGACGAGATCGACTATACAACCTTCGGCGAGTTGGGCGAGATCGTGAAAAGTAACTGGCAGTCCTTTGGTGACATCTTCAACAGTCCCAAGGCGTTTGCACGCATCATGGCGAGCCTTAATGTTCTCCGAGGGCCTATTGCCCACTGTTGTGAGCTCGCCCCGGATGAGACTCTCCGATTGAAGGTTACTGTTCGCGATTGGTTTAGGCTGATGGAGTAAATGTCCAACAATCGGCTGGAGTTTACGGGTGACCCGCTGGGCGGCTCACCGGAAACTTAGTTGTGACGTCATGCCATCTTTTGCTTCCGGTGATGGCTCTGCAGGAATGCCACTACGGCTCGGCAGGCGGCGTGCCGGTCGGATTGGAAAAGGAGCGGGATGCCGAGGTCCCGCCAGGGCGGGATGGAAAGCAGGGTGCCAGGGAGGGGGTTCGGACATGCTGGTGGCGGATGCCGGCCGCGCGGGATGTGACGAGGGTAGCGCGCGGCGCGAGACGCGCGGCCCCCTGTGACCGTGGCGATTGCCGTGGTGAGTGGTCCTCGCTGCGTTTCGTGAAATGAATCCCCTCCAACAAAACCGCGAGCGCCCAGGTCGCGGGTAGCGACTGCCTTACTCGGAGCCCCCCGTCCTACTCCTGCGGCTTTGCGATGGCTGCACGGTAATAGGCGTCATCGTGCTTCTGTTTCCACCCGTCCGTCGGCGCCTGAAGCGTCGGGCGGTGCTTCGCCCACATTTCATTGACGAAGGCGTCCCAGGCCTGGCCCTGGCGAGCCCACTCCTTGTCATGGTCCTTGCCGGTGGCTTCCCTGATGGTTCTGACAAAGACGGCGTCGTCTTCGTGCATCCAGCGGTCCACGTAATCGAGGAAAGCATCGTGGTTCCAGGGCTTCTCGGCCTGCATGAGCCGGAGGGCCAGGGCTTGGGCGACCCAGCCAACGGTCGTGCTGGAGCGGCGATAGGCCTCGCTGGTGTTCTGTCCATCCTTCCACTGGGAAGGGTGCATGTGCTCATACGGACCCCAGCCGTTGCCGCGCGAGCGACCGGCGCCGGTGGCCGCGTCAATCCCCGAATGCCCGGCGAACACGACTTTGGCGCCGGTCCAGCAATCGCCGTACGCGGTCTGCTCATCCTCGCCAAAGCTCACTTTGGGGAAGGACTGGTTGATGTTGGCCAGTTGGTCATCGC
>CAZFAP010000246.1:0-4291 GCA_964516325.1 uncultured Verrucomicrobiota bacterium
TGTCCGGCGGCGGTGGGGCATCTACGGGCGCCGGCATTGCCTCGGGCTTCAGGCGGACCGGCGAGTAGGCGACCAGTTCCTTTCCGCCCGCGGAGATTGACGCGCGGAGACCGTGTTCATCCACGCCAGCCGGGAGGGAAACCTGCTTGACATACGGCTTGGCGGGGTTGATGGACACGTTCTCCCGGAGCAGGATTTCGTCACCGGCCTTGAGCATAACCGTCGCCGCCGGATGGTCCGAGGTCGTGTGGAAGCCCACTCTGGCGGTTCCGTGCTTGGCCACGTCGAGGTTCACCGCGGCGTCCAGGTTGGCGTTCTTCACGCCGCCGATGTCGCGGAAGGGATACCAGTATTCCTCGAACGACTTCACCTCGTAGGGCTGCATCCAACTGTAGTCGGGCTGGTTGTCGGAGTAAGCTCCGACCATGAGTTCGATATAGGGACCGTCTTCGTCCGTAAGGATTTTGTCCCACATCCGGCCCCGCGGGCCGTTGCCCCAGGTCCACAGCTTCTTGCCCGGAACGATGTGGTGGTCAGCGACGCTCATCGTTCCCGCCTGTTTGCCGTGGTCATAGCCAGCAAAAAAGTCGTCTTCATAGTTCCAAGCGAACATCGAATTCGCGGAGATATGGTTCTTGTACCAGCTCACGTCCACGCCGCTGCTGAAGTCGTATCCGCCGTACCTCGTGGTTGCGATCGGCCACGTCGTGAACTCACGCTTGGAGTGATGCGTCACGTATTGTGTGCGGGGAGGGAAGATGACCTGATAGTTCTCGTTCGCATGAACCGCTACGTTGGCAAAGCAGAGGATGGTATTCACCACAGGCGTGCGATTCACGATGCGGATGGACGCCTTCAGGTAGGACTTCCCCGGTCGCAGCGTGTATCCGACAGTCCACCTCATGCGGTGGCGCACCTCCAGTTCGCCCACCCAGACGGTCTTACCTCCGTCCGCGTTCTCCTCCAAGCGGTACTGGACGGGGATAAAAGTGGTGGCGCGGTGGTGGTGCGGGATGTTCCATTCGACCCCGCCGGAAATCCACGCGCCGATCAAGCCGATCAACGCAGGCTTGATGACGTGCTGGCGGTAGAAGAAGTCGTAGTTGTTCGTCTTGTCCAGGCCGCAGAAGATGCGGCCGCCAACTTCCGGGAGAATGCCGATCTTCACGTACTCGTTCTCCAGATAGACGATTTTGTAGGTCTTATCCGCTTTTTTGCCGGTAAGCTTGTCATAAAGCGGATAGGGGTAAATTCTTCCCTCAGCCCCCTGGGACGCCCGCCCAAAATAAAACATCGGATTGGGGTCCGGGGGGCCCGCCAGGTACGTGGGAATGATGATGTCCTCCTCCCAAACTCTGACCGACGAAGCGCCGGCGGGATGAACTGTCTCCAGGAAGACCGCGCCGGAAAGCATTACCAACAACAAATGCACATGCTTGCAGCTCATCTCTCATCTCCTCCAAGAATGCTTCTTCTGGTTGAACAGACCGGTCGGCACGCTGAGCGATGGCGACACGGACGGCTACTCACTATGGCTCTACTGCGATTCCGCCTTCCGGCTCACCGGCGGCGCCTTGCCGACGGCGGTCAACTGGACGATGACGGTTGGGAAATCAAGCCGTCACCCTGGATCGGTACATCCCACGTGATTATGCCGCCAGAGTTCGCAATTCTGCGGCTCCAGGTGACCAGTTGCTCTTGCGAGAATCGTGGCGAGCCCATACTCCACCCCTCGCCGCTCGCAATTTCCCCGGGACCCTCTTTCGGGACGGCGCTGAACCCTGTGGAGCTATGATGACGGTCTCGGCTCGCGCTGTAGGGAACTTCAGCAGCGGGCCGGAGAGGTCTTCGGCTTTTTCCCTATTGCGATAGAGTGTCACGGTCCTGTCCGGCCACGGATTGCGCAGGCGGCACTCCCCGCCGACCTGAGACTGGATTTCCACAAACTCGATCTGCCCTTTTTCCATCGAAGAGCTGACCAGAAACGCTCCGCGGGCCAGCAAGGTGAAACTCGCATCCCAGGATTTGGGCCAGTCATTGAATATCGCAAGCAGCGGCTCACCGTCAACTTCCTCCGGCGAACTCGACAGCATCGTCTCATGGATGCCTGAGGCCAACCCGCCGATGTGTTCGGCATCAATCGCTCCGGGCCCTTCACGGAGGCGCAACCGGTTGCGAAAGACCTGCGCCCCGCCGATGCCCGCAGTATCTATGAAGCTCCCAAGCCGGTTGAAACCGAGGAAACGCCTCTTGAGCTCCGGCTCAGGCCCGATGGGCTCGATCCCTCCTTCGCCGCCATAGACAAAGGCGCTGTAGGCGCCGCGACCACCACGAGGCTGCCTCGGCAACTCCACAAGGTTGTCCTTGATTTCCCGCCAGACCGGCCGCATGTCGGCGTCCACGCCCAAAATCTCCGACGCGCCGAGAACTGCTGCATGATATTGAGCACCCCCCGCGGGACGCATGCCCCAGGGACTTCCCCTCGCCCTTGGATTCCGAAGGTGCTAACAGCTTAGACCCCGCAGCCGCCGAAGGTGCACTACGGCTTAGAAGACTTCGGTTCCTTTGGCGCTCGGCCTTGTAATACGCTGGTAGAGATGTGGAGTCACCTGTGCAACCGCGCACGTGGCCCACCGCGCTGGGAACTCGATCTCCCGGGCACATGATAGGTCCCAGCGAACATGTACCACGTGGGGAGACTTTGGGGCGTCAGGTTTCCACTCATAACCTGGCCCGGCGACTTTCCCGACTCCCAGGATTGTGGACATCCCGCGGGTAGCGACGATCACGTCCCCCGGTTGCAGGTTGACCACAGTCCACAGTTCGCTTGCTTTCCTGGCTATGGCGCCAGAATTGTGCTTGAGCTGTTCCCCGTACACTTTCTCGAACAATGCCCGGCATTCCTCCTCCGAGCCGAGTTCTCTGGGGTCGCCGATTCCGGCCCAACCGAGGCAGACGCAGGCGTTTTGCTTGCATACATCCCAGGAGCAACCCATGTCCTCCGTACTGATTTTGACAAGGGGATGACGGTACCGAAGCCCGAGATACAGGAAGGGCTCAAGCTCCTTTGGCTTCCAGTCCACAAGCTTCGGAATCTCCCGCAGCGAGCGGAGAAGCTCACAGTTAAGACGCACGACCCCCCATTTGCGCGTTTCCGCCTTGGGACGGTTCAGTACCTCAAGGAACAAGCGAAGGTCGTCTCTTGAGCAGACGGGGACGACCTGCTCCGGGAAATACAAGTACAGCACCTTCACCCGCAGCACGTGGGCCGGCCGGATGGACGGGATTTCATCAATGTCATCCCACTCCCCGGCTTCAGCCTTTTCAAAGGCTTCAACGAACCCCGCTCGTACGTCTTCCCACACATCCTGTTTGTTTTCGTACGATTTCCGCTCTCGGTGCTTAAGTAGCTTCTCGATCAGCTGCTTCCCCGTGCAACCTCTTCCGAAGCCGCCGCAAGCCCCCGTTTTCCAGTAAGCTTGAATCCAGTGGCAAAACGTGTCTTTGGGTTTCCGCTGATCGAAGGCAAATTCCTCAAGGGACATTGTTCCCCACGCGCTCAACGGAAATCGTCTCACAAACTCACCCCTCTGCTCTTCCGCTTTCTTCAGGGCCCACTTGTAGAACTGCCTCGAATGAGTTCTCAGTGCGTCCTCCAACGATCCCAGCTTCTTTTCCATAGTAGATCCTCCCATAAGTCACAAGCGCGAACCTGTACCCCGCACCCGTCACTAATCGCTCTTCACGCTCTGATGTTTTTCTCGTTCTCCAGCGCTCCCCCCGCGGGCTGGGCCAATTGTGGCGGCGTCATGGCCCCTGTCGGCTGCGCGAATGCGTGCGCCGCCTGCGAGACTGCCCAGTGTCATTCGTTGGGTGACGTGGAAGGGGCTTCCTCGGTTTCGAGGTTCTCAGCAGAAGCCTCCTCCTTTGTCTTCTTCAGCGGGGTCGTCCAGAGATAAACCCTGTGTTCGAATTTGCTCCTTCTCGGAGTGAGCGTGACGACCTCGTCCGGCTCGACTCCTTTCATGTCGAAGTCGTGGGAGACAATCCGCGAGCCGGGCTTGAGCTTCTCCAATTGCGGGATCAGTCTCACGTTGAGGCGAGGAAGCAGGTAGAGCGTGACGACGGTCGCCTCGCTGAGGTCGAGCGTGAAGATGTCCCTCTGCTCAATTCGAACGAGGTCACCAACCTTGTTCTTCTTGACGTTCTCCAGGGACTGTTCTACGCGCCGCGGGTCTATGTCGTAACCGACGGCCTTGCAGCCGAACCTCTTGGCCGCCGTGACCACGAT
>CAZFAP010000247.1:0-4212 GCA_964516325.1 uncultured Verrucomicrobiota bacterium
CGGACACTCCGCGAAAGATGTTCCCCCCTCCCACGACGACGGCGACCTGGACGCCAAGTTCCCGGGCGTCTTTAATCTCTCTGGCGATGCGGCCGCAGACGTCCGGGTCAATGCCGTACGTCCTCTGTCCCCTCAAAGCCTCCCCGCTGAGCTTCAAAAGGATTCTGCGATACAACGGTCGGTCGCCGCGGTCACTCTCGTCCACGAAGTTACTCATCCTCTCCCATGCTGTAGCGGACGAACCTGCGGATGACGATGTTCTCCCGAAGCTCGCCGATTCTCTGCTTGAGGTACTGCCCCACGGAGATGTCGGGGTCTTTCACGAAAGGCTGCTCCAGGAGGCACATCGCCGCGTAAAACGACTTATTGAGCTTGCCCTCGACGATCTTCTCGACGATCGGAGGGGGTTTGTCCTTGACCTCGGACCGGTACTTCTCCTTCTCCCTTTCTGTCACGTCCGCGGGGACATCTTCCCGCCGGATGTACCGGGGGTTCATGGCGGCTACGTGCATGGTAATGTCTTTTACGAAGGAGCGGAACGTCTCGTTGCGCGCGACGAAATCGGTCTCGCAGTTCACTTCCACCAGGACGCCGATCTTCCCACCCATATGGATGTAAGAGGCGACAATGCCTTCCGGTACTCTGCGATGGGCTTTCTTCTCCGCAATCGTCAGTCCCCTCTTCCGCAAAATCTGGACGGCGGTCTCGAGGTCGCCGTTAGCTTCCTGAAGCGCCGATTTGCACTCCATGACTCCGGCGTTTGTCTTTTCTCTCAACTCCTTGACCAACGATGCGGAGATTTCCATATCCTCAAATGCCTTTCTCGTCGGTATTCGCCCTATCCGTTTCCCGGTCAGCGCCCGCGGGGAGGTCGCGGTCAGCCACGGACCCAGAAGCGGTTTCGGATTTCCCCCCGTGTCTCGCCGTGCTGGGCCGAGCCTGCAATCTCCGCCCCGGAGACGAAGGACTCGCCGTCTCCCCCCGGACGCTCGGCTCCGTCACCGGGCCGACTTGCTCTTGCTTCGATTCGCCTTCCTTGTGCGGCTGGACGCGGGCGCCTCCCTCCGCTGCTTCTGCCGTCCCCGGCTTAGCTACTCCCCGCCGGGGTCGAACGGGCGCGGGTGGCTGGACTTGTTCGGGGCTTGAAGGCTCCTCTTTCGCGGGCGGGGCGGCCTCCGGCTCGCTCTTGTAAAGCTCGTTTTGTGCCTCGACGATATGGTCGGCTATGATGTTGGAGATAAGGGTGATGGACTTTATGGCGTCGTCATTGGCGGCAATCGGATAGTCCACTAAGTCGGGGTCGGAAGTGGAGTCAACCATTGCGACAACCGGGATGCCGATCTTCCTTGCCTCGGTTATGGCGATGTTCTCTCGGCGGGTATCCACCACGAACAAGGACCCCGGCAAATCATCCATCTCCTTGATCCCATCAAGGTACTTGTGGAGCTTGGCCTTTTCGTGGAGCAGGTGGGCGACTTCTTTTTTCGGAAGTTTCTCGAACGTTCCATCCGCGGACATCGCCTCCAGTTCCTTGAGGCGCGCGATAGACTTCCGTATAGTGACGATATTCGTAAGCGTCCCGCCGAGCCACCGTTCGTTCATGTAAAACATGCCGCAACGAGTGGCGGTTCGATAGATGACCTCTTTGGCCTGCTTCTTTGTCCCAACAAAAAGGACAGACCCGCCTTGCAGGACAATATCTCGCAAGGCCCGGCCTGCCCTGTGGAGTTGCATGATTGTCTTTTCAAGGTCCAGAATGTGAATCCCGTTTCTCTCCTCAAATATGAATCTCTTCATTTTGGGATTCCATCTTCTGGTCTGGTGCCCAAAATGGACACCCGCCTCGAGGAGAGATTTAATTGTCACATCAGGCAAGCTTTTACTTCCTCCTTACTTGGTTTCCGTGTGAACGACTTCTGCGCCACACAGTTTCTGGCTTCTTTCTGGGCTTCCCAGCATCTCCTCTTCAGACAAGAGCTTCCTGGAAGTCCCGTCGCCACCGAGTCAATTCAAACCCCATGCCGCCCGCTCATTCTCCGTGAGCGATATTCTTGTGCGTTCGCAGCACCCCCCTGTGCCTCTAATAGGCAGGCCCGTACAGGAGAATGGAGCGGGCGATGAGAATCGAACTCACATGACCAGCTTGGAAGGCTGGGGCTCTACCATTGAGCTACGCCCGCTCTCCTGAACGGTAGAAAACACGCGCTCGGCGCGGGGTAACCGGACTCACAAGTCCCCGCCTTCCCAGTTTCAGCCCCACCCCTGATTTCGGGCATTTATACCAAAAACGGACAGGAATGCAAGCAAAAAACGCAGCAATGCGGTAAGCCCTCACTTATGGGCGGCAGATTCATCCGCCTCTCGCGGCGTTCGGCGAGAAGGATGAGACCGCAGATGCACGCAGATGGACGCGGATAGGAATTAGGGGAGAATTTGGCTTGCCCCGGCGCCTCGGACTTTTGTGCGGTCGCCCCCCGAAACTCAGGAGTTGCAGCAATGCGTAACCCCTCCGTCACGAGTGGACAACGCCACAAAAGGCCGAGCCCCCAGAGCCAGTCAAACCCTCCCCCGGTTCTTATCTGCTTCTTATCTGCGTGCATCTGCGGTTGCCCCCCTCTCCGTGACGTGCCTGGTGGGGCAGGAGTCTCGCGCCCATAACTGAGGCGATACAGGCACCCTGACAATTCGATTTGCGTCCTCGGGCGCCGCGGCTATAATTACTTCTATGAATGCCGTTCAAAAGCTCTGCTTCATCGCCGCGTTCTTCCTGCTTACCGCTGCACTTCCAGTCTCGCTGGAAGGCACTCTCTCGAGCCGCCCTTTCTACGTGCCGGAGAATCCCAAATACACCATCACCGACTCCGCCCTCGATTCGATTCGCTTCACGCTGGAAAAAACCTTGCGCCGTGACGAGCGAGGGCATCTGGTTTCCATCTCGAGCTTCGTTGACCCCGAAGGGCAGGTCATGGGCTGGCACGATTTCGGGAACCTCGAAGGTCCCGGCTGGGCAGCAAATGCCGTCGGCGGCGCCTACGAAGTTTATACCCTTGGCGCCTTTCTCGAAAAGCCAGATTGGCAGGAGAAGGCGCTGTGCATCCTCGACCACGTCCTCGACTTCGGGTTTATTGACGAGGAGTCCGGCTTCATTCGCGGCTACCGCGAGACAACGACCGGCAAATTCTGCCTGAACTACAAACACAACTCCGACTGGTTCTGTCCGGGTTCCATAGCGAAGGTCGCCTTTCAACTCCTCATTTTCGCCGACGAACTCGGCGACGATCCGCGAGCCAAGCGAATGCGGACAACCGCTATCCGCTGTGCCGATTGGATTCACAAGCGCGTCGAACCAGTTCCCAACGGCTGGTTTCCTCGCCGCACGACCCCCGCCGGCCAGACCTACCGAAAATCTCCCGACGGCGGAGACGACCCGTTCTGGCAGACTTCCGCGGACGGGCTTTTCATCCTTCAATTGCAGGCGGGGCTGACCGCTCGCTCCCTGGCTAATTATTCCTCGTCGTTGAAGGAGAAAACCGCCGCCTTTACCCGCGCTGGCGGCATTTTTGGCAGCATCAACCACGATACCTACGACCCACACGAAAACGTAGCTTACTCCGTTGCCTTCCGGACGCTGTTACTTGTCTCTCGCGTGCTCAAGGATGACGCCATCCGAGCCTTCGCATACGACAAGTGCCTCGCCGGTCTTGACCAGTTCAAAATGAAAGAAGACCGTAACGGCGTCGCCACGAAGGGACTTCTCTACATGGAGAAATCCTGGGACACCGCGTACCTCTGGGAGAATGCGGAGGCAGCTCTCGCCTATTTCGAGGCAGCCGCCGATACCCGCAAAACCGATCCTGCCAAAAGTCTCGAGCATCAAATGGACGGATTAGTCATTCTCCGCGCCATCGCCAAACATCATTACGGGCCGCATGGCTTCTTGACCGAAGGCGTGGATTGGAACAATCACGTTGGTCAACAGCATCACATCAACCAGGCTCAGTTCGGCGACATCCGCTACACGGAGCCGTTCCTCAACAACCAGCACATCGCCGAACCGACCCTTTTTTATCTCAAACGCCTGGCGCGGCAATCAGGCGACGCGACCGGCAAACGGTCACTCGACATCGAAGGCAACGTTATCCTCCGCCAGCCCTAATCCCGGGACGAGGATTTTGCCCGAAGCGTCAATCGTTTTTTCGCCAGTGCTTGGCG
>CAZFAP010000248.1:0-4198 GCA_964516325.1 uncultured Verrucomicrobiota bacterium
GTTACAAGCGCCGCGCTTTCAGGTCAAGAGTGTCGCGGAGGCCCCGCTTTGTCAAACGATTATTTGCCCTGGGGGCGAGGGCATTCCGCCCATGCCGGGGCTGAGGGAAGGTAGCGGGTCTCATGCCCACTACAAAGAGACTGTCGCCCCCTGCAGGGGCTTGGGATTGGTTAGGGTGTGGGGCATCCACGGGCTTACGCCCGAGGCAAGAGGAGTGTCGCCCCTATCGGGGCTGAGGAAAGGAAGCTGACCCCACGGCGACGCAAAGAGACGCTCGCCCCGCAAGGCAGGGGGCAGACGCACTACGACCGGTGTACGATTTCCTCAACCCCGCGGCTGGCGGGCTGGCGGAGCCGGGCGCGGGGGCAACCCTATGCCGGGGGAAGCGAGAGGATAGCCCTTACGGGGCTGAGGGAAAGAAGCGGACCGATGTCCGCTGCGTTGAGAAGGTCGGCCGGGAAAGCGACAGGGACACAAACCGTAAGCGGTACGACATTTCCTGAATCCCCGCAGGGGATGAAACTCAATAGCCTCGGGCGTCAGCCCGTGGAACCAAAAGCCCAAATTCAATCAAGCCCCCGCAGGGGGCGACACAAAACGAATCGTGCCTTGTAAAACACCCCGCTGCACACGGCCTTCCCCCGAAAAACCTGTGTCCCAGTTGAATCCCCGGAGGGCGACTTGAGGTTCATGCTGAGAGTCTGGCACGGAAATACAGCCGCACCCCGCCGAGGCAGATGGTGCATCTGAATCTCGCTCGGCGCTGAACAATGCCGTCTATTCGGGTCACCCAATCTCGCTGTCAAAGCTCAAATCGGCGGGCGAGCTTCTCCCTCAGCTCCGCGACAACTTTCGGATGTTCCTCGACAACGTTATTGGTCTCGCCGCGATCCTTTTTGAGGTCGTAGAGGGCAGGGCCCTGGCCGCGGCCGGGGGCCGTCATTGCTTTTCGGAAATCGTACTCGGTGGGGGTGGCGCCCGGCGCCACGACGGTCTTCAGGTTCTCAAAGTAGTGCCATTCCTTCGTTCGCACGGCGGCAAAGGAACCGAAGCCGACATAGACCTCGTCGTTGATGGCTTCGTTTTCGCCGGTCACGACGGGCCAGAAGCTTTTCCCGGTCATGCGATCCTCCGGTCCTTTCACTCCGAGGAGATCGAGGAAGGTTGGCATATAATCCGCTGCGGAGATGAGCGCATCCGCCCTCTTTCCGGCGAAGGCGCTCGTGTCGGGATGCCGGATGATGAGAGGAAGCCGGGCGACGAGGGAGTTGAGGAAGCCCGGAGTCTTCTGCACGCAGCCCTGCTCGCCGAGGTGCGTGCCGTGGTCGGTGCTGAAGACGATGATGGTGTCGTCCATCAGTCCCAGTTCGCGAATCCGGTTGAGCAGTCGCCCGATCCACAAATCTGAGAATGTTACCTCCGCCGAATACAGACCTTTTAGGGCGGGAATATCCTCCGGCTTGAGCCGCTCCTTGTCCACGCCGTAGCCGAAGAGGAATCTCTCGACGGGATATTTATCGTAGTACATCTCCTGGAATCGCTTCGGGGCGTCCCAGGGCTCGTGCGGGTCGAACATCTCCAGCCACAGCATGAACGGTTTGCCCCCGAGATTTCGCTCGAGCCATCGCATGGCGAGGCGGCAAGTTCGCGCGCAGAAATAGTCGTCCTCGGAGCGGCGGTCCTGTGTGTTGAGGAGGTATTGAACGACTCGCGGATTTTGGCCATTCTTGTAGCGGTCCTCCTCCCAGAGATGCTTTGGGAGGTAGTTTCTCGCGTCGAATTTTTCCCTCGGGCCGGATTGCCACATGTCGAATTCCTGACCGCGAACCCATTCCCACGAGTCGAAGCCCCTGTGGAGATTCATGTCCGGTTTGAAAAAGTGATAGCAGTCCACAATCAAGCCGGTCGTGTACCCCGCCTTGTTCAAGGTCTCCGCGAAGGTCGCGTCCTCGGGGAAGAGAGGACGCCAGCTCCCGTGTTTTTCAAATGGAAGAATGCTTCTTCCCGTGTAAAGGACACGGCGACAGGGGATGGTTGGCAAGCCGTCCGCATAGACGTTCGTGAAGAGGACGCTTTCCTTCGCGAGCTCGTCGAGATGCGGCGTTTTGATGTGCGGATTTCCGTAGCAGCCCAGGTAGTCGGACCGCCACGTGTCCGTGCCGATGTAAATGAGGTTCAGCCTCGACTTTTTCTGGCTTTTGGGGGTGCGCACGGGGGCGCCTTCCTCCGCTCGGAGCAAAGGAGCCGTCGCTGCCGCTCCGGCTGCCAGCGACAGCTCCTTGACAAACTCGCGTCGGGTGATGGGACCAAGTGATTTTTTCTGAGCCATCGGGATACTTTTCATGACAACCTCCTCGAGTTGATGAGAACTGCGCTGCTTTCTTGCTCGCCCGTCCCGCATCGCTTCCGCGCCGGGACCGGGACACGATGGATTAGCCGTCGTGCCGCCTCAAGAAAATCATGCGGTCTCCGTCGAGAACGACCTTATCGCCGGCGCGGATGCCGTTGTCGTCGAACCATCCCAGGTTGACTTCCAGCGCGAACCGAACCAGACTGGCGGAATAGACTGAGCGCTCCTCGAGAGGAACCATATCTGCTATGGACTCGATTACGCCGTCGCTGCGGATGAACGCGATGCTGAGCGGAATCCTCGTGTCTCGCATGTAGAACGAGAGCTGCTCCTCTTGCTCGAAGACGAAATACATGCCCTCATTTTTCGGGAGATGCTGCCGGAACATCAACCCTCTTTGCCTGTCGTCCTGAGTCCGGGCAACTTCGACTTTCAGCTCGGCTGGAAGTCTGACCCATTCCTCCGGCGGACTCTGTTTTCGACATCCAGTCAGAGCGACACAAAGAACCCCAGCGGCAATGAGGATTCCGTTCCGCCACGCCATGTCGGCGTTCGTTTTCTTCATCACGTTCATTCGGCGGCGATTTCTTCGGCGAGGGAATTAAGCGCTTCGACTCCCTTGCGGAGCGTGTCGTCATCGGCGGCGAAAGAGATGCGGAAATGGGTTTTCTTCTCGGAGAAAACGCTCCCGGGTATGACCAGCACGTTTCTTTCGATAGCTCTTCTGACGAATTCATCGCCGTCGCGTCCGGGCGCCTCCGGGAAGACATAGAAGGCGCCGCCCGGCTTGACGACGTTGAATCTCTCTCTGAGACCTTCGTAAACGATGTCGCGTTTCCGGCGGTACTCCTCGACAAATTTGCCCGGCGGCAAGTCGAGGGCGGCAAGGCCCATCTTCTGCGCGATAGAGGGAGCACAAACGAAAGAGTACTGCTGGATTTTTATCATCTCGTTGATGATCTCCCTGGGTCCGGCCGCGAATCCGAGCCTCCATCCGGTCATGGCGTGCGATTTGGAGAATCCGTGCAGGATGAGTGTCTTTGGATGGAATCTGGCGATGTTCGCGTGAGCATGGTCGTAGTTGAACGACTCGTAAATCTCGTCAAACAGAATCAAAAGGTCGTGCTTCGCGGCGAATTCCGCAATCTCTTTCTGCTCTTGTTCTGTCAGAGAGATTCCTGTCGGATTCGCGGGGGAGTTGACGAGAAGCGCTTTCGTTCGGCGGCTTACCCGCCCGTCGAGGAGTTCGGCTTTGAGGCGAAAGTCAGGATAAGTGTCTATATAGACCGGGGTCGCTCCCATCAGCCTGACGAGATGTTTGTACATCACAAAATAGGGGTCGGGGACCAGGACCTCGTCCCCGCTCTCGAACAGAACCATCGCCGCCAGAACCAGCCCCCCGGAGACCCCCGAAGTAATCATGACCTCCTCAAATTCGATGCCCCGCTTGAGGTATCTTTCGCGTATCTTATCGCGCAGTTCTTTCGTGCCCTGGGTGACGGTGTATTGGCTGAAGCCAGCGTCAATCCATTTCTTCGCTTCCTCTTTCAGCTCCGGTGGGAGATCAAAATCCGGTTGTCCTATGCTCAGGTTGATCGGGTTTTTCAGGTTCTGAGCCAGGTCGAAAACCTTGCGTATGCCAGATGAATCAAGCTGCGCAGCCCTTTTTGCCAGCATCATTCCTCCTCGACGATTTTCTCGCAAGCCTGCCAAGGAGCGCTGCTACAACCGCGGCAGACGCGGGAAATTCCCATGGTCGCAGCCCATCGTTTTGCGGCTTCGGTCACCTTGTGGCGGCTCTGGAGGCGGAAATCTTTTTTAACGATACGGCGACCACCGAGAACAAAG
>CAZFAP010000249.1:0-4193 GCA_964516325.1 uncultured Verrucomicrobiota bacterium
GAGCCCGTCCTGGAAAGTTGCTCGTCCATCCTCACGCAGGAGGGGAGAAGGGCGCTCCGCGATGAGGATCGCAAAACATGGCTTGAGCGGAACGTCAAAATGGCGGAAGAGGGGTTACGAGTCCTGGCGGTGGCGACAAAGGCGGTTGAGGCGCCCGATTGCGAGCCGTACAAGGAACTGACGTTCGTGGGGCTTGTCGGGATGCTCGACCCGCCGCGAGCGGACGTTCGTCCGGCAATCGAGCTATGCCAAAAAGCCGGCATCCGGGTCATCATGGTAACGGGGGATCAACCCGTTACAGCCCGCAATATTGGTCGCGCAGTGGGCTTGGTCGAGGAGAATGAGGCCGATGTGATTCACGGCAGAGACCTCAAAAGCCAGAAGGAATTGTCGGAAGAAGAGCGCCATCGTTTTCTGGGGGCTAACATTTTCGCGCGAGTCAGCCCGAGGCAGAAGTTAGACCTGATTGACATCCATCAAAAGGAGGGGTCCGTCGTTGCCATGACCGGGGATGGGGTGAACGACGCGCCGGCACTGAAAAAGGCGGACATTGGAATTGCTATGGGACAGCGGGGCACGCAGGTGGCGTGCGAGGCGGCGGATATGGTGCTGAAGGATGACGCCTTCTCGACCATCACGGCTGCCGTGGAGCAGGGTCGAGTGATTTTCAACAACATCCGGCGATTCGTGTTCTTCCTGATTTCGTGCAACGTCAGCGAAATCATGGTGGTTGCCCTCGGGTCACTGGCGAGGTTGCCCCTGCCGGTTCTGCCGCTCCAGATTCTGTTCATCAACCTGGTTACCGACGTGTTTCCTGCGCTGGCACTTGGGGCCGGGGAAGGCGACCCGACCATCATGAAACATCCGCCGCGCAGTCCAAAGGAGGGTGTTCTGACACGGGGCCACTGGCGAGCCATCGCTGGCTACGGGGCCGCGATAACCCTTGCGGTCCTTGGCGCCTTGTGGCTGGGGCTGAGCTGGCTGAAGATGGGGGAAAGGGGAGCGGTTACCGCTTCGTTTCTCACGCTCGCTCTCGCCCAGGTCTGGCACGTGTTCAACATGCGAGACCAGGGATCGAGCTTCTTTCGCAATGACGTTACACGCAACCCCTATGTCTGGGGCGCGGTTGTTTTATGCGCGGGATTACTCGTGGGCGCCGTTTACTTCCCGCCGCTGGCGCTTGTGCTCAAAGTTGTTGACCCCGGGGTGAAGGGGTGGCTTCTGGTTATCGGGATGAGCCTCGTGCCGTGGGTGATGGGGCAGGTTCTGCGGTCGCGGAGGCGGGGATAGAGATGGAGCCGCGGGGGGTTCCGGTCGTCCTGCCGGGCCTTATGGAATACGAAGCCAGGGGGGACCTTTGTGTGTGAGCGGGGTTGCAGGGGCCGGCTTATAGGCCTTCCTCGAGGACGGAGTGGAGCATTCTCTTCTGTTTCTCGCTGAGGCGCGCCGGGACAGTAACCCGCACAATCACGTAGTGGTCGCCTTTGTGGCGGTCCGTTTGAACCCCAAGCCCTTTGAGCCTCAGCTTGGCACCCGGCTGCGTGCCGGGGGGAATCTTGAGCCTGACAGTTCCCTGGAGCGTTTCCACCGTCTTGTCGGTTCCGAGCATTGCGGCGACGGCATCAATCGTCTCTTCCGAATAGATGTCATCGCCTTCGCGGCGGAATTTGTGATGGGGGAGGACCTTCACGACGAGATAGAGGTCGCCACGCGGCGCTCCGGCGAGTCCCTCGTTTCCCTGGCCCGGGATCCTTATCCTTGCTCCGTCGGGCACCCCGCGGGGGATGGTCACTTTCAAACGCCTCGACCTTCTCACGGCGCCAGTTCCCTCACACTCGTCGCAAGGCGCCCCAGAAATCTTTCCGCGGCCGTGACACGTCCTGCACGTCCTCTGAACCACGGTGCGCCGTTTACGGTAAGCCTCAACGCCTTTTCCTCCGCATTGAGGGCAAATTCGCGTTCTTCCTCCCGGCTTCATGCCGGCGCCCCTGCACTGGGGGCATTCCACTTGCCGGGGAACGGTGATAAGCATCGCTCCACCGGAAATAGCGGTCTCGAATGGCACTTGAATCTCGTAAACGAGGTCTTCTCCGCCGACCGAGACACGCGGTTCCTCCATCCGGGACGGGGCCCCCTGTTCAAAGAAACTGGAGAAAAGGTCAGACAGGTTCTCGAAGTGGAAGGTCCGTGCCTCTGCGCCTTCAGCGTAACGTCGAAAATCCTCGTAGCTTCCCCGAAAACCGGCTTCCCTTACCCTCTTTAGCTCGTCATACTGAGCCCGCTTCTCTTTGTCGGAAAGGACATCGTGAGCCTCGGATATTTCTTTGAACTTCTCCTCTGCGGCCTTGTCCCCCTTATTGACGTCGGGATGATATTTCTTGGCAAGCGCTCGGTAGGCTTTCCTGATCTCGTCCTGGGACGCCGAGGTTGAAACTCCGAGGACTTCGTAATAATCGCGTTTAGCCATGGCCGGTCAACAATCGAATTGCACAGGATTTAAATTGCGGACGAACGGGAAATACTCCCGGCGAAGCGCTCAGGGTCTTGCGCATCGCGCTTCGCCTGTCTTCCCCCCTTTTCGAGCATTACGAGAAGAATCCTCGCGGGAAGCACGAAAGACGAGGACTCGGTCGTCTATTTCTCGGCAGGGTTTGCCCCCCGCGGGAGTTCCTCCTTAAGGTCAAACAGGCGTTTCATGACGTCTTTGAAATCGGCGCGCCTGCGGTACACTTCCGCGAAGAGGTCAAAAGCCCGCTTCAGCTCCCCCATGCGATAGTAACAGTCTGCGAGGTCGTAGGAGGCTTCCATTCGCTCGGCTTCATCTATCCCAGAATCGGCCAGGATTTCTTCGTATTCCTTGGCGGCGACGGAGTAGAGGCCCTGACGATAGAAACATTTAGCGAGGTCGGAGCGAGCTCTCCGTTTGAAGTTCGGATGCCGCCCCGCCTTCTGGAACTCCAGGATCGCCTTGTGAAGGTCGGCTGCCTCGTAATGCAATCTCCCCAGCTCAAGGTTGTACTCCGCATTGGTCGGCTCCAGCTTCGACAGTTTCTCATATCCTGCGATGCCAATTTCTATTGCGTTCCGCCTGTCTGTGGCAGCCGCCATGTCCATTCTCGTTAGCGCCTCTATCGCGTCGCGGTTGTCCGGGTCTATCTCAAGAATCTTGGCGTAGTGTTCGCGAGCCCGTTGAGTGTCTTCGGCCCTCAGGTAATCCCTGGCGATTTCGACAAGGATGTGGACTTTCTTTTCGGGGGTGATTGCGGCCTCCAGCTCCCTCTCTTGTTCCTGTGCCCTCCGAGCATAATCCCCGCCGGACTTGGGCAATCTGCCGGCTTCCTCGAGCTTTCGCGCCTCGTCTCTGTCTCTGATGTGGTCGCGAAAGCTCCCCGTGGCGCCGACCTTGTGAGTTGCGCGACTTTCCGCGCCGACGATCTTGCTTTCATATCTGGGGTGGGGCCATCGGTTGTTCAGCATTCGGTAAACGGCGGCGGCTTTGCCCCATGCCTCGACGCTCTCGTATCCTTCGGCGAGGTGGTCCCAGGTCTTTTCGTCCGCTTTCTGGTGGATGAGGTCTTCGATATCCTCGTAAACCCATCTGGCAGCGTCTCTCTCGTGTCGGAGCAGTTCGGCGAGTTTGAAGAGGCACTCGACATCCCATGGGTCGTGGAGGAGGTGCATCTCGCAGTCAAGAATCGAATGGTCGTGTTTCTGAGTGAAAGGAATCTTCAGGACGACCCTTTTCCTCTCCCTATGCTTGCGCTCGAGTTCCCTCAACTTCTTGCGGGCTTCGACATCGCCCGGGTTGCGCAGCAATTCCTCGAAGAGGCTGAGGCCTGTTTTCCAGTCCTGCTGAAGAACCTCGACAATCTCCTTGGTGTAATCATCCCTCTCGACCATAGCCACATGCCCTCCGTGGGGAACGGATCAAGGAACCGCGCCCTTTACGTCCCGGTCGAATCGCCAGGTGCGCCATACATTATAGCAGATGCGGGATTATCCTGACCAGACCTCGTGACATCTCGGTGTGGCTGTATTTTGGTGGTGTGATCTGGCTGGAGTGGGGGGGGGGCGGGCATCAGGGGAAGCGAGAAGGAAGATGGCGACCTGGGCACCCCCCGGTGAACCGGGGGGCTAACAGGAGTGGCGCCGGCTGGAAGCCGGCTGGCGACCCTACCCCGTAGTGACGGCCG
>CAZFAP010000250.1:0-4175 GCA_964516325.1 uncultured Verrucomicrobiota bacterium
GACAGTGGATCAAAAGAAACCATCGGTCGGCAGGCAAGCATTCCGAATGACCTGGAAGGCCGTTCTCACCCACCCGGTCGTATTGGCTTTCGGGGAGGGACCAACCGCCCCAGTCTCTGGAGAATTGACTGGACCGTGCGCGATTGCTCAGGCGTAAGCTTCCCGTGCCCGAATCTCACGAAGTAGTAGAGATCCGTGAGTGTCTTTACGCCGGAAAAGGGTCGGCTCGCAGAGACAATCCTATCCGCGAATTCCAGGGGCGTGTCCGCGACAGCCTTCGAGATGCCCTTGTCCATCAGCAGGCGAAGCATCTTCTCGTAGAACTTCACTCGCAGGCCGGTGCGACGGGGAAGCTGCTGTTTTCGGTAGATTTGGCCGAATTTCCCCCGTCTTTTGGCTCGGATTGTCCCCCCTACGGCGAGTGCCAGAAGCACGGAAACCGTCGCCACCGGCGCGAAAAGCCGCAAAAACACGTCCTCGGAGATTCTCTTCCACAACTGCGACAACGTAAATTTAATGGTGAAGACATATTCCTTGATGCCTTCCCAGCCGTTTTTCAGTGTTGTCGCGACGGACCGGAAAATTGCCCGCTGCCTGAACCGTGTGTATTCGATGACCCTCTCCGTCCACAGCGCCTCACAATAATTGAAAAAGGAGGTCACCGGCTGGAAAAGAATGGAGAGGAACGTCTGCGGTTCCTCGTCGTCCGCCACGACGGGAGTCGGATCGAAGGGTGTCCAGCCTCTTCCCTTGATATAGACCTCCGCCCACGCGTGCGCGTCCAACTGCCTGACGACGAACGCCTTCCTTTCTTCATCCCACTCGCCGGACGAATAGCCGTGGGCGAGCCGGCACGGAATTCCCAGTTCCCTCAAGAGAATGACCATAGCCGACGCGAAATACTCGCAGTGCCCCGGTTTGCCCTCGAAGAGGAAATCGTAGAGAGGCCCGTTGCGACCCGGTTCTCGCGTCAGGTCGAGCGAGTACCGGCAGTGCATCGTCAAGTATGTCTGAATCGCCCTCGCCTTGTCGTAGTCCGTCGGCGCCGGCTCCGTGATCTGCCTGGCGAGACTCTCAAAACGAGGGTTTCGGTTCGACGAGAGTTGCGTGTAGAAGTTCACCATCGCTTCGTATTGCCAGTCGTCCTTGGAGCCCGTCGGATCGGCCAGACCTCCGTTCGGTCCCCTTGTGGGCATACGCGAAAAGACCGTATAGCGGAAATTCTCCCACGTCCGCTGGTCGCAATAAAACGATTCGTTCACATCGCAGATGATGGAAGGGACGTTGACCCTTACGGCGACAGGCGAAGAAAAAGCCGAGAAAATCGGCGCCCTCGTGTAGCCGACGAGCAACCTGTACTCTTGCGCGACAAGTTGTGGATCGTTCTTCAGATCCTCCAGGGAATTGTACTTGTCAAATTCGGAAGCCGCGAGGAAAAGCCCGGGGGACTTCTGTATGAGCACGTTGACAACGCTCTTATATGTCCCGCGAGACCCGCCCGGTGTTCCGGAGTGTCTTCCAAACGGCCGGATCCATCTCATCGTCTTGCCGTCGTACTGATGCAGCGCCGCACGCCTCCATAACGGACTCGGAAGCGGGCTTTTCAGCGACGGGAAAGACACACTCATCACCGGCATCGGGTTGCGGCTGATGATCCCGGCGAGGTTGAGGTCCACCATGCCCGACGACCCCGTTACAAATCTTCTTCCGAGACTTCGGAAGAAACCGTCCAGGATGAGCGGGTTGTCCGACGCTGCCGACCTCGGAACAAACACGAACAGAAAGGCTGCCACCGCGGCTGCAAGCACGGAGATTACGAGGGTGCCCGTGAAAAATCCGACCGTCAGCAGCCGTGCGCTTCGGACGCGACCCGTAATCGCAACGACCGGAGCCGCGACCGAAGCTTCCGGCGTCTCCAGTTGCCTCCGGAAATGAAACAGAGTCAAAGCGGACATCCCCACCACGAGGTAAACCAGCAACAGAGGAAGGACGTGGAATTCTACGGAAACTCCCGCGCACGATACAAACTGGAAGAAGCTCAACAGGAACATGTGCGCGTAGTCTCTGTCGCGTTTCGCGTTATAGACCTTGAAGAGCTGTAGGAAAATCGAAAGCTGCATCGCCGCAATCGGGATGCGCCCAATCAGCTCCTCCTCCAGAAGCCGCGCGACAAAGAAACCCCGACAGCACCATCCCAGAAACAAAAGCGTAAGCACGTACCAGACAGCCACGTATATCCGGGTGTGAATCTTGCTCTCCCACAAGAAAAGGCCAATGACGAGCAGCACAATCACGATGAGAGGTTGGGGTGGAGCGAGGCAGCCCGTCAGCAGGACAGACCCCACCCCCAGGAAAACCATCGCGAACGTCAGCGCCTTTAGCGGCTTGTTGAGACGGGTCGCTTCCACTCAGATTCCCTCCATCCGTGCCGCATCGAAGACCCGCGAAAAATTCCCCACGACGGCCGGTCGGTCCTCGCAATAGACCAAAAGCCCAATGCCCGACTCCGGGTGTTCCCTCGAATAAATGTCCACAGCGCTTTTCTGCTCCTCTGCGGGCTGAATGAGAGCCAGATGTTTCAGGATCTCGTAAAGCTGCTTGTTTCCCTCCCCGTACGGAATCACTTCGCTGCGGGTGACCAGCTTCACCTTGAACCCCGCCTCCACAAAAAAGGAGCAGAGAGAAGCCACAAAGGTAACCGCCGACTCAAACTTTTCGATGGCGTCGGCCTTCCTCTTCTCTTCATCTTGGCGTCCTCTGCGCCTTTGCGAGAACTCTCCTCTCCCCTTTTCTCTCGCCAAGACGCCAAGGCCGCCAAGTTTCGCCGGCCGGCAATTCATCCAGTTGTCGAAAACGACGCAGAGCTTTAGGCTCTCCTCCTGGCAGTATTTCGTCACCAGGAGGTCTCGCGTCTTTGCCGAAAGCCTCCAATTGATGAAGCGGGAATCATCCCCGCTTTGATATTTCTTGAACCCGTACAGTTCCGCCCCCAGTCCTGCCCGATTCACCTGGTTCTCGATCTCCGACACCATCGCGTTCAGGAAGTTCGGGTTCAGCTTGACGATGCGGGGATACACGAGGATCGGCTCGGGGTCCGTCACCAGATACCCCTTGAGAAATAAGTCGAGAGGATACGTCGTGGCAACTTGAATCCCGTGAAACGTGTACCTTCCTCTCTTCTCGATAAGGTACTTGTGCGCCACGGAAACGGAGGACTTCGCCGGAAGCTTCAGGATGTACCGCCCCTGAAGCTCCTTGCCGTCCAGAAGGTTGCTGACCACCAGCGAGAACGACGGGAAAAACTCTTTCTCGTTGGTGACCACTGTCTCCACCAGGAACGGCTTCCGCGAGAAGATGTGCTGCGGCACAATCCTCGCCAGTCGTAGCCGATACAGGCTGATCGTCGCCATGAGGGACGAGACAAACATGAAGCTGACCAGCAGCGAGCAGACAAGGTAGATGACGTTCCTGCCGGTGCTCAGTGCCGCAAGCAGGATGACCGTCGAAAAGAAAAGAAGCGCCTTTCCCCAGCCCGTCAAACGAAGAATGCGAGATTTTTTCCGGCGTTTCCTTCTCACGGCGTCGTCGAGAACCTCCGTGTGGGCCCAGCCTTTCGTACGGTCTTGTGATCAGTAAGCCTATGGGTGGGCGACATGTTGAGCTTCAGCGTCTCTGAACGCGACCGCCCTTCTGCGAGGGGCGACCTTTCACAGCGGCACCGGCATGCTTTCGACGATATTCCTTATCACCTGGTTGGCGCCCGTCGCGCCGGTTGCTCGGGGACCATAGTCCGTGCTCAGCACGATCCGGTGCGAAAAGGCTGGGACTGCCATCTTTTTGAGGTCGTCGGGGATGCAGTAATCTCTCCCTTCCACAAGGGCATGAGCCTGCGCGAGCTTGTACATCGAAAGGCTTCCCCTCGGACTGACCCCCACCTGGATCAGATTCGATTTTCTCGTCGCGGTAACAATGTTCATGAGGTACGCGGTCAGACTTGGGTCCATTCGCACCCTGTCCACCTCGTCCTGAAGCTCCAGAACGTGCTCCAGGCTCAGCACGGGACCAATGCCCTCCAGCGGGTCGCGCCCTTTCCGCGTCTGGAGGAGCTTCTCCTCCTCCTCCGGGCTGGGATAGCCGATGTTAATCTTCAGCATGAAGCGGTCGAGTTGCGATTC
>CAZFAP010000251.1:0-4123 GCA_964516325.1 uncultured Verrucomicrobiota bacterium
CGGTATCGCCTGTTCTCGCAAGCCACACAACACGCTGTTCGGTTTCGCCCACTGGCCTGTCCCTGTGCATCTTTGGTTCTCAAATGGTTAGTCACAGGATTGGGGCAAGGTGTTCTCCATTAGGATTCAATGAGACAAATTGTCCCAAACGGCGCGAATCCGATCCTCAAATATAGAGTAGCCATTACAACAGTGAACTTTCCCCGACGCGATTCATCCCCCAATCCTGCAACACAAATGACCTTCGTGCTTCTTTCACGCCCGGTGACGCGTGCATCGTCTCAAAGGCTCAGTGCCGTTGTCAAGGAAGGTTCCGGGCATTGCTCTTTTGGTTTTCCATTTCTTCTATGCAACACTCACCGCTGCCTCAAAACCCTGCCAAAGACACGGCCGAGTTCATCCCAGCCATAAAGGAGCCCATGCCCCGTCATTTGAAGCCTGTGCCTCAAGACTTCTGTTCCGCCTTGGACTCGGGTAAGTACGATAAGCACATCAGCTCCCTGGACGCCGACCGCACAATACACTCCGCCGGCCGTGCGGTCAGTGGCGCCATTGCCTCTGATGACGCATCGCTTCACAAGGGCTGGCGTTCGGCAATTCACGCCCGGAAAGCGGCTTTCGGTGATTGTAAAGCCGTCAATCGTTGGGTCAATCCGGTACGATGGGGCAGCGCCGAAGGCGACCCCATTGGTTCCGCGAATGATTGTCGCGACGACGACGGCGGGATCGGAGGGGTCGGTGGATTGGAGCCTTATCTCCCTGCCCGGAATGACGGGGTTCTCCGGATAGTTTCCGGGGGCGACGATGACGGCATCGCCGTCCCTGGCGGCGTTGACGCCCTGCTGAATCGTTTTGAAAGCCGTCTCCCAGGAGGTCCTCTTGCCCGATGTCGGCGCATCGTCATCCACGTACCAGATCGCAGCGGGGGACGACGGGAGGAGAGCAAGAGCGCAGAGAAGGATTGGAGAACGAAAGACGAGTTTAGCTGACACCATTTCGGGTCTCCCCGTGATTGTTGCGGGGAATCCCGATCCCTTCCGCCCCAAGCAGGCATTCGCGTGTTGATAGTTAGATACCACAACGGCTGGGAGGAGTCAAGGTGTTTGTGCGGGTGACCGTAATGCCTTACCTTCGGGGGGAATTCACCGCAGAGAGCGCAGAGGACGCAGAGGACTCCTGTTTGCAGCATCCCGCCTTTGGCGGGACCCGTGGAGAATCATGGGCAAGATGCCCATGCCACCCTTCTGCCATGAGCTGTCGTGTGTGTGCGGTCTCGGCGTGCTCTGCGGTTTCATCCCGATGCGAGGGTCCGGGGGATTGCCAATGACCCAGGACGCGCATCACTGAGGGGTTACGGCTGGAGGGGGTTCTTCTGAGGGCATAGGGGCGCCTGGGCGGACGGTTTCTTGCCTGAAATAGTCGTGCACGGTTTGGGCGGCGGGACGAGTCATTCCGGGGACGGCGGCGAGTTCGTCAATGGAAGCTTCCTTGATTCTCTTGAGGCTGCCGAAGTGCTTGAGAAGCTGCTTCTTTCGTTTCGGACCGATGCCGGGGAGAAAATCGAGAGCGGAACGAAACACGGCCTTCTTGCGGAGGGACTTGTGGAAGGTGATGGCGAAGCGATGAGCCTCGTCGCGGAGACGTTGGATGAGGAAAAGAACTGGGGAATTGGAGCGAAGGAGAATGGGGTCTTTGACGTTGGGGAGATAGATTTTCTCGCCCTGGGACTTGTTGGGCTGCCATTCGGTTTTGTCCTTAGCGATGCTGATGACGTCAACGCCTTCGATCCGCAAGTCGTGAAGGACTTGTCTAGCGACATTGAGCTGGCCCTTGCCGCCGTCTATGACCATCAGGTCAGGGAGGTCACCGCTTTCCTTTCCCCGACGGAGTCGCCGGGTCAGGACTTCGGAGATCATGGCGTAATCGTCAGCCTGGGGGACGGTTTTGATTTTGTACCGCCGATAGTTCGTGCTGTCTTTTTTGCCGCCGGTGAATGCAACCATGGAACCGACGGCGAGATTGCCGCCGATGTTGGAGATGTCATAGCACTCGATGCGGTTGGGGAATTTTGTGAGGCGGAGTTTATTCTGCATCAACGCGAGAGTCTCGGCGAGAATGGTCTGCTCGTCCTTTCGAGCGGCGAGGGCGCTCTCGGCGTTCTTGTTCGCCATCTCAAGGAGCTTCCCTCTTTCTCCTTTCTGCGGCGAAAGAATGACGACTTTCTTTTCCCTCCGCTCGGAAAGCATGTCCTCGAACGCCTCTTTTTCCGGAATCTCGACGGGGAGGATGATTTCGTCCGGAATGGGGCGACCGGAACTGTAGAACTGGTTGATGAAGGAAGAGGCGACTTCCTCGTCGGAAATTATGACGCGGGTGAAGGGATAGCTGGAGCTTTCGAGGAGTTTCCCTTCGCGGATGTGGATGATGGACAGCTGGGCTTCGTCCGCCTCGCGGAAAAGACCGAACACGTCCCTGTCAATAGCCTGAGCGGACACGACTCGCTGTTTCTCGACGGTTCGCTCGACGGCGCGAATCTGGTCGCGGATTTTGGCGGCTTGCTCGAAGTTCAGTTGGTTGGCGGCACGGTTCATTTGCTCGGTGAGGGAAGCAAGCAACTCGTTGTTCTTGCCCTGGAGGAAGAGGATGGCGGCGCGGACAATCTCGGCGTATTCCTCTTCGCTGATGAGGTTGACGCAGCAGCCGGGGCAGCGTCGGATCTGGCACTGGAGACAGGGGCGGTCGGCGTGGGAGCGCATTTTTTCGTCGGTGCACGTGCGGAGGGGGAACGTCTTGTTCAGGATACGGAGAGTCTCTCTGACGGACGCGGCGGAGGAATAGGGACCGAAGTAAAGGGCTTTGTCTTTGATTCTTCCGCGAACGCGGGCGATGGAGATACGCGGATATTTCTCCGTCGGGTCAATGCGAAGGCTGATGTACGTCTTGTCGTCTCGCCAGACGATGTTGTAGCGGGGGCGGTGCATTTTGATGAGGTTGTTTTCGAGGATGAGGGCTTCTTTTTCGGTGTTGGTGATGAGCCATTCGATGCTCTCGGTTTTGCCAGCGATGAAGGGGGTGGAATGGCGTGTGTCCGAGCGGGAGAAATAGGAGCGGACGCGGCTGCGAAGATTGAGAGCCTTGCCGATGTAGATAATTTCCCCCTTGGCGTTTTTCATGAGGTAAACGCCGGGGCTTTTGGGTATGTCGCCAAGCACCTTCTGGTCAATCATGTCGCACCACCGTCCTGGAAAGGCTCCTTGAGTCCCTCGTTGTTTTCATTATATCACACGACCATGAGGGCATGAAGGGGATGCCACGGGAGATCGCCGAAGACATAACGCGACGGGGCGAGGATTTTTCGGCCGGGCGATCCGAGAGCGCGACCCCTAAATCAAGTCAATCAGCACGGACCGCAGCACTCTCCTCACGGCCGCCAAGAGGACCGATGCCCCGAAGACGAAGATGACGGTTCGATAATCCCAATCATTGAGAACCAGTCCGAGGGCGATGCCAGCCGCGGGAGGATGTTCCGTGTTCGTGATGGCCATGAGAAAAATTGCGCCGCCAACGGCGAGGGCGCCAAAGACAATGAGGGATGTCCTATGACCGCCGAGCAGCGAGGTTAGCAGGGGCGTCTCCGACAAAAGGGAGCAAAGACAGCCGAGCGATATGCCAACAACATATCCGCCGACGAGGGGCCTTGTCCCCGACGGGTAGGACTTCGGCATCGTGAATACGATGAAGGCGGTGGCGCCCAGGCTGGCGATGATTGCCGTCCGGGATAGCACATCCAGGAAGAGAAGGACTACGACGATTGTGAGAGTTGCCAGGGCACACTGGAGGATGTACCGGTTAAGATTGCGCCTGAGTTTGGTGTTGATAGGTCTCATGGTGGCGGCTCCGGTCAACAGATCGGCGCCCATCGGGACATGCCTTGTTGCGAGTAGCAAGCCGAGGCAACGGTAACAGAACGGGCCTTGAGAGTCAACGGAGGCGGTTCTTGCGTTGAAATTGTGCCATAAGGACTGGGCTTCCTTCGGAAAGGGGGCGCGGGGGGAGAAAGAGGGGCGATCTTATGGCCGATCGGGAGCCGGGCAGTGCTGTTGGACGGGTAGGGGGGATTGAG
>CAZFAP010000252.1:0-4097 GCA_964516325.1 uncultured Verrucomicrobiota bacterium
CGGAGACCTCTTCCTTACCAAGGAAGTGCTCTACCGACTGAGCTACGTGGGCCGGGCCGAAAGAAAATACACTCCACCTTTCCGAAGGGTCAACTGTCAAAAATAGACCATTCGGCTCTGCGGTGTCAATAGATTTTTTTCACGAAATGCAATCCCTCACTCTCAGGGCGCTCACCGCAAGGTACGCGGAGGATAGATGGTTGTGGCATCCCCCGCCTTGGGCGGGGCACGCTGCCCATGCCGCGCTTTTTCCGGGGGCTGTACTATCTGTGCGATCTCTGCCTGCTCTGTGGTTCCATCCCCAACTGAGCGATTGCCGGGCAATTGCGCCTCCCCAACGGTCGTCTCAGCCCGCAACATCCTCTCTCAATTGTTCCTTGAACCTCTTCCGCACCTCTCCGAAAAACCTCAGACTTTCGGCCTCCCGGTAATCCGGGTACGTCCACTCAAACGGGGCGAAGGCGCCGGCGCGGTAAGAGAGGGTTGCCTGTCCGTAAATGCCGTCTCCGAGATAGACTCTGTAACTCGCATCCTTGGTGGTTGCAAGGACTACGGTCGAGAGGTTGACGTATCCGGGGTCCACATTCACCGTTCTCTTTTCGCCGACAGACATCTCCGTCTCGAGGCGAATTGTCTCCCTCTTGATCGCTCGCAATTCTCCCGGATCAATGAGCCTATCGAAGGAGGCAAACTGGCGAAGAAGCCCCTTGCCCAGTTCCTCCTCATAGTATGTCGTATAGTCGAACGGGAATACAGCGCTCTGCAAGTCTATGACGCCGCAGCGAAGTTGCAGTTCGGACCTGGCTCTGTCCAGGAGCGATTCCAATGGGGCAAGAACTCCCACGAACAGCTTTGCCACGACTCTGCCTGGTTGCACTGCTTTCCTTGCCGAGCGGCTTACGCTACTTCCCCCTGAGCATGGACTCTATCATTTTCTCGAGTTTGTCGGAATAGCTCCGATAGAGGCGTCTTGCCGACTGGCTTTTGGGGTCAGCGACCACGTCTTTCAGGGACTGGGTCTGCTGCTCGAGATAGGTGCTCACTTCGGACATGTCGGCGATGAGCTTCTTCATTCCTTCGTCTCTGGACGCCGAGGAGCGCTTCAGACTGTGAGCGTATCGCTGAAGGACTTTCACGAAGGCCGCGTTTCTTTCGACAGCGTCAAGCGCGTCAGCCCTGGGGAGGCTTCCGCCCTCGAAGCCGCTCTGAACCAGGACATTCGTCGAGTAGGCGTTGATTATCCCGTAGCTAATCAGCTCGGAATAGGACAGGTCGGCGACCTCCGACCTTTCCTCTGCGGCGGCCCCTCCGGTGACGAGGGCGCAACCAAGCATCGCAAGTACGGTCCACACGGCAATTCTCATTGTGTTCCCCTCCCATGAAGAACGAGTATCCAGCCTTGGGAATGTCGGTCCGCGAGACGACGTTACGGCCGAATCCCTGAGTTCAAAGACCGAACAACTGCTTTTGTACAAGAGCACAAGGTTGACCATGCGCGACGGTTCGCGTGCATTGAGAGCTGCTGTTATTTCCTACTTCCCGTTTCCCATGAGATAAGCGTGGATGGCTCTGGCGCTCTGTCTGGCGGCGCCCATGGCACTGATGACTGTGGCGGCGCCGGTAACGATGTCCCCCCCGGCGTAAACCCCTTCTCGGGAGGTCTTGCCCGTCTGTTCCTCTGCGATGATGTTGCCCCATTTGTTTGTCGCCAGACCCGGGGTCGCCGAAGGGAGGAGCGGGTTAGCGCCGTTGCCGATGGCCATGACGACCACGTCAACGTCTATGCTATGCTCCGAACCTTCGATGGGGACGGGGCGTCGCCGTCCTGAGTCATCCGGTTCACCAAGCCGCATGGTGATGCATTCGATAGCCCGCACCCAACCCCTTTGATCGGGGATGATGCGGACAGGGTTTGTCAAGAATCGGATGTCCACTCCTTCCTCGACCGCGTTGGCGATCTCCTCCTCTCTGGCGGGCATTTCCTGGCGGGAGCGCCTATAGATATTATATACGCGTTCTGCTCCGAGCCTCAAAGCCGTTCTGGCCGCGTCCATAGCCACGTTCCCGCCGCCAACCACCGCGACGCGTCTCCCCCTTTTTATCGGGGTGTCGTACTGCGGAAACATATACGCCTTCATGAGGTTGGAGCGGGTGAGAAACTCGTTTGCGGAGTAAACCCCATTGCAGTTCTCGCCGGGGATTTTCATGAAAAGAGGCAACCCGGCGCCGACTGCGACATAGACGGCACGGTATCCTCCGGCGAATAACTCATCTATCGTTGTGGTGCGGCCGACGACTTCGCTCAGGCGCAGCTCTACACCAAGGCTCAGGACGAATTCGACCTCTCTCTGCACGACGGCTTTGGGCAATCTGAATTCGGGGATGCCGTAGGTCAAAACTCCTCCCGCCTTATGGAAGGCCTCAAAGATGGTGACGGAGTGGCCGAGCTTCGCCAGGTCGGCGGATACGGTGAGGCCGGCGGGGCCGGAGCCAACGACGGCGACCTTTTTGCCGGTCGAAGACGGTCGCGGAGGAGGGAGTATCTCCGCAGTAGCGGCTTCGTAGTCGGCGACAAACCGTTCGAGGCGACCGATGGCGACCGGCTCAAATTTCTTTCCGAGGACGCAGACTTTCTCGCACTGCTCCTCCTGCGGACAAACGCGCCCGCATATAGCTGGGAGGGCGTTTTTCTCTTTGACTTCTTTTGCTGCCCGGAGGAAATCGCCCTGTTTCACGAGCTCGGCGAGGCGGGGGACAGTGATCTCTACGGGGCAGCCGGCGACGCAGGGGGCCTTCTTGCATTGAACGCAGCGTTGGGCCTCGCGAACGGCCTGCTCCTCCGTAAAGCCGAGGGCAACTTCATCGAAGTTCATCACGCGGACCCTCGGGTCCTGACGAGGCATTGGCTGCTTATGTTTCTTCCAGTCTTCCATCAACAGAGCGCCGGTAAGGCGAACCGAAAACCGCTATGTGGCGACATCCCTGAGCAGACATCTTTCAGCGGCAAATCTCTCTTCTTCTCTGTAAATGCTTTGTCGAGCCATGAGTTCGCCGAAATCAACGAGATGGCCGTCGAACTCAGGCCCGTCCACGCAGGCGAATCGCGTTTGGCCGCCGACCGTAACGCGGCATCCGCCGCACATGCCTGTCGCGTCCACCATAATCGGATTCAGGCTGACGATCGTTTTTATTCCGGCTTTTCTGGTCACGTCGGCCACGGCTTTCATCATCATGACGGGACCTATCGCGACGACCCGGTCAATGCGGGGTCCGCGGGAAAGGACCTCACTCAAAGCGTCGGTGACGAGCCCTTTTCTTCCGTGGGAGCCGTCGTCCGTGGTGACGATGAACTCGTCGCAGAATTCGCCTATTTTGTCCTCCCAGAAGACAAAGTCCTTGCTTCTTGCTCCGACTATGGAAATCACGTGATTCCGGGCATGCTTCAGGGCTTTCACGATTGGGAAGATCGGAGCCCTGCCGATTCCTCCGCCGAGCAGGACGACTCTTCCAAACAGTTCAATTTCAGAGGGTCTGCCGAGCGGCCCGACTAAATCCAATAACCTATCGCCCTGCCGGAGGGTTCCCATTTGGGTTGTGGTCTTGCCGACTTCCTGAACGACGAAAGTTATGACTCCTCTGTCGGCGTCCGAGTCGGCTATCGTCATGGGGACTCGCTCGCCCTTCTCGTCAAGGCGGAGGATCACGAACTGGCCGGGCTGCGCCTTTCGAGCGATTCTGAGCGCCTCCACGACGAACATGTTGATGGCCGGGGCAAGCACTTTCTTTTCAAGGATTCGGTTATTTCCCAACGCCACGAAGGAACTCTCCAGTCTTCTCTCGTGCGGGGAAATGCACCCGCGAGGCTCCCTTGACGAACCCGCCGTCAGGAAGTGAGGTAACCCGCGTAAGGTGCACTGCCGCTGTTTCACCGCACGGCATCCGAGAGAGATGCTGCATTATGTTAGAAAGGTGCCCTGCAGCAGCCTTTCCCGATAGGATACCACACCCGACAGGTTCCGACAACGACATAACGAAGCGGGCGGGTAACCGCTCAGTTACGGGCGGACAACCCCACAACAATCCGACCCGCCGGGGCG
>CAZFAP010000253.1:0-4035 GCA_964516325.1 uncultured Verrucomicrobiota bacterium
CGCAGCGGCGCCGTTATGGGGCTGATTTGCGTGGGTCTGGGACTGTTTGACATCTGCGGTTGGTTCACGATTTTGCAGGCGAGCGGCGTCTCGCTCAAGGAAACGACGGTCGTCATGCTCTGCTTCAGCATGGGCGCGAGCTCTCAGGCACTCTTCGCGCGTGTCGGAGGCGGAATCTTCACGAAAGCCGCAGACGTGGGCGCCGACCTCGTCGGAAAAGTCGAGGCCGGAATACCCGAGGACGACCCGCGCAACCCCGCAACAATCGCCGATAACGTCGGAGACAACGTCGGAGACGTCGCGGGAATGGGCGCGGACCTCTACGAGTCGTACTGCGGCTCCATTCTTGCCACAGCGGCCCTGGGAGCAGCAGCCTTCGCAGAACATCCCGAATTCGCCTTCAAATCGGTTGTGGCTCCGATGGTCATGGCAGGGATAGGAACAATCCTATCTGTTGTGGGCATCTTCGCAGTGCGAGCGAGCGAAGAAGCAACTCAGAAAAATCTTATCCGCGCGCTCGCCAGAGGAGTGAACCTCAGCGCCCTGGGCATCTTTGTTCTCGGCTTTGTCCTTCTGGGGGTATTGTTCGGGTGGAAGGTAGGCATCGGAGTATGGGGCGCTGTCGCCACCGGGCTAATCGTCGGGATAATCATCGGCAAGTCTTCGGAATACTACACTTCCGCCGACTTCAAGCCGACCCAGGCCGTCGCTGGACAATCCCAGACCGGCCCGGCGACTGTCATCATAGCGGGCATCTCTACCGGGATGCTCTCGACGGGTGTGCCCGTCATCGTGACGGGCCTGGGGACGATTTTGAGTTTCGCCTTCGCAGGCGGCTTCGCCAATCCCGCAATGGGTCTTTACGGGATTGGAATCGCAGCCGTGGGAATGCTCTCGACTCTTGGGATAACTCTTGCCACCGACGCTTACGGCCCCGTCGCGGACAACGCCGGCGGAAACGCGGAGATGAGCGGCCTCGGCCCGGAAGTCCGCCGCCGCACCGACGCCCTGGATGCGCTCGGAAACACCACCGCCGCAACCGGGAAGGGGTTTGCCATCGGTTCCGCGGCGCTAACCGCCCTTGCTCTTCTCGCCGCGTACGTCGAGGAAATACGCGCGGGACTCGAGAGAATTGGGAGCACGACGATCGCTGTCGCGGGAAAAGCCGTCAATGTCACCCAGGCGTCTCTCTCGGACTTCATGGAGTTCTATCAGGTCAACCTCATGAACCCGAAGGTCCTCGTCGGTCTTTTCTTCGGAAGCGTCCTGGCGTTCGTCTTCTGTGCTCTGGCGATGAGAGCCGTCGGCAGAGCCGCAGGCAAAATGGTCAACGAAGTCCGACGCCAGTTCAAGGAAATGCCCGGAATCATGACGGGCGAGACCAAGCCTGATTATGCCGCCTGCGTTACCATTAGCACCGTCGCCGCCCAGAAGGAAATGATTTTCCCGTCGCTGATGGCGATCATCTCACCGATTATCATCGGGCTTCTCCTCGGAGTCGCGGGGGTGATGGGGCTTCTGGCGGGAGGGCTTGCCAGCGGCTTCGTACTCGCTATTTTCATGGCGAACTCCGGCGGCTCGTGGGACAATGCGAAGAAATCCATCGAGGGCGGTTTGTACGGCGGCAAGGGTTCGCTCGCTCATAAGGCGAGCGTCGTCGGCGATACCGTCGGCGATCCCTTCAAGGATACCTCCGGCCCTTCGCTCAACATTTTGATCAAGTTGATGAGTATGATCGCCGTCGTTGTCGCAGGGCTGACCGTCAAGTATGCGCCCGTGATTCAGGAGTTTCTCGGCATAGGCAAGCGATGAGCTCGCTCGGCGCGGAGTCGGAGCGGATCCGCTCTTCTCACTGGCTGTGCAGCGTCGTCAGACGCATGCCGGAGGGGCTGCTATGGAAAAGGTCAACGAAAGCGAGAAAGAATTTCGTTTTGAGGACAGCGGCCCGAAATATCTGTTTCGCGGGCCGAGGCATGAATGGGGAATCATCGTCTTCCATCCCGGTCAGGAGCTCGGCGCCCATTACCACGATCAGGTCGAGGAAACGTTCTACTTCCTCGAAGGCGAGCCAAAGGTCGTCATTGATGGTGTGGAGTATCGCGTGAGAAAGGGGGACGCCTTCCGCATCGAGCCAAAAGAAAAACACAACATCATCAACGACACCCATTCCCCGACCCGCATGCTCTTCATCAAATGCCCCTACCTCCCGAAAGATAAGACCGACGCTTAGCTCCGGGAATCTTCGTGAGTTACGCCTGGGGGTTTCTTCTTGACACCAGGGTGCGGGGGTGATAATCACCTTAATAGACCCTGGCGGTCGGCGCAAGGGATGCATACGAGAACAAGTCCCCTCTCGCGCGGGCGGGCCGCCGAGCTGCTGTCTCCCCGCGCGATGTTGCCAAGGCCATTAAGGACAGGAAGAAGTGGAGAACAGAAACCCAGCGAGTCAGGGGCATCCCGAACCGCGGGATAAAGGATTGAGCGATGTTTTGCGTTCGATCTCGTGCCCGGATGCTTGGTGTGCCTGTGCCGAAGCCCCAGAACTTGGCGCCTTGTGCGCCTTGGCAGCGGTCGGGGCCCCTCTCCGCGCGCTTTTTCTCGCCGTGAAATTCCAGATTGAGCACTTCTCGTTCGAGTGGGAAATGGAGTCTCAGAAAGGCGAGGAGATGGTCACCCAACAGTTCCGGGAATTGGCGGAGCGGGCCTGGATCGAGATGAGGGCGGCGTACGGTTGCGCCAAACGGCTCGACATTGGTGGCCCCTCCTCGCAGGCCGTGCAGGCAATCGAGCTAATCGGCAGCGAGTTCAAAGCCAAAGTGCTCGCACCACTGCTTGACGAGGGCGCGAGCCACTTGGATCGTCAGAGCGCCGCGGCCAACGGCGCATCTGCACTCGCGGGGAGATGCGAGACGCTCGAGCAACAGGCGTTCAGTTGGTACGGCAGGCTCCGGCACGACATGGAGTCAAGAGTGGGTGTTTTGCGGGACGCTTGCCCGAGCCGGCGCGCAATTTGACACGGTACATGTTGCGATCCAGGCCGGGTCGAGTTTTTCGAGAGAACAGGAGTATGGTTCGGTTGCTGCAATTCGACATTGGGGCTTTGCAGGAGGGTATCGCGGCGCTGCGAGGGCCGGATCAAAACGCCGCGGCCGCCCAGAGGCAGTTCGATGTGGCTTCGCGGTTCGCTTGCCATGCCGCACTGACGGCGGCGGCGCACTATCCCGGCGTGCTAGACCGAGAGCTTGCGACGAGACTCGAGAAGTTATTCACGCAAGGACTCAAGGCGCTCGACGAAACCCAGGCGCCAGCCGAACTCATGAGGAACGTGAGCGCCAGGTTCGACAAGCTCAAGCCCCTCATACGCCAAGCAAGGCGCAACGACAGCGTTAGTAAGCTGAGGACACGGCCTCTTCTGGCTTGTGACTGGCCCGCGCTCGACGGAAGGCGCTATCTGGGTGGGACAATGGGGCGCGACGAGATCTATGGTGACGCCGGACGATAAACGCTGTGTCGTGGACACTAACAGATTCGTGCATAGCACCGTGCTTGGGGACATCAGACACGGGGAGTCCCGGGATTGGCTGACGACCTTACAGCGCCGCGGAACAATCCTTTGCGTCACGACCCAAATCTTGCGGGAGTTTCTCGTCGTGCTGACCGGAGGGCGCTTCTTCGAAAGAAGGTTCACCGTCCGCGACGCTCTCGCTGAACTGGAGGTGCTCCTACCCTCCTTGGAAGTGCTCGATGAGCCGCTCGGTGCCGCCGCTATCCTCCGGGACCTCGTGCGTCGCTACGACATCCAGGGCCACCAAATTCACGATGCCAACATCATAGCCGTGATGTTATACCACGGGGTCTCGCGCCTGGCCACGTACAACCGCAAACACTTCGATTCATTTGAAGAAGTCATGCTCGAGACGGTCTGAAGTACGGAAGACGCAAGAGCCCGCGAGCGTTACAGCAACTCGATCCTCTCGCTGACCTCGTTCTGTTTGGCCACGAGGATGGGGATGTGGCTCATTCCCGCTTTTGCCA
>CAZFAP010000254.1:0-3990 GCA_964516325.1 uncultured Verrucomicrobiota bacterium
CGGAGTCCATCTTTCGTCACTCGGATGTGGGGGCCGTGTTACTTCTGTCCTGGGGCAGGGCGAAGCGGGTCCAGAAGACCTCGGTGAGTTGCGCGAACGTTGCGAAAGACGATGTAGGCTCATTCCTTCGAGACGATAGGCAGGCGCGATGGCGCAAAAGGGTGGTCACGCTTCCCGTGGCCGAGAGTGAGAGCCTTGTCCTTTGGACACCGCAACTATGGGGAGCGTGGGAGTACCTGCGAGGGTATCCGATTCTCGGTGATTTCGTCGAGATTAGGCGTGGGATACACTGGCTCTCCGACGGGAGGCTGCGGCGAAGGGGGTATTCGAGGAGCGACCTGCGGTCGCCGGTGGCCAGGAAGGGCTTTCGGCTAGGCCATCGGGTCTCCGGGGGAAACCTTCAGCAATTCCGGCTTAGGAACAAGCCAGTCTATTTGTCCCTTATTCCGGAGGTCCAGCATGACGGCGGCTACCTGTATGAATGGCACAAGCCGAAAGTCGTTTGCAACCGCGCGAGGTTCGGGCGCGGAGACCCATGGCGCCTCGCGGCGGCCCTCGATCCACACGGAATGGCCTTCTCAGAGCAGTTTCTGGCGATCTGGAGCGGGCCAGAGGTCAGCCCGAAGCTGGTGCTTTCGCTTTTGAACTCTCCCGTAGCGAACGCGTACCTGTTTGCGCAAGAGGAAGGGAGGGACAACAGGACCGCGACGCTGAAAGGTCTACCGATCCCAAGTGTCTCGTCCCTGAGGGGAGAGCGGGTGGAGGAGACGGCTGCGGAATTGCTGACGGTGATCGAGAAGGCGGGCACGGGTGAGGGCTGGGCTGAGGATAGAGCCAAAGAGGTGTTGCTGCGATTGGATGCGGCCATATTGAAGGCTTACAATCTGCCGCCGGTTCTTGAGCGGGAACTGCTGGACTTGTTTCAGGGGTTCCCTCGGCCTGTTCCATTTGAGTTTAAAGGCTACTATCCCCCGGGATTCGAGGCCTATCTTCCGCTTCATGAACTCATCTCCGAGGGGTTTCAAAACTCGGTCGCGAAGCGTGTGCTCAGCATCGAACCCATAAAAGACGAGAAAATCTCCGCGATGTTAGAGCTGCTGATGGAGGATGCTCTGTGAAGACATTCCTTTTGGACACGTGCGTGCTTTCCGCGCTATTGCACGAGAGGCGTGCCCAGGATCCCAAGGTGCAGAAGTTCCTCGAGAGCATCGTGCCAGAACGCGATGTTTTGTATGTGTCTCCAATTGCCATAGCCGAGATCAAATATGGCTATAAAGTGTGCTTGGCTGGTGATGAGGCCAGGAAGCTCCTGACAATCGAGAAGCTGAGGCAGTATCGGTGTGTCCCGATCAATGAGCACACCACCGACGATTACGCACGCGTTCGCGCGGCGCTCTTTAGAAAGTACGGCACGCCGGAGACGAAGCGTGGACTTAAAACCATAAAGGAGAGGCATCCGGAGGACCTGATTGACAGGTCAACGGCAAAATCGCTTGGGATACAAGAGAACGATCTTTGGTCCGTGGCCTGCGCATTGCAGTACAATATGATCTTTGTTACGTCCGATAAGATGTGCAGGCTCAGAGAGATCGTTCAGGAGGACTTGAAGCTGCCGCTCCGCTGGGAGTCGTGGGGGAGTTGATCCTTGTGCCGAATCGGTCCGGGAGGTACGAAGCGCCGGCGGCGGGAGTGGAGGGAGAGGAGGTAGTCGTGGGGGGGGGGCAGGGGGCTTAGGGGCGGGGCTTTCGGGAGCGGATGGTCGATTGGTATTCGGCGAGGATGAGGTCGAAGAGCGGTTCGGAGGGGGAAAGGGAGCAGACGGATTGGAGGACGTGGGGGATACCTTCGGTGGGCAGGGGGCGCTGGAGATTAGGTGGCATGGGCTGCGGTGTCGAAGTCGAGGGTGACGACCAGGGCTGGGGTCGGGGGTCAGGCCGAACTCGGGAGTGGTGTCGCGGCGCGCCGCTTGAGAGGCCCCTGGGTTTGTCTGCCATTCCGGTGTCGAGAACATTCGTGACCCCACAACGGCCTGCAGGCGAACCGGCTGGTTGTCAGGCGACGTGGGCGATGGTGTCGCCGAGGGGGACGTTGGAGAAGCGGCGGGGTTTATCCGCCATTCTGGGGTGGAGAGCATTCGGGGCCCCATGAGGGCTCCCAGGCGAACCGGGTGCTTGTGAGGCGGCGCAGGCGGGAGCCATTTCTTCCTATGAGGTAGAGGTCGTTGGTGAACTCGTAGGAGTCGGAGAATGGGCGGCGGCCAGCGTACCGGTGATAAGCGAAGCAGATCGACTGTCCGTCTGGGGACCAGCAGGGGCCCAGGGGATGGTCCCGGGGCATATCCGGGTCGAGCCTGGTGAGTTGTTTGAGTTGGCCATCCTTCGCGTTGCAGAGAAACAGTTGGTCCTTGAAGACGAGCACGATGTCGTCTCCGACGGGGCACCATCGCGGCTCCCACGCCGAGGGTAAGTCGTATGGATTCGTGGTCAGCCACCACCTCTGCGACTTCGAGAGCGGCCCAATTCCGGTCAATTGCCTGGGGCGGGCGCCATCGCTATTTATCACCCAGAGCTCGCAGAGGAAATGGCGTCTCGCCTCCTCGAGGACCGGGGGGATTGCTTCACGCGGGGCGCGGATGTGAAATGGGGAGGCAGCGATGAAAGCGATTTGCTTGCTGTCAGGTGACCACGTCGGGTGAAAGCACTGGGTTGGAAGATCCGTCACTCGTCGTCGGTTGTCGCCGTGGGAATCCATGACCCAGATTTGGTGTAGATGCGGACGAAGAGTAGAGGGGTTGGATGGGTCGTCAAACGTCCTCTCGCCCGAAGAGAATGCGATCAGCTTAGCGTCGGGTGACCACTCCGGTTCGATGTCGTCGGCGAGTCCTCTGCTCAAGTCCATTGTTTGTGTCCCGCCCATTTCCTGGACAAAAACCCGGCGGTTCGCCCTCTCCGGGACGAGCTGGTATGTGGCGCGTGAGGGGCCTGTCTGGCGTTTCGGCGTGTCCACGACGCGGAAGCAATCGCGGAACTCCACGACATAGGCGAGCATTCTGCCGTCGCGCGAGAGGGCTGGACCTGAGAGAAGCTCGTCCTTGTCCGCAGCGGCTTCGCTGAGGGGGCGTGTTTTTTTGTCGCCCTTCATGAGGTGGAGAGTCAGCCCTTTGTCTCGGTTGGGGCGAGGATCGCCATCCAGATACACGACCACGCCGTCAACGCCCGCTGGGGATTCGGGAGGATCAAGAAGCTCTCCCAGGCGGTACAACGCTGTTGTGCCCAGGAAGACGTACAGTACCAGGAGGGGAAAGGAGAGAAGCGCGACCAAGTACAAGAGCAGTCGAAATCGTCTGGATCTTTTCATTGCCACGCTCCCAACCGGGAGGTTGTTCAAGCGGTTCCTTCGTGTCAAAAGAGCTACGGGCTTCCGTCGCGCCGGTACGGCTGCCCTCGCCGGGACCTGCGACTAATTTGATAGTTGCGCGAGATCATCTCGTAAAGCGGCTCGGCGGCGTTCAGGCCGCAGATGGATTCGAGGACGTGGGCGATACCTTCGTCGGACAGAAGGCGCTGGAGCTCCATCGCTTTTTCGTCATCGGGGTTGTCGTATCGGAGGGCGGCGACAATGCCTTCTAACAGGAAAACGGGTTGGACTCCATATTCAAGGGCGAGGAGTGCGCTGCCAATGAAGCGGTCGTGACGGCCCAATTTGCGGATGGGGTCGTGGGCGACGCGGGCGACGGTGTCGCCGAGGGCAACATTGCTGAATCGGCGGACGAGGTCGTCAAGGTGGGCTTTGTGTTCTTTCGGCTCGAAGTGGTGTTTTTTGATGAGAGCGCGGCCGGACTCGTTGAGGCCGGCGAGGGTCTTGCGCCGGATTTCCCTGTCGCGGATGGCTTCGTAGATGTACGTGTACCCCTTGTGATAGCCGAAGCACGCGCAGAGGGCGTGTCCCGCGTTGTGGGCGAAGAGTTTCCGCTCCTCGAGGGCGGGAAGG
>CAZFAP010000255.1:0-3978 GCA_964516325.1 uncultured Verrucomicrobiota bacterium
CCAACTCTTCGATTTTGAGTCGGATGCGTGCTTCGTGGAGGTCTTCTTCTCGCGCGACGGCGGTTGGTCGTGGAATCGAGCGACACTGACGCCGGAATCGGTCGTCGAGAACCTCGGTTCCTCGCCGCAGGGTGTGGGCCATGCGATGGTGTGGCGGTCGGGTGAGGACATGCCGGGAGTGGATAGCCGCGTTCAGTTGAAGGTCGTGCCGTACGATCCCAAGAAGGGGACGGCGGCGGAGACTTCTGAGTTCGCTGTCCGCAACAATTCGCGTCCGAGAGCGGAGGTTGACACTCCGGTAGGCATCCAGAGCGGCAACGTAACAAACGATTATCGTCTCGTGGATGCGGAGGGCGACCCATGCTCGATCAAGGTTGAGTATTCCCTGGACGGGGGCGGCAAATGGAGTCCTGCCAGAAGAGGGAACGGCGGCGACGGCGAGGTCGGACTTTCATCTTCGGCGGAAGGCTCGCCGCACGTCTTCGTCTGGGATTCGCTCCACAACGTCGGCTATCGGACGAGCGAGACGGTGAGAGTGAAAATAACGCCTTTTGATAGAAAGGCTGGGCAGGCTGGCGAGACAGGGAATTTCACCGTGAGCAACATTTCGCCGGTTCGGCTTTCGTACTCTCCGCAGTCGCTCGCGTTCATGGCTCAAGAAGGTGGGGAGAATCCGGCGGCGCAGGCACTGGAAATATGGAACTCGGGCGGCGGGGTTTTGAGCTGGCGGGTCGAGAGCGATTCGTCGTGGCTGACGCTCTCCACGAACAGCGGGCAGAGCAGCGGAGAGAAAGATGAAGTCGCGGTTGAGGTGGATATTTCTGGTCTTTCTGCGGGGATTTACAGGGGGGAGATAGGCATTGAGGCGTCCGACCTCGTCGGTGGCTCGTCGGTGGTGCTGGTAACACTGACCGTGGAAGAGCCGCCCGGATTCATCGTTGTCTCACCGGAAAAGATGGTCTTCTCAGCGGTCCTGTCAGAAGGCGACCCGAAGCCCCAACCCCTGCAGGTTCGCAACGGCGGAGGCGGAGAGATGACGTGGCAGGCGTGGGTGAGCGCGGCGTGGCTCTCGGTAACGCCGGATGTCGGAAGCGGCGCCGGAGAGACGGACGTTCTGACGGTGTCGCCGCATATTATAGGGTTGATTCCTGGGACGTACAGGGCGACGATCACCATCGTGGCGCCGCGAGCATCGAACACGCCCAAGACGGTTTCGGTAACGCTCATTCTCGCCAAATCCCGTCCTCAGATTGCCGTGCAGCCTGAGAGTCTCGTGTTCACAGCGGACGAGGGGGCGGGCGATCCGGCGGCACAAATGATTCAGATATGGAACGCTGGGGGATTGACATTATGGTGGCAGGCGCAGGGAAGCCCGACATGGATAACGGTCAGCCCGGACTTTGGGGCAAGCACCGGGAATATGAACGAAGTGTCGGTTTTGGTGCACGCGGCGGGTCTATCGGCGGGCACGCATAGCGGCTTCATAGTCGTCAGCGGGGACGGGGCGACGAACTCTCCACTGACTATTCCGGTCGAGCTGCGGCTCAAGCCAGCGGTCGCGGACATGACCGTGTCGCCAACGCAGCTTCTTTTCACGACGGGAAGAGGGGGTCCGAATCCTCCCTCGCAGGAGATAACAATATCGAGCAATGGGAAACTGAGCTGGCAGGTGAGCTATGACGCGGGATGGCTGAGAGTCACCCCCACGCTGGGGGCAGTGGACTCGGGAAGCGGCGCGGTTACCGTATCGGCGGTGAAGGCGGGTCTCGACCTGGGGACATACCAGGGGAAGATTACGGTGAAAGCGGTGGGCGCGAACGTCGCGGAAAAAGTCGTGCCGGTAACGCTGAACATAAAGCCGATAGAAATCCCGGCAGATTATCCGACGATTCAAAAAGGCGTTGAGGCGGGCTTTGACGGCGACGTGGTTCTGGTCGCGTCGGGAACGTACCCGGAAAACATCGCCATAAGGAAGAACATCGAAGTCCGAAGCTTGGACGGCCCGGAATCCACTGCGATTGATGGAACAGGACTGGGGAGCGTCGTGAGTTTTGAGAGCGTGCGCTCGGCTCGGTTAGAGGGGTTCACGATCGTCAACGGCACGGGCAGTAGATTTGGGCGGTCGGCGCCCGTCGGAGGAGGCATATATTGCGTTGGGTCTTCCCCGGTGATTTCGGAGTGCCAGATCGTCGGGAACTCCGCCACATGGGGTGGTGGGATATGCGTGGACAGCGGCTCGTCGCCAACCATCGTTGATTCCGCAATCATGGGAAATCTGGCGGACGATGGAGGGGGGATTTTCTGCTACGAGAAGTCCTCTCCGAAGTTCACCACGACGATTGTTGCCGAGAACAGCGCGTATTGGTACGGGGGCGGGGTTTGCGGGATTGAGGAATCTCGCCCGGTTTTTGCCGGATGCCTCTTTTACGATAACAGCGCAGACCTCAGCGGCGGAGGAGCGTATGCGACGCAGGGCTGCGACCTCCAACTCGTGAGCTGCACCATGTCGGATAATTCTTCAGGAGAGGGCGGGAACATTTTGGCGGAGCCCGGCAGTCTGGTGACCATCCTGAACTCCTCGATCTGGGGGAGTCCGGGCGATATGGTTCTGCTGGGACAGGCGATTGTCAAGAACAGCAATGTCTCGGAGCCGAAGTTCGCCGGGGTCAACGGGAACATCATGGCGGAGCCGATATACTTTGATCCCGAGAACGGAGACTATCATCTGCTGCCGAGTTCGCCCTGCATTGACAGCGGGTCGAATGACGTGTCGAGCCTGCCGGAAAAGGACCTGGACGGTGACCCGAGAATTCTGCCTGTGGGCGAAGTCCCAATCACCGACATAGGGGCAGACGAGCTTGACCCGGACATGGTTTTCATACGGACGAGCGGGCAGGTGCACGTGGCGGCGGATGGAGAGGTTACCGTCAGCTACACGTTGTGGAACGCTCGAAGCATCTCCTGTCCCGTTATCGCGGAATACTCCGACGACGGAGGGAGAACCTGGCATCCCGCGACAGCCGCACCCGGCGGTGAGGTTCCGACGGGAGTCGCCTCCTCGCCACAGGGGCAGACCCACACCTTCGTGTGGAATTCGACAGCCGATATTGGAAACCAAACGGGGAAAGAGGTAACTCTAAGGTTCAGGGCGGAAGCTCCCAAGACGAGCCGTCCAGCGCTCACAGAACCCTTCCATATAGAGCGCTGATGTCCTGCCGAAAAGCCGACGATTCAGCAATTCAAGGGCGAGGCTGATTATCGTATGCGTCCGGTGAACACACGTCGAGTCTGGGGCATACGCAGAGGTCTGAGGGATCACGTGACGCGGTTCCGGGTGGCGTCCTGAGCCGCTTTCCACGTCTCCGAATTTCGTTTTCTCTCGCCAAGACGCAGGCACGCAAAGGAAAATCGAATCCCGATCGTCTTTCGTACGGTATTTGTCAGCCTCCGCCCAGCCTATCAGTCTCCCCTCCTCCTTTCTTGGCGAGCTTTGCGCCTTTGCGAGAGGTCTCCTCTCCCCACTTTCTCTCGCCAAGACGCTCAGACGCCAGGCATTTTCTCTATCCGACTCTTGGTGGTCTTTGCGTCTTCGCGCCTCTCCAAGGGACCCTGTTTGTGCCATTGCAACGACGCAGATGGGACCGCCTGCTCCTTCCCTGGGCGCAGGCAGGCACATCGCGCTTGACATCGCTCCAGAGTTCGGCATAATAACAGGCGGATCGAACGATGGAGCGATTTCCGGGGAAAAAGAGTCCGAAGTTGTTGGGGGCTTAGGAATGGCGGAGCCGACGGTACCATCCTCCGCTGGGGCGCACCGCACTGGCATATGACAGCCCGACGACCGGAGAGACTGTAAGGGCAAATACGGGATTGCACTTGGAATCCGGCATGTTGTTCCACGTACAAAGGAGCTGACAACATGTCTTCGGCAAAACAACAAATAACCAGGATCGTTCAGGAACAGCCTGACGACAGCAC
>CAZFAP010000256.1:0-3972 GCA_964516325.1 uncultured Verrucomicrobiota bacterium
GGGAAGTACTCGAAATAACCCGCCAACGCCAGCCCAGGACGATTGATTTCTGGCCACTTGATCATCCGGCGGAGACCCTGCTTCCCCACCACGAGGGTCAACTGCAGCTCGTCCTTCATCTTCTCGTAAAACTCGGCTATGGATATTCCCTTCATTTCCAAGCGCTGACCTCAATGGGTGATGAATGGTCTCGTGAGAACACAAAATCGCCGCTTCCTCGCACGACCATGCACGATTTGCTCTCTCGGTCAAAGAAGCACGCCGCGTCTGCTCCTCGCCCACCCGGTCCCCAGGAAGCGGCTCGTCCTACCTTTCGAAATCTCGGAAACTTCTAACAAAATCCTCCCGCGCCGTCAACCCTTTTCCTCGGTTTGGGTTCACGGGGGTAATGTCAGGAGAAGCGTGTAAAGTTGGGTGTATTCTCCGGTCATTGTTACGCGGCCTGTTTTTGGTTTAAGGCGATTTCTTCAATTCGATAAGAGATCCTGGTCCAGCGGGTGTTGTGATAAGCAAATAGGCTGTGGACGATGCGCTTGCAGCTTGGGGTATCCGAGAATGTCCCCATGACCTTGATCCTCCTGCGGAGTTCTCGGAACAATCTCTCGATGACATTCGTGGTCCGGATGATTTTGTGGTGCTCGACGGGGCAGTTGAGGAACGCCAGGTGTTTATCTATGTCGTTGGCGAGGCATTGGACGGCTTTGGGGGCCTTGTCCCGCCAGGTCCTCTCCCACTCCCGGAAGACTCTCAGCGCGATCTTCGGCGTTCGAGAGAGGTAGATTCGCCGTGCATGGGCGATACATTGCTCGAGGTATTTTTTCGGGCACTTGTTCGCTACGTTGCGGAGCTTGTGAGCCCAGCACAGTTGATGGGCGACGAACGGATACACCTCCTCGTCGAGCTTTTTCGCCAGCTTGGAGACGTAGCTCGCCGACAGCGTATAGTTGAACAGCGCCTTCAGCACGTCCCCCACCTTCCTCGTCGAGACCCCCATCAAGAACATCTTCAAAACCCCCTCATCTACCCTTTTGTGAACCCTTTTATACCTCTCTAATGTCTGGGGCTGGAATCCGTTCCCCATCCCTCGCGGAACACGAATATCCTCGATCAAACCCCACGTCGTCATCAAACTCCGACTCCGATACCCGTTTCGATACTCCTTCCTCGTCTCTTTACGCTCATACTTGTCCGCCTCCACATACTGCCCAAATTCCCTCGCCACCCACTCCTCCAGTCCCGCCCTGGGCGGGACACCGTCCGACGAGCTCGTTCCCTCACCTCCTCCAGAAGAATCTCCTTCATTGCCCAACGAAAGTCCGCTATACTGTGATGGCTGAAAATCAACTCCTTCACCATGGGTGTATCCTCCTTTCTTTGAAGCTTAAACAACTTCCCTTGTTTTGGAGGGAGAATACGCCCTTTCCCTTTAAGCCATAAATTTACACACTTCTATTTACACGACCGCTGCACCTGCCCGCTGAGTCCCTGTTGCAGGGCCGCCCCCCCAAAGCTATACTCCATTCTGGAACTCCATCCGGAACAAGGCATCGGAGTTACGGTTTTGTGGTTCAACTGAAGCCGCTCAATTCGGTCTTGGTGAAGCCCGCAGGCGCCGATTGCAACGTGGCCTGCGAATACTGCTTTTATCTCGACAAACGAGGGCTGTATCCGAAGAGAAAAGTCCACCGGATGAGCCCCCAGATCCTCGAGGAACTCGTTCGACAGCTCATGCAGACCGGCGAGTCGCCGGTTTCCTTCAGTTGGCAGGGGGGCGAGCCGACGCTGATGGGGTTGGATTTCTTCCGAAAGGCGGTGGCTTTTGAGCAGAAATATGGGCACGACGGACAAGCGGTCGGCAACGGATTCCAGACGAACGGGCTCCTTATCAACGAGGAATGGTGCCAGTTCCTCAGCGAGTACAGGTTCCTCGTGGGCCTGTCGCTCGACGGACCGCAACACGTCCACGACCATTATCGCCGGGATAAAGCAGGGCGCCCGACGTGGGAGCGGGCAATGAAGGCGGCGGAACTGATGGCGCACCACGGAGTCGCGTACAACATCCTCGCCGTTGTAAATGATTATTCGGCGCAGTTTCCGCGAGAGGTCTATTCGTTCTTGACGCAGCAAGCGTTCACCGCGAACACCCAGGAAAAATTCCTCCAATTCATCCCAATCGTCGAGAGCGATCCGGAAACCGGAAGAGCCGCCGCCTTTTCCGTCTCCGGGGAAGCATACGGCAAGTTTTTGTGCGAGGTCCTCGATTACTGGCTGGCGGATTTTCGGGACGGTTGGCCAACCGTTTCGATAAGGTTGTTCGAGACGGTTCTTCATTCGTACGTGGGGCTCAGAGCTCCGGAATGCACGAGCATGGAAGAATGCGGCTGCTATGTCGTCGTCGAGCACAACGGTGATGTCTATTCCTGCGATTTCTTCGTTGAGCCGCGCTGGAAACTCGGCAACCTCATGCAGGGCAGCCTGGTTGACATGCTCAACAGTCCCCGCCAGCGGGAGTTTGGCCGAATGAAAACAGGTCTGCCGCACCCGTGCCGCGATTGCGGCTGGCGGAACATCTGCCGAGGCGGCTGCACCAAGGACCGCGTCCGCGACCGAGCCGACAACGGTCTTTCCCATTTTTGCATCTCCCACAAAATGTTCTTCGAGCATGCCGACGCCCAATTTCGCCGCCTCGCGGAGAGGTGGCGCCAAGGTTACCCCGAGCGACTTTCCGATCAGCGACCGCTTTAGCCTTGGCCGCGTCATGTGCCCCGTCAGACGGGCAACGTGCGGGAGAAATCTATTGACAGTCCTCTTGTCGTCCCTTAGATTTTGAGGTCGGGTCTGGCGCTGCCGATAAGGAGAAGGTATCTCGACCGGATTTCTCGGAGTTGACAGGTTTTTCTTTATGGAACAAAGGATTAAGGAAGACAAGCAAACGCTTTTGACATATCTGCGGCACATGTTCGAGGTCCGCTTCTTTGAAGAGAAGGTGATGGAACTTCTGGCGCAGAACGTCATCACCGGCGCCTCGCACCTCTATGCCGGAGAAGAGGCGGTTGCGGTCGGCGCCTGCGCCGCAATCGAGCCGACGGATTACATCACCTCGACGCATCGCGGGCACGGGCACTGCATTGCCAAGGGCGGACAACTGCCGCAGATGATGGCGGAGCTTTGCGGAAAGCAGACCGGCTATAGCCGGGGTCGCGGCGGCTCGATGCATATAGCGGATGTCGCCAAGGGTAATCTGGGAGCAACCGGCATCGTCGGCGGAAATATCCCCGTGGCGACGGGGGCAGCCCTCGCCTTGAAAATGCGGCTGGATAAGAGGGTCGTGCTGTGCTTCTTCGGCGACGGCGCCGCGAACAATGCCACCTTCCACGAATCGCTGAACATGGCGGGCGTCTGGAAATTGCCCGTCGTATATATCTGCGAGAATAATCTCTACGGCATGAGCGTTTCCACGAAGAGAGCTTGCGCCGTGAACGACATCGCCTGTAGAGCCTCCGCGTACAACATGCCCGGGATGATCGTGGATGGACAGGATGTCCTCGCGGTCAAGGAGGCTGTCAGCAAGGCTGTCGAGCGAGCAAGAGCCGGGCTCGGCCCTACTCTGATCGAAGCGAAGACATATCGCTACTTTGGACATTCGCGAAGCGACCCGAGAAAATACCGCACGAAGGAAGAGGAGAAGTTCTACAAGGAACAGCGCGACCCGATTCACCTGTTCATTGGAAAATTGGTCGAGCAGAACATCGCCACAAAAGAAGAGATTGACGCGCTGGAGAAATCGGTCCACGACGCGATCGAAGCAGCGACGAAATTCGCCCTCGAAAGCCCCTACCCCGACGTGAGCGAGCTGTACGACTTCCTCTACGTGGAGTAGGGGGCCTGCAACGTCTGGTACCGGCGGCAAGGGAGTCTGGCGAACGTTCCGAAGTTCAACGCTGCCTGCTCAATCCGCATGCGAAATTAGGA
>CAZFAP010000257.1:0-3787 GCA_964516325.1 uncultured Verrucomicrobiota bacterium
GCAATGACAGTGTCGCCCCTATCGGGGCTTATGAGAACAAGCCGACGTCGTGTCCGCTGCAAAGTGATAGTCCCCCGCTCCCGGGGGCTCACCCAAACAAGCCAACCTTATGCCTGCGGGACAGCCAGCAAGATGCCGGCGGTACGCACGCAGGCCCATACGATCGTCCGCCAATGGGTTCGTCAGGCGGGGGAAAGCCCGAACACAGCCCACTTCCCCAAAAGACGGTACCACCCCTGGGGCGCCCACTGTTTGTCACGGTCGCGGCCAGGGACGGTGAGGGAGGGGGCGGCTCGCTTGTCCTCACGGATGCCGCGGAAGGCGCCAATGCGGACCTCTTTCCATAGCCCGACGTTCAACGTGGGCGGGGCGGCTTCCCGGGTCGGGTTCGACGCTGTTGTTGGGTCTTGAGTTTCTCATAGAATTGCCGGGGGGAGACAATCGCCAGGCGCTCAATATGGCCCAGATTTAGAAGCTCTTTGTCGCCCGTTACGAGAACGTCCGCGTTGGCGGCAATCGCTGCTCCCAGGATAGGTAGATCGTTCTCGTCTTGCACTTCGACCTTCGGAAGCGAGACGCAGGGGCACAGGACGGCATCTTGCTTTAGAAGCCCGATGAAGTCGTTAATGAAACGTTGCTCGACGCCGAACCTGGACTTCAGAACTTGTCTCAGTTCGTTTAGCACGTGCTCTGATATGAGGAGTTCGTGGGAAGCAAAGACGGCACGCAAAACGTCTGCGCAGAGCCCGCGAGTCGCCGCGGCGCTGGCCAAGACATTGGTATCCAGGAAGACCTTCATGATACGTCGGCGAATACGTCTTCGTCTGTCAGATAGCCGCGAGCTTCTGCAAAAGGCATGATTGCGTGCCGCAGGGCTTCGAACTGGCTGATACGAAGCTGGCGGCGAAGCGCCTCTCTCGCGACGTCGCTTCGGGTTCTTCCTGACCGACGAGTCGCCTTGGTCAACAGGTCATCAAGACCTTTGTCGAGTCGGATTGTAAGGGTGGTTGTTTTCATGTCGTACAATGTAAGACGGGTCGGCTACCTTGTCAAGAAAAAATCATCAGGGTTTGAAGCAGTGAAGCAACAGGGAAGTGAAGCGCGACGTTTGGGAAGGGCGCGCGGAGTTGGTCGTCGGTTGAGCTACGGCGCGAGCGGTCTCTCTGCCTCGGCTGTGACAAGAAGCGGGGCTTCGAGGGGCGCCGGCTTTCCTCCCTGCGCCTTGCTTTTGTCGGCGGCGTCCATGAAGGAGTAAATCTGGATGGTCTCCTCGGGCGTGACCGGGGGAATGCCGGTCTGGAAAAACTTCACCATCTCCTGCACCAGACCCTTGTAGATGCAGTTGTGGTCGGGTCTCGCGGTATAGATTCCTTGCTCGCAGAAGACCGTTACACCGGCCGCTGGTTTGCCTTCGCGTATGCCGCGGAAGGTCCCGATTCGCCCATCTCTCCACAACCCGACGACGGCATCTGTGCTTGGTGAGCCGGTCCGCGTGACGGAAACGCATCCCGGTCCCATGACGCTGAAAAGCGCTTCAACGCCGTGGATGCCGTACCAGAAGAGGTCGGGATGGTGCGGCTCGGTAGTCGCCGGGCAGTACGAATCGCACCCGATGACAGCTCCGGAATCCGTCCGCCTCAGCCCGTCCATGAAGCGGTAGCACGAGGAACTGAAACAGGGCACGCCGCTTTCGCGCGATAGGCGGAATATCTCTTTTACGTCGTCAAGGTTTCCCGCCATCGGCTTGTCAATGAAAACAGGCTTTCTGGCGGCGAAGATGGGTCGCACCTGCTGGAGGTGCGTGCGCCCGTCCACGCTCGTCAGCAAAACCGCGTGCACCCTCTCGCAGAGCGTGGGTATGTCGTTGACGATTTCGACGTTCCACTTGTCGCGCAGTTCCGCGGTAAACTTCTCCACGCGCGATGCGCTTGCCTCGATGTCCGGGCTGCCTCCGGAGTAGCCAACGACAACCCTCGCTCCCGGGACGTAGTCCGGGTTCCGGGGGTCATTCAACAGCTCGGTGAAGGCGATGGCGTGCGAAGTATCCAGCCCAATCATTCCCAGACGCAAGGGCTGGGCGGGGTCTGGACTCCCCTTTTTCTCCTGTGCTTCGACGTAGCCCATGAGCAATGCCGACAACGCCACAGCAGACAGTATCCTCATGTTTGCTATCTCCTGGGTTTGTCACCCTCAGCATCGGCGAAGAAGAGTGTATCGTCGTCGGCGCATTTTGTCAAGCTAAACGACGAGTTTTCGCTCAGCCCTCGCTTTCGGGCAACTCACCGCGGAGAGCGCAGAGGGCGCAGAGAAGATGGTTTTGCCTCTCCCCGGTCTCTGCATGCTCTGGGGTTTCATCCCGTGTCCCAGGGACGCCGGGATTGCCGATCATCTCCGCCACCCGTAACCGGGGGAGCACTGGCTGTGAGCTTCCTCCCTTTATTTTGCAGAGCTTCCCGCGCACTGGACTCGGGTAACTTCAAGCTCCCACAAGGCGCTTCGTCCTGCTATACTGAGGGAGCTTCATGAAATGAAGGACGTTGCTCCGTTCAACCGCGGAGGGCAAATGCTCAGCACGGATATCGTCATACAGGAGGTGGAAACGAAGTTCGAGTCCATGCCTTTCCGGGCGCCGCTTAAGTTCGGCTCCGTCGTCGTCAAGACCTGGAATTTCTGTCGCGTGCGATGTTTGGTCAGCAATGGGCGAGGGCGGAGCGCGGACGGCTGGGGAGGTATTTTTCTCGCCGAGGGATGGGCCTGGCCGCAGCCCGGTTTGGACTCGCAGGCGAAAGTGTCTCTGATGCAGGAGGTCGCTGCCGAATTCGGGAAGAGTCTGGTCGGCTACCGGGGGCATCCGCTTCGCGTCCTTTCCGCCGCACGTCCCAGGGTTGAAGAGCTTCGGGAGGAGAAGTCCAGGAAAGCCGGAGTTGACGTCCCGGTCCTTGCTGCGATTGTAGCGGCTTCTCCCGCCGACGGGGCGGCGCATGACGCATTCGGCAACGTCAACGGGATTTCGACATACGATGGTTATGGCGCCGAGTTCATAGACCACGATCTTTCCGGGTATCTCGGCCCGCGATATAAGGGGCGTTATATCTCGGAGTTTCTTCGTGGAACGTATAGGCCGACCATTCCCGTCGTGCATCTCGTGGGCGGGCTCGATAAACTGCGCGAGTCCGAAGTTGATGACTCTGACCCTACGGACGGCCTGCCGGTCTCTTTGGATGAGTGGATTCGCCGCGACGGCGTGTTTTGCCTGAAGGTGAAGCTGAGGGGAAATGACCTTCAGTGGGACATACAGCGGCTGCTTGATGTGTTTAAGCTGGCACAGGAGACACTCCCTCCGGAGAAGCGCGGACTTATTGCCATGACGGCGGACGCGAATGAGATTTGTCCCAACGCCGAATACGCCGTCGAGATGCTCACAAAAGTCAGGGAGTCGTGCCCCGGAGCCTTCGACGCCATAAAGTATATCGAGCAACTGACTTCTCGCGATATGGAGACCAATCCCTACGACGTTTCGGAGGTGGCGAAGCTCAAGCCCGTGCTTCTCGACGAGGGCTTGACTTCCCTAGAGGCGCTGGACCGGGCTTTGAGCCTCGGCTGGTCGGGACCTGCGCTCAAGACGTGCAAAGGGCACACGGAAGCCCTCCTTACTCTCGCCAGGGCCGAATTCGAGGGTCTCCCCTACTCCGTTCAGGATCTCACAAATCCGAGTATTGCTCTCTTGCAGTCGGTCGGTTTCGCGGCGAGGACGGACTGTCTGGTGGGGGTTGAGTCGAACGCCCGG
>CAZFAP010000258.1:0-3749 GCA_964516325.1 uncultured Verrucomicrobiota bacterium
ACGTGGTGGGATAGATATTTCAAGCACCAGTTCTCCTGCATGGGCGAGATCGAAACCACCTTCTTTCCCCGCTGAAAGGCGATCCACATCTCGATAGCGGTTCCCATGCTCGCCTCGGGCAGATACGCGATGAGAAGGTCGGTCTCCGCCGCCTTTTTCATTATCTCGAAGAAGACCCTCTTTCCTTTCCGGTCGTCGTATTTCACGGAATTCGGGTGTTCCTCCTGCGGAGAGTAAATGACGGCTTCCGGGAAAGCCTTTTTCAAAACGGCACGGACCCGCCGACGATAACTCTGGTCGTGAATCGAATCGTCCCGTTTCGATCCTTGAATGATTCCTGCAAGAAATATCTGCATTGCGTCACGGTCCTTCCGCGAAGTGCTCCTCGTTTAACGACCCGCATTCCTCTGCGCTCTCTGCATTCTCCGCCGTGAATCTTTCAAGCGTCCCCACGCAGCCATCGGCACCGTGCTCGCCGACGTGCAAAGGCACGCCAAAGCCACACGAGCCGCCTGCCTGGACCGCTCGAATGACCGCGCTCTATCGTCGAGGATGAAGCCAGAGGAAATCGAGTCCGATCATCGAGCCGGAGCTTCCGTTCACAGCCTCAAGCACAGTCGCGTGCGTGCCCGGTTTCAAATCAATCGGCTTCCAGATGATATTGCGGAGCATCGTTTGATATGGCGAACGCAGGTCCGCCGTCGCGCCGTCTCCTTCCCGCTCAAGCGGCGTTCCGTCACAGCTCACGCGGAACGATCCGGAGTCCGGCGCCATTGCCGCCGTCAGCACGATTGCGTACCGACCTGCCCTCTCGACATTCAAAGGAAGCGAGAGCTTGTCCCCGTCCTTTATCGGCCGCCATTCCAGACGCTTCCCGCCCGACCACAGCTCGCCCTCGACGACCTTTATTTCTCCGTCGCCTTCGGCTTTCAGCGATTCCGCTTGGTAGAAAATTGCCCCCTGGGAACCGTGGCTTCCGACGGGCGCCCAGCGTGCGGGGAGCGGCGCCAACCGCGCGTCGCTGTCCATGATAGGCACACAATCGTCGCGCATGCCGCCGCCAGCATAATGGTACGCAATCCTGGCGTAGCTCAGACCGGGAGTTTTCCTGTGGCTGAACAACTCCATATAAAAAGAGACCTCGCGCTCGAACGGCAGAGCATCAAGAATGTGCCAGCGGCAGTTCGAGAGGTAGCCGCGGGTATCCGGTCCGGTAACAATCGGCTGGGCACAATAGGGGTGCTCGAATAGCTCGCAACTGCTCCAGGCGTAGTTGAAATAGTCCTCCGACCCCGTGCCGAACGTCGAGGGAAACGTTTCCCCATCCACGAAGACCTTCTCGTCTCCCTCTCCCCACCAGTTGCCGTAAGCGGTGGGCACAGGCGATGGATTCATCAGCATGACGGCTGTTCCGACATAAACGCCCTGTCCATGAGCGACGAGGAAGGGCAGATCGAAAACGCCGTCGCCCGGCGCCGCGAGGAGGTCGTGATTCACCCGCCATCTCGCCCGGAAGTGCATCGAGCGCTCCGGACGCCAATTGTACGGCGAAACAACGATTTCACCGACGAGCTTCACCACCTGCTCCCCGCGATTGTCGAAGGAAAGGGACATCGAATTGGCGAACGGCATGACAAATCGGCTGAGCATCGTGCCGTCCGGCTTCACAGTCATCGGCAGGGTCTCGTACGGATTGACGCCCGGCGCTGCTCCGAAGAAGTCGCCGACCGGCGCCTCCACCTGGGGGACGGGCGCCCCATCGAACCGAATTCTCAGGATCGTCTGCCTCAGCGCGATTCTCACGTCGGCAGCCCCGGCTTTCAAAGTCAGCGACCGGATTATTGCCGAGCCGCCATCGCTTTTCGCCGCCTCCACCTGCTCGCCGGGATTCACTGTGGCGTTCACCGCAATCGTTTCTTTCACGGGAATTCCGTCGAGCGCTTTCGCCGGGTTTTGGAAGATGGAAATCGTCCGGGCTATATCGTCCGTGTAGGTCTTGAGGTCGTCCGGCTGAAAAGTCTGCACCCCGCCTTCGAGCGGGACACGGTATTCCCGAATCTGAATCTGGTAGAAATGCAATTCGCGGAGCTTTCCTTTCCAAATGATCCGGCAGCTTTTGCCAAAGGGCATCGGGAAGTAATCGGCGTTTCGCTGGTGAAAAGAATCGCCCGCTCCTTCAGACGAAAGACCCAACCCGCCGCAGTAATGCGCGTATTTGTCGAGGAGAAACACATCGGCTTGCCCGTCGTAAATCGGCTTTTCGCTTCCGTCGAGAAAAACCTGCAATTCCCCACCGATGGCAGCCGTCCAGGTGCGAATGATCGCCCCCGGTCCCTTCACCTCCGCCATCAGGTATTCGCCGATCCCCTCGGAGTCCGCGGGCTTCACCACGCTCAGAAAGCCCGGAATCGGCTCGCCGCCGAACCCATCACTGTTCGCGTACCATTCGGGCGTGTTCGGAACCTCTGACCGCCGGTCGTAACTCGAAAACTGAATCGTCCTGTAAGGTTGCTCAGGAAACTCAGCCAGTCGCGCCAAGTCCGCCATCTCGCGGACGAGCGAGCCGGTCGTCACCGTCTCCGCCGCACGCCCGGGTGCGATCGCGATGAACAGGCACATACACGTGAAAAGCACGTTTCTCATGGCGTATCCCTTCTGATGTATTTCCCTTGTTGAAGCCTCCGCCCGCGACGGGCCCGCAGACTCCGGCGCCTCACGGTAGCTCTTTACATGCCGCGCAGCACGCTTCGACCTTGTCACACCGGTCGTCTCGTTCGGCGCGCCTCTCTTGTGTTTCTGGCCTCGCGGGCGCCGCAAACCTACTATCCCCCGAAAGCAGGGTCAAGACTTTTGCTTTGGACTGCGGCGGCACGACTGCCGCCGGTATTTCACCGCGGAGACCGCAGAGACCGCAGAAAGAAAGGAGTTCGACGGGATAACAGGATTCACAGGATGATCAGGAGCCGCAGATGGACGCAGATCAACGCAGATGGATTGAAAGGTGTATATCTGCGTGTATCTGCGTGCATCCGCGGTTAATCGGAAATCCTGTTTATCCTGTAAATCCTGTCAGAAGAGATTCGACACGATGACAGAATTAACGGGATGCACTCAGCACTCCCCAGGGTGCGGTGGGTTGCCGGAGTCCGTCGAATGTGCTATGTATTTGAAATAAGGGCGCCGGATTGGCATGCGGCGCCCGTGGTCGCAGGCGATGGGTCCCTCTCGGCTCTCCTCCCGTGCGGTGGACCCCCGCGGGCACAGTTTTTGCACCATAGCCGTCCGGGGCCCCCTGAAAACCGTTGGAAAGAGAAGGCGTGTATGACGATATGGCATAGCCCACTGGAAACTTTTCCTCATCGAACTCGCGAAACCGCACAGCACGCAGAGGACGCTGAGGAAACCGAACGGGCCCCCTCTGCGGCCTCCGCGCTCTTGACGGTGAAGTTCCTCCTGGGGCGGCGCGCTCTCGATTTCGCCCGTCGCACTCGAACCGTGCTGTTAGCGATGGCCCTGTCGTTTCTTTTCATTGCACAGGTGGCTGCTCTGACGGTCTCGGAGTTGATGTACCATCCCGTGGCGTCGCCGCACGACCCGCCCGACCCCGACACCGGCGAGGCGCTCGAGTACATCGAGGTCTTCAACGAAGGACCCGAGACGGAAGACCTGGGCGGGCACGCGTTTGTGGAAGGGGTGTCGTACGTTTTTCCCCAGGGGACGCTTTTGGCGCCGCGGTCGCCGACCTGACC
>CAZFAP010000259.1:0-3733 GCA_964516325.1 uncultured Verrucomicrobiota bacterium
CCCAGGAAGGAGGAGCCGCGGTGGAAGGCGTAGCGGCGGTTGGGGTCACGAGCAATGGCGGCGGCGGCGCCGCGGATGCCGTCGGCGATGAAGACGCCTCGCAGGTCGGTTTCTCCGGAGACGAACTGCCCGCTTTGGGAGCCAACGACTTTGATTTCGGCTTTGTTGACGTAGGCTTGGGTGGTCTGGTCAATGAGGTTGACGCGGACTCGCCCGCTGACAGCGTCTTCCTGGACGTTCATCTTCAATGGGCTGATCAGGACAAATCCGGAGGCGTGGAGGTTGTCGCCTCGCGCGAGGACGAGGTACGCTCCCTCGTCTTTGATGGGCAGCGCGATGGTCCGCTTCTTGTCGGTGTAGTCTTTCCCGTCGCCGAGCTTGATGGTCTCCTCGTGCGTCGGGGCGATTCCCGCGAGCCGGATGGCGGTGATGCGGCTGAGGTTTTTCTCCTGGAGGAAGAGCTTCATGAGGTCCACTTTGTACGCCTTGATGTCCACCTGCGGGATGTTGCGATAGGTCAGTTCGATCTGCGGCTTCTCGTTCGGGCGGAACGTGGAGACGTCCTCGAAGCTCAGCGCCTTGTCCTGGAAGTAGTTGATCGCCTCTTTCGCGTCGGGGAATCGGTCCTTGACGGTGTCGTAACTCTCGACGGCTTTCTCCGGCTTCCCCTGAGCGTGGTAAATCTGCCCAATCATGTAGAGCGCGAGCCACTTGTTCTTGCTCTCCTGCTCGACTCCCAGTGCATCCCTCACCTTCATCTCCGCCACCTTCCGGCAGAGCTCGATGGCTTTGTCGTACTGTCCGAGGTAGAACCGGGCAATCGCTTCCGTGTAGATGAAGCTGTCGAAGAACTCGCTCTTTGTGAACTTCTGCTGAAATCGCTGCGAGAGCTTGACGACCTCGTCGTATCCTTCGAGTTCCAGGAAAGCGTTGACGAGGGAGAAGCTGGCGTCGTCGTTTGCCGGGTTCTGCGGATAGAAGGTCAGGAATCGGTTCAGCATATCAATCGCCTTCGAGATCATGTCGGCCTTTGTGAGTCTCTTCTCCTTGAGTTCTTCGTTCGTCAGGACTTCGGCGGCTTTCGCATAGACCGTCTGAGAAAGGGCAAAGTAGGTGGATTCCGTCGAGGGCATATCCGGGTGCTCGAGCCACAACTCGGTCATGTAATCCACCGACGGCAGGAACTTCCCTTCCGCCTGGAGCGTCCCCGCGACGTTGGCGTCTTTCACGAAGCCCGCATCCGCCGTCGCCTTGAACACGAGATAGGCTCTCTCGTACTCCTCGATGTCCCGATAGGCTCTTCCAACAGCGAGGATCTTGTCGAAGGGGATGACGAGGTCCGGGTACTTTTCCTTTAGTACTTCGAAGTATTTGACGATCTCCTTCGGGTTTCCTTCCTCAATGGCGGCGTGGAGGAGCATCCGCGCGGTCTCCTTGAGAAACTCGTCCTTCACTTCCCATTCCCTCTCGTCGTAGAGCTGCGTGAGGAGCAGAGCGGCGGATTTGGAATCGCCGTCGTCGAAGTACGCTTTGCCAAGATAGTACAGCTCGTCGGGAGTCGGGCGATATTTGTCGGTGGATTTCTCGCCCGCGGTCAGAACGCTGATTTTCGCTTGCGAGCCAACGCGGAACAACGTCGGATCGTAGGCGCTTCGGATCACCGAGGGGAGAACGCGATACTCGCCGGGGAGATAGCCGTACAGTTGATAGCTGACGTTGCCGATGTAGGGGCGATTGCCGAAGTAGAAAATGATTTTGCCATCCCGCACCGTGTAGTAGGCGAAGTCGCCGGCGATGGTGTTCTCCAGCACTGTCGTCCCCGACGGGATGGATTCCTCGAGGATGAGGTAATCGTCCTCTTCGGGCTTTCGGTCGTCGTAGCTTCGGTGCAGCTCGATGAGCACGTGAGCGACGGAACCTTGCCCGACCTGCGAAACCGTGTTGCGGAAGAACCGGTAGTTCCGGCAGACGGAGAATCCCATCTGAACCGCTCGCCCCTTATACTCCGGCGGTGGCGGCATGTAGAACCGGTCGTTCACGAAGAACTTCCCGCTCCTCTCGTGCTTCATCTCCGACGAGAAACCGGTCATCGCGATGACGTAGGAATACTCGCCAGTCCCTTCCATGTCGAAGGCGATTTTGTTGCCTTCGGCTTTTAGAATGTCGCTTGGAACGTCCACCATGACACTCTCGCTCGTGCGCTGCACGCGGACACTCTTGACCTCCTTGTCGTTGACCACAATGCGGAGCGTGTAATCATTCCTCGACGGAGCGGCTTTGCCATAATACGAGCAGATCGCCGCGAGAGCCGGTCCCTTCGCTCGATAGGGCAGCCAGCCATATCCCGTCCTCTGGCTCATGAGCCACTCGATGCCCTGCTTGAGCTGCGGAGCTGGGGGACGGACTTTCGCAATCGCGAGAAGCGTAAGAGCCGTCGTCTCGATGTCGTTGCGAATCCACGCTTGGTTGGTCGCGCCACTCCACTTCAATGCGGCACGCTCCTGGATGGTGACCGGCTTTGCTCTCGAAACGAGCACGTCGAGAACCTCACCCGCAATGGAGGGTCTATCGAGAGCCTGCAGGGTAAGAGCCAAATAGGCGAGAGCGGCTTCGCTTAACGAGTTCCTCTCCCGATACAGGCGATTCGCATACGTAAAGTCTGCTTTATCCACAAAGCTGAGGGCGTAGAGGATGACCGCCTTTCCCTCGTTGTCGGTCTGTCGCGCGGCGGCAAAGGCTTTTTCGAGATAGCTCGCGGCGCCAGCGATGGTCTTGTCGGGGACGAGAAATCCCATCCTCTTCGCCTGACCTAAAGCCCACATCGTCATCGCGGAAGCCTTTGGGTCGCTCTCGCCGCTCTTCCCCGCCCACGACCAACCGCCGTCGTCCCTCTGGGACACGGCAAGCTCCGAGATGTGGCTCTCCGCTTTCTGTCGTAAAGTCCGAACGTCCGAGGCGCCTTCGCCGACGGTGGTTTTGACGTAGTCCAGGCAACTGAGGACACCGACGAGGCTGCTGGCGGGGCTAACGCTTGTGTCCGGAGGAATGATGCAGCCGATGCGGAAGGCCGTCTGGGCCGCAATCGGCCCCGCTCCGTCGAGAGCGATGTCAATCAACGCCCGCTGCAGAGTCGTCCCGACGAAGAGGGTCATGCCGAGGGTGCTGTAATTGCGACCCGTCGGGAGACCCGTCCAAACGGTCTCGTCGCCGGAAGCCGTCCCGCTGTGCCCAGCTCGATACACCAATCCCCACGGAAGGACCGGGACGCTCTGAGAAACCGCGTCGCTGCGATCGCCGGCACGAGCCGCAAGCTCAAACACGATCTCCTTCGCGGCGGGAATTTCAAGCGCATCGAAAATCGCTTCCGTAACGCCCTTCGATATCTTGATGGTTTTCGGCGTTGCCGTCGTCTTTCCGTCCATGGTCGTCCGCAGCCTCAGTTCGGCTTCGCCCTCGAAGTCGCTCAGGTTGTGAACCCGAGCAATCATCCTCGGACGATCCCCTTCCATGAGAACCGCCGGGACTTTCAGCTCGACGAAGAACTCCTTTCTCGTGACGACCTTCGCTGTGCTTTGTCCCGCGAGCGTCTCCGGCGTCACACCGCGAAGCGTCAGCCGCCATTGCGTCGCCGTGTCCGGGGCTTTGAAGGTAACCGAGGTCTTGCCATTTGCATCCGTCACGACGGAGGGATTCCAGTAACCCACCTCCGGGAAATACATCCGAACCGCAGGAG
>CAZFAP010000260.1:0-3473 GCA_964516325.1 uncultured Verrucomicrobiota bacterium
AAATCCTCCACTCCCCTCGGAATCTCCACCATCCTCCCTTATGGCAAAACTTCAGCAATGCCGAGGTGCCAGGGGCGGATAGGCACACCGTCCTGAGAGGACCAGATACATTCTGCTTGCCCAGGGTTTGCGTCGGGCACTATTATTCGCCCGTGAAAGGACGGACTCTCCGCAATTGATGTGGGCTGTTCCCGCCGCAGATGGCGGGTCGGCCCCAGGGCATTACCGCACAAAGAAAGGCAAATCGGATGTGCGAGTTTTGCATCAAGCATGGCGAAGGAAAAACGTGGTACCTCAACCTCAAGAACTATTCGCTCGACCTTCTGAGCGATTTGAAGCGGCGGAAGTTCATTCGGGAGTTCATGACGGGCACTATGGCGGGAGGTCAGAAACAGGTTTCCCGGATGGAAGCGGACGCGGCTCGCGGACGGAAGATTCCCCGACTGATCAAGCAGTTCATAGTCTGGCGGATGAAGCCCGTCCATTACGGTCAGGTTGTTCGCCTGGAGGACGTGGAGCGGATACTCGAGTTGACGAGCACGGTTACGCTGACGCCATGCGGTTGCCGTTGGGCGGCGAAACGAAGAGAGGGATGGTACTGTTTGGGGATCAGTATCGGTCCGCCGCATTGGTTCGATGAGATAGACATGAGGGGCTTCGGGCTGCCCGACATATCGCGGTCCGAAAACTTCACCCCCGACGAGGCGATGAAGCATATCCGGGAGTTCGACAGGAAGGGTCTTGTTCACAGCGTGTGGACGTTTCGGACGCCCTTTATCGGAGGAATCTGCAACTGCGACCGGGCGGAATGCCTTGCGATGCGAACGACGGTGGGACTGGATATGCCGTCCATGTTCCCGGCGGAGTACGTGGCGGAGATTGACCCGGAGGAGTGCGTTGGTTGCCGAGAGTGCATCCGGCTGTGCCAGTTCGGAGCGATCGGGTTCTCGTTCATGGACGCCAAATGCTTTGTTGACCAACCGAAATGCTACGGATGCGGAGTCTGCCGGAGCGTGTGTAAGCGAGATGCCATCCAACTCTTTCCGCGCGCATCGCGCAAGCGAGTCGAGGTTCAAGCCTCGGTGCGCGAGTGAAAGGCGGTTTCTGAGGACAAGTCGCTTGCGGACTTGGCCCAGGACTTCGGGCCGAACGTTATACTCGGAGGACAAGGAAGATGCGACTGACAGGAGTGAACCTTATTGTGGTTCTTGTTTTGGCTGTGTGCTTGTCAAGGCTAATGGGGAATTCAGCGATGTCAGAAGAAAAGGCCGGGGAGGCGGCGCCGGCGAAATCTCAGGATACTCGCGCCGCGGAGGAATTCAGTCTGGAGACGCCGCGCACTCTTCCGCACTTCGCGTCCCGCGAGGAGTGGCTTGCGCGAGCGGCGTTCGTCAGGGAGCACATTCTGGTCAGCAGCGGGCTGTGGCCGATGCCGGAGAAGATGCCGCTGAACCTCAGGATTTCTGGGCGTATCGAGCGAGAGGGATACTCCGTCGAGAAGGTCCATTTCGAGAGCTATCCGGGATTCTTCGTGACGGGCAACCTCTACCGTCCGCTGGGGAAGAAGGGGCCGTTTCCGGGGGTTCTCTGCCCGCATGGTCACTGGCGATTCGGGCGGCTGCACAGCGACGATGAAGGGTCAATTCCCGGGCGGTGCATCAACTTCGCGAGGCAAGGTTACGTCGCGTTCAACTACGACATGGTCGGGTACAACGATTCGAGTCAGGTCAAGCACTCGTTCCACGACGAGTTGTGGGGGACAAGCTTGATGGGGCTGCAACTCTGGAACAGCATTCGGTCGGTGGATTTCCTCACGTCGCTGCCGGAGGTGGACGCGAGCCGGGTAGCCTGCACCGGCGCCTCCGGCGGCGGGACGCAGACGTTCGTTCTGATGGCGGTGGACGATAGGGTCAAGGCGGCGGCGCCGGTCTGTATGATTTCCGCGCATTTTCAGGGCGGGTGCGAATGCGAGAATGCGCCTCTCTTGCGGCTGGACACGTACAATGTCGAAATAGCGTCGCTGATGGCGCCGAGGCCACTGATCCTTGTCTCGGCGACCGGCGATTGGACGAAAAACAATCCGACGGTCGAATATCCGGACATTCGCGGCGTCTATAAGTTCTTCGGAGCAGAGGAGAAAGTCAGCTCCGCGCACTTCAACGCGGGGCACAACTACAACAAGGATTCACGGGAAGCGGTTTATGCCTGGTTCGGGAAATGGCTGCTGGGGATCACGGACCCTGACAAGTTGAAAGAACAGCCTTTCAGCGTCGAGAAAGAAGAGGACATGCGGGTCTTCACGGAAAAGCATCCGCGCCCAGCGGACGCCCTGACGGCTGACGGTTTGAGAGAGCATCTGATCGAGTCGGCGAAACGGCAAATCGAGGCGATGAAGCCAACCGATGCCGCCAGTTTGAAGAAATTCCGGGAGACCATGTCGGTGGCGATGAGCCACACGTTAGCCGCGACGATTCCGGCTAAGGATGACATTGTGGCGGAAAAGCTCCAGGAGGTCCCGCATGGCGAATTCACCGTGGAGAGGCTCGTGATAGGAAGAAAAGGAAAGGGCGAGGCAATCCCGGCGGTTCTCCTGACACTAAAAAACGTCTCAGGCAAAATGACGGCGACGTTGATCGTTCACCCCCAGGGGAAAGATGCGGTGGTGCGAATGGGGCAGCCGGTTTCGCCGCTGGCTGCCGCGCTGCTCAAGAAAGGCTCGGCAATCCTGGCCATTGATTGCTTTCAGACCGGTGAACTGAAAAAAGGCGAGCGGAAGAGGACGGCGAACCATTGGCTGACGTATAACCGGACCGATCTTGCACTTCGCGTTCAGGACATCCTTACGGCGATCGGCTACTTGCTGTCTCGTGAGGACGTCGGCCAAATTGGCTTAGTCGGATGGGACGCGGCGGGGATATGGTGTCTGATGGCGAATGCCGTAGCCCCTCAGATACGCAAAGCAGCCATAGACGTCAACGGCTTCACCGACGACAGGACGGCCTGGGAAGGGGACAATTTCATCCCGGGGATTCTGAGGGCGGGAGGGGGACAGATTGCGGCGGCTCTCTGTGTGCCGCGAGCAATGTTCCTTTTCAATACGCAGGGGAAATTTCCCACCGACTTCGCCCTGGCGGCCTACCAAGCAGCAGGAAGGTCGAGGCGGTTGCGCATCGAGGATGACCGGCTGCCGGACGACGCGATAGCCCAGTGGCTTGTGGGCCGGTGAAAATTGCGCTCCTGGAAATTCTGAGGCGGCGCAAAGTCGGGCCCCGCTGGCAGGGAGGGGCCTCCATTCGGACCCTACGAGGGTGCGGTTATGTGCCTCGGTGGGTTGATCACGGGTCCTGCGGGTGCGACTACATCTGAGGGATAGAGTGTGAGACTGGGCCTGGAGTCTCGCCGAAGGCGGGATCGGCGTGTGTGTCGCCCCCTGCGGGGGCTTAATTGAATCTGGGCTTCTGGTTCCACGGGTT
>CAZFAP010000261.1:0-3269 GCA_964516325.1 uncultured Verrucomicrobiota bacterium
TCCGGGCCCTCCGACCGGTCTTGGACTGATGCCTTTCCAACGCCAACTGACCTCGCACAGGCGCCAATGCACCCAAAGAGTCTGATTGAACCAGCGAAGCGACGGGGTATAATGGCGACAGGTGTTGGCAACAGTGACTTTTGTCATAAGGACATGGGCATCAAAACACTCTGAGCCGCGACGCGTGGGTCGTGAAGGCGGGCACGGAATTGACGTGCAGGAGGGTAAGATGAGAACAGTATCGTTTGGTGTTCTGTCTCTTGTCTCAATGGTTGGACTGAGCTTGATGGCTTCGTTGTGCAATGCGTCATCTCCAACGGATGCCAAAGCACCGCCCCAGGAAGGGCAGCCGGTGGATGTTGCGCCGTACGGGTATCCGTTGCCCTCGGAGGAGGGGAGGGATCATGGAATCATCTGGGAGGACCCAAGGGACATCGTCAAGGTCGTTCTCAGCTACGGAGAGAATGCCCCCTATCTGGCGATCGCGGGGGCCAAGCTCCAATACTGGCAGTCCCAATGGCCTCGTCGCCGCATCCCGAGGGACAGGGAATCGGGCGCGGGAGGTTCCGGCTGGCTCGACGTCGGCGATTGGTATAATGGCGTCTGGAGAGACGCCGATGTGGACGTTTCGATCTCGGCAGAAGCGGCCACTTATACCTTCCGCCCCATCAACGCGAAGGAATTTCCTGACCTCAAGGATTTTGACGTCAATTACCGGAGTACCCTCAAGCTCCGACTTCTTTTTCCTGAGAAGGCCCCGGAGGGAATAATCCTTCGGGCTTTTTCCGACTCGGTGTGGGAGCGGGAGGACGTCGAGATAGTGTGGGCGGAGAAGCAGCCGGTCGGCGAAGCGCGGCTCGAGGCGTTCAACGGCGAGCTCGCCGACCCGAAGCCCCTCTTCGGCAGTTCAATTACCTCTCCCCCCACGAGTTATCTCCCGTGGGGGTCTTGGGGATGGAAGATGCAGAGTAAACAGGGAGAGAGCGACGGAGTCCGCCTGACGGTCTGGTACACGAAAAGCCCGAATGTGAACTCGTTCGACAAGACTATCGTCACCGTTCGGCCCGGCCGAGGGGGCTTCTCGTTTGCCATGGATGACATCGTCGCTGGCGAAAGGATTTTCATCCCGGACTTCGGCGTGCTGGTGAAGAGGGCTTCTGACTCGGCGACATACGAGTCGGTGAAAGCCGAATGGGAGAAGAAAAAGGGAGCAGACGTCTATAGCCGCGTTTTCACCATGCCGGAGCAGACGCTGGCGCGAGCCTGGGCGGCGATGCCGGAGAAGGGCCAGCATTACATTCCGTTGAACTGCGAAGGAAGCCGGCAGCACTTCGGCGTGGATTCCAACGGAGACATTTTCTGCCATGTCGGTTGGCTGCGGCGAATCAAGGGCAAGGACAGCGGCAGACTTCTGTGGGATGGGAACGATTCGCGGTACGGCTTCGGCTTCCCCGGCTCCAAACCCATCAATCGCCACATTCTCGAAGGCTGCCTGCCAATCATCCGGGCGGAATGGAAAGAGGGCGATGTGCTTTATCGGCAGACCGCATTCACCGCTCCGCTGGAGAAAGACATCCTCGCCCCGGAGCCTCTGGAGGCGGATGACACGATTGTCCTTGTCATGAAAGTGGATCTGGAGAATTCCGGGAGTGAGGCCGCCTCCGCGAAGCTCCGCGTTTCGGTCAGTGCGGGGGACGACCAACCGCTCCGCGAGAAGGAGGGGCTGATTTTCACTGAGCGCGGCGACCAGAATCTTCTGTGGATGTTCTTTGACAACAGGGGAAGGGGCAGGCTTCAGGCGGAGGAAGGAAAGGTCGGGTACACGCTCCAAATGCAGCCGGGCGAGAAGCACACGCTCTCCGTGAAAATCCCGTTTATCAATGTCAGTAAGGAGGAGGAACTCGCCCGCCTCAAGCAGCTCGACGGGGAAAAGGAATTGCTGAGGGTAGCGGAGTTCTGGCGGAAGCGAATTGACGCGAGCGCGCAGATTCGGACGCCGGAGCCAATGATTAACTCGTTCTATCGCGCCCATGCGGGGCATCTCCTCATCAACACCGAAAGGGAAGTCGGCTCGGACCGCTACATGGCGAAAGTCGGCACGTTTCATTACGGCGTTTATAGCAACGAGTCGTGCATGATGATCAGCGACCTCGACCGTCGCGGCTACCACGACAAAGCGGAGAAGGCTCTCGAAACGTTCCTGCACTATCAAAGCACCGTCGGTCTGCCGGGCGCGTACAGCAGCCAGGAAGGCGAGCTCTACGGAGCGCGCGGCTACGAGGCGGGTGGATACAATCAGCATCACGGATGGGTGCTCTGGTGTCTCGGCGAGCATTACTGGTACACGCGAGATAAAGCGTGGCTGGAAAGATCGGCTCCGAAAATCGTGAAAGCGTGCGAGTGGATCATCCGAGAGCGAAAACTCCATCTGCCAAAGTGCGACCATCCCGCACGGGCTATCGAGCGAGGCTTGCTGCCGCCTGGACGGTTGGAGGACATCGGCGATTGGTGGTGCTGGCTCTCGACAAACGTCTATAGCTGGTGGGGGATGGATAATGTCGCGAAAGCCCTGAAGGAGATCGGGCATCCGGAAGCCGACCGGCTCGTTTCCGAAGCCGAGCAGTACGGCGGGGCGATCTTTCTCGCATTCAACAAGGCAATGGTGCGGTCGCCCGTCGTGAAGCTGAGGGATGGTTCCTATATCCCGCACATCCCGTCGCGAGTTCACCGTCGCGGACGCTCTTTCGGATGGATCACGGAGACCCTCGAAGGCGCCATCCACCTCGTTCGCTGCGGATTGCTGACGCCCGGGAACGAAAGGTCAACCTGGATCATGAAGGATTTCGAGGATAACCTCTATCTATCGAACCAGTTCGGCTACACCGTTCCCGACTTCGAGAAATACTGGTTCGACCGCGGCGGCTTCTCCATGCAGCCGTCTCTCCTTTGCAGCCCGATTCCGTATCTCTTCCGTGACGAGGTCAAGCATTACGTCCGAGCCTATTTCAACTCTTTCGCCGTCGGCTTCTTCCCCGACACGATGATGCTCACCGAGCACCCCCTGCCGAACATGGGCGATTGGACTGGCGACCATTACAAGGCGTCCGACGAATCGAACTCGACGTTCTGGCTGAGATTGATGTTTATCGAGGAGCAGGGCGACCATCTTTACCTCGGCGCTGCCATTCCCCGCTACTGGCTCGCCGACGGGCAGAAAATATCCATCGAGCGGGCGGCGACGTACTTCGGTCCGATGGGCTTTGAGATGC
>CAZFAP010000262.1:0-3179 GCA_964516325.1 uncultured Verrucomicrobiota bacterium
TTTGCTCTTCATACGAAGCACTATATCATGCTTCGGAAAAAAGTCAAGAAAAAAATCAAAAAAACGCAAAAATCTTCTCTCCCACCTCAGACTGAGGGATTACATTTTGTCCGGATTTTCGCTTGACCCGGCGGGTGCATTTTGAGATAATAATGCCGGGTCGCGGGTGTCGCCTTCGGCGATTGCCCTGCACCCAGGTCCCGAGCCGGGAGGGCCCTCACCAATTAAATCCACAACAAAGACTGGGGGAAAGGGACAAACATGAACCGTACACCCCTCTACCTGCATCTCGCCTTGCTCTTTTCCTGCTTGTTTTTGACCACTCAGAGTGCGTTCGCCGTATGGACGGGCGAATGGTACGCCAAGGACCCGTATCCGGACTACGCGGCGAGCGGAGTCCCCGATTTCGACCAGCATTTGGGCAATTGGGGCAAAGTGCCTGGCATCATGGACCCCAGTGATCCGGAGAACAACCCCACCAACGAGAGCTGGCTGTGGACGTGGGACGGACCGGTGGCGTGGGCGAACTCGCTTTGGTGGATGGATTCGCGCTTTGAGAGCCACTTCAATCCGCATCCAATTCCTCCTCCCACTATTTCCGACAGCTTCGGGCTGGTGACCGCCGCCGTCTTCCACGATGATCACGACCCGAAGAACGTGCGATTCGTCGTCGGGGAGCTGGGGCAACTGTTCTTGACCGACGGGATGCCGTGGTGCAGTTGGAACGGGACGCAAGTCACGGATATGCTGGCTGGCCTCCAGACGAAGCTCGACATGCAGAATCTAAGCAAGCGGTCGCATCCGGCTGGCAGCGTGTACTTCGTCACAGGCAAGCGCGAGTATCCTGCCTTCTACGAGATCGCTCGGGAGGTCATCCGGTGCGAGGATGTCGTTCTTCTGCTCGGATTCTACCAGGAGACCGAGCTTGGCTCAGGGCAGTACTTGCGTGTCGGCGGGCACTACGTTACGGTGCCGGCTGTCAACGACAGGCAAAAGAAGTTGCGCATTTGCGACCCATTCCTCGACGTGGCGAATCCGGCAGGCGGCGACCACACCGACGCTGCAATTGTCTCCCACGACGAGTACACGGCGAAAGACCTCACCCCCCTCGGATGCAACCTCCTCATTCCCGAGGCAACCTGGAAAACGCTGGCGTCAAACTTCAGAGGAGTCAATCCCACCGGTCTTCCTCCCATTTTCGTCACCAGCCCCCGAATGGGTTATTTGACTATTGTGGAATACATGATTCATTTGTCCCCGGAATGGGATGATGACCTGTACCAGAAGCCGCGTTACACGGACTATGCTCCTTCCGGCGTGCCGGACTTCGATCAGAGGCAGGACAACTGGGGGAAGGTTCCCGGTCTGCCAAGTCCAGACGACCCCGGGAACAATCCGAACAATAAGTCCTGGCGGTGGACCTGGTGTGCGCCGGTGGCTCTCGCCAACTCCCTGTGGTGGATGGACTCCAAGATGGAGGAACTCGTGCTCGCGGAAGAAGGGCTTCATCCGATTCCGCCGCCCGACGTGTTCGACCATTTCCCGCTCGTCCGATCGTACGGGAAATGGGACGACCACGACGCCCAGAACGTCCAGCCCTTCGTTGCTGACCTCGCCAAGCGAATGAAAGTGGATGGCGACCCATGGTGCAAGTGGATTGGCACGATGCCGACTGCCCTCTACGATGCTGTCCTCGGTTACCTGAAGGAAAAGGGACTTTTGTACATCGAGGGCGGTGACCAGCCGGACGGCATCTATTTCGAGGCGGAGTTGACTCCGCACCCCTCCTTTGAGGAAGTGACAAAGCAGGTGTACAGGTGCCAGGATGTGATCCTCCTTCTTGGCTTCTACCAGTTTACGGCGGAAGGCAAGTACTCCCGGATGGCCGGGCACTACGTGACGTGCGCGGGCGTTGACCGTCGCGGAAGCCGGATCAAGCTCTGCGACCCAATAATTGATACATTTATGCCCGCCTTGAACGCTTCAGGGAAAGACCAGCCCCTCCAGCCTACAATCGCTGAGGATCACAACAATGCCGCAATCGTCTCCCACGACGAGTATCACGCGGCGACCTTATCCGACGGCGAATTCTGGTTGACGGACTACCCGTGGTCGCTTGGTCCTCAGCACGATTTGTTCCACCTCCTGTTGCAGAACCTCGAAGGGGCGAACCTATCCGAATTACCGCCTCTGGATATCCTCCATTCCTGCGAGTACATAACGAAAGTGGAGTACATGCTTCATGTTTCGCCCGTCACCTGGTACAAGAAGCCGCCTCACCACGACTACGCTCAGGCGGGCGTTCCCGATTTCTCCCAGAAACAGGATAAGTGGGGAAAGAATCCTCAGGCGAAGTCGCCCGGCGACCCGATAAATAATCCGGAAACCCCCGGTTGGAAGTGGACCTGGTGTGGGCCGGCGGCTGTCGCCAACTCGCTGTGGTGGATGGACTCCCAGTTTGAAACCCTCATGACGCCGGTCGGCGCGGCGCCCATCAAGCCGCCGACGATCAGCGACCATTTCCCGCTTGTCAGCGCGTACCTGGACGGCATTGACGACCACCACGCCGCGAACGTCATGCCTCTTGTCGAGGAGTTGTCCAACTACATGCTAACGGACGGCGACCCATGGTGCGCCTGGGAAGGAACGCGCGTCGAGGAAATGGTGGAGGGGATCAGGAAGTATCTGGATGCCAAGGGCCTGGGACCGAATACGACCCTGTACAAGTTCTGGTTCGACGTCGGCTTAACAAAGGACCCGGACCTGTTGAGGGACATCGCCGTGCAGTTACGACGATGCGAGGACGTGATTCTCTTACTCGGCTTCTATCGGTTTGAGGAAGGTTTCTACTCGAGAGTCGGCGGGCACTTCGTCACAGCGGCTGGCGTGAGCGAGAAGGAACGGCTCATCGCCCTCAGCGACCCGTGGTTCGACACCGTTGCGGGAGACAACGGACCGTCGGGACCCGGAAGATTCGGAATCGCGCACGACCCGGTGGAACATCCTCCCAATCAGCACAACGACGCAGACTTCCTCTCCCACGACGTGTATAGTGTCGGCGTCCTTTCCGACAAGGAGAACTACCTGCCGGAGTATCCGTGGTCATCGGACCCGGGGGCGCGGGAAATACTGGATATGAATTTCTCGGGCGCCAATACTCCGAAGGCAGGGCCTCTTCT
>CAZFAP010000263.1:0-3178 GCA_964516325.1 uncultured Verrucomicrobiota bacterium
TGTCCCGCTGCGCCCCCTTTCCGAAGGAAGCCCAGCCCTTATGGCACAATTTCAACGGCATTGCGGCGGCGTTGACAAAAGGGGCCGAAACAGGGACAATTTCTCTGTAAGCGGGAAGAGCAGCCATTCGGGGCTTCTTCGCACCCGTTTGGAGATGGTGAGCTTTGCCTTCGCACAGCGGTGTGAATCACGTGAAAGAAAAGCATACGGTTCTCGTCATTGACGACTATCCCCCAGCGATTGACGCGGTCAAATTCGCCCTCAAGGACGAATTCGAGTGCCTATCCGCAGACTCTGGAAGGCAAGGCCTCGACATTCTTCGAGCGACCCCCGTTGATGTCGTTATCCTCGACATACGCATGCCCGAAATGGATGGCATCCAGACCCTCAGGTACATCAGGGATATGGGGATTGACTCTCAGGTGATCCTCCTGACCGCTTACGGCAGCCTCGAAACTGCCCGCAAAGCCGTCCGCTATGGCGCCTTCGACTACTTGATAAAGCCCTTTGACACGACAAGCCTTCGAGACGTCGTGCGGGAAGCGATTCAGAAAAAAGGCCTTCTCGAAAAACAGGAGAAAGACACCGACCTGAAGAAGCTCACGGACACCCTTAGCACGAGATTAGCCGAGGCGAGCCGAATGGCGTGGGAGGGAGAGTTATCTTCCGAATCGCTCAAAGAAATGAAGAACCCTCTGACCGCCGTCCTCGGGTACACCCAGTTGCTCCTGAAGAACCTCCGGGAGAAAAGGTTCAGGCTCTTCAGCGCCAAGTCCATGCGATACCTCTCCCTCATCGAGGAGGAGGCCAATCAGTGCGTCAAAATCGCCTCCCGGCTCAACGCGCTCTCCGAGGACGAGAGAGCCCGCGAGGGCGCCGTCGTCAACCAGATTATGCTCAACGTCGGCGCCCTTCTTCGTCCACAATGTTCCATGAGGGCGGTGGAGCTTGCGGTCTCCCCCCCGACCGAAAAGGTCATCGTGGATACCTCATCCGACGACCTCCATGCCGTCTTGATCAGTCTCGTATTAAATTCCCTGGAAGCCATCGAGGGACCGGGCGAGATTGACCTCCGAGGGTACACCTTCACCCGGGAGAGTCCTTCCGTCGCTTTACTGTCGGAACAGGAACTGGAGGCTCTTCCAAGAGGCGCCCAAGACTCCCTCGTGGCCGTAGAAGTCACGGATACGGGCCGCGGAATCGCCCCCGAACACCTCGACAAGATTTTCGACCCTTCGTTCAGTGCCAGAGACGATGAGTTTGGCAAGTGGCTTGGCCTGTCCATCTGCAAACAGAAGGTGGAGCGCAGCCGCGGCCACATCGGAGTGGTCAGCTCTCGTCCCGGCGAAACAACGATCAGAATCATTTTGCCGGTGTCCTCCCGCGTATGACTTTTGGGGATTCGCTTCGATGCCGCGGCTCGGCGACCTCGCCCTATTCGCAGCGCGGTCGTGACCCGTGGCTCGGTTTCAATCTTGCAGTTCGAGCGAAAGTAATTCCATCGAGGAAGAAACCAGTGGAGTCTTTCGTCCCCATCACCACGAATATGAAGATCGTCGTCCTGACCGGCGCCGGAATCAGCGCCGAATCGGGCGTTCCCACGTTCCGCGAGAAGGGAGGAATTTGGGAAAAATACGATGTCATGAGCGTGGCGACCCCCGAGGCTTTCGAGACAGACCCGAGGCTCGTCTGGCGCTTCTACAACGAGAGAAGAAAGCAAGCGAAGTCTGTCCAGCCCAATCCCGCTCACCACGCCCTCGCTCGTCTTGAACAGTTCCTTCCCGACGGGAATTTCGCGCTCATCACCCAGAATGTGGATGACCTGCACAGGAAAGCCGGCAGCAAGAACCCTCACCACATGCACGGCGAGCTCGCAAAAGTCCGGTGCACGCGATGTCAATCAGTCCGGGAAGCGACAGAGGACCTGCCGGAGCTGCCTCACTGCCAGTGCGGAGGCTTACTCCGACCTCACGTCGTGTGGTTCGGGGAAATGCCTTTGGACATGGACAGCCTCTATCAGCTCGTTGAGGAATGCAATCTGTTCCTGGTCGTCGGGACGAGCGGGGTCGTTCAGCCAGCAGCCAGCTTCGTCGCCCATGCCAAAAGATGCGGCGCCGTTACCATCGGCGTGAACCTGGAGATTCCTGAAAACCGGGGTTACATAGACCACTTCTATCAGGGGAAAGCGGGAGAGGTCCTTCCGAAGCTCGTCGAGCATTGGTCTCGCTGCCTCAAGGCGTAACGGGCGGTCGTTCAGAGGGGGATTTTCTGTAACCGTCCGGCCAACCCATCTTCCGCGTCAGGGATATTTGAAGGATACTGCTCGGCAGGTTGAGCGCATGTGTGAAGTTGAGATGGAGCAAGCCCAGGAGGATAGAGATGAAGGGAGAAGGGAAGCGGCGGGACGTAGAGAAGGAGCGGTATTGGCGGAAGGTGATTGGGGAGGCGGCGCGGAGCGGGGTATCAACTCGGCAGTTCTGCCCCGCCTTTGGCGGGGAGGCTGAGGAAGAGTCAGTTCTACTGGTGGCAGAGGAGATTGAAGGAGCGACAGGACGCGAGGGCGTTCGGGAACGTGGGCAAAAGCAGGGACGGCAGAGCCGCTGGTCAAGGGACTTTTGCGTTGGTGAGTGAGGAGTCGGGGGAATTGGGATCATGCGGGATCGAGCTGGTGTTGCGGGACGGGCGGCTGCGGATCGGGAGGGGACTGGATGAAGAGACCTTGCGGACGGTGGTGGGGGTGTTGGAGGAGGGATGCTGAGTTTTCCGGCGGCGATCCAGGTGCTTTTGTGCACGCAGCCGTGCGACATGTCCCGCCTTCGGCGGAATTCGACGGGCTTTCGATGATGACGGAGCACATCATCCGGTGCAATCCATTTTCGGGGCATGTGTTTGTGTTCTGCAATCGGAGAAGTGATCGAGTGAACATTCCCTACTGGGATCCCGCCGTAGGCGGGACTGGGCGATCTGGTACAAGAGGCTCGAGGCGGGGACGTTTCAGTTCCCCCTGAGCGATACGGGGCAAAAGGAGCTGGGTGGTGAGTTGGCGGTTGGGGAGGCACCTCCGCCTTGGTATCAGGCCAGGGCATGACGATTGCGAACTGAGCGGCGTGACGGCCCAGGCTCACAACACTCGCTCACCGATCCATCAGAAGGCTCAACCAACACCAAGAAGCCCTAA
>CAZFAP010000264.1:0-3036 GCA_964516325.1 uncultured Verrucomicrobiota bacterium
TCGTGAAGGTGTATGTTTCTCTTGGCATGACGTTGGACGGCGAATGGAGGTCCTTCGCGTCAACGGTAACCGTAATGGTCTGGCTGTAAGCGAAGTCCGCGGGTGGATCGTAGCTGACGAGGTAATCGGCTGCCGTTCCCGTGATTGTCGGGGCGACGGTTGAGCCGTTGACGGTCATGACGATCGAAGACTTGTCCACTCCATGCCCATCGTCCGCGACATGGAACGAAATCTCCGTAGTGATTGGAACGCCCACTGCTCCCTTTGCAGGTACGTGGCCGGAGGTGGCGGGGGGAGTACTATCCGCAGGCGTAGAGTCCGCGCGCGTCGGGTCCGTCCCCGCAACGAACTCTTCGTAGTTCGTGTAGCCGTCGTTATCGCTATCAGTGTTTGCGTCATTGGGGTTTTCGGGGTTCAGAATCCCGCGGTACATCTGCTCCCAGTAGTTTGGCATCCCGTCCGAGTCATTATCGCCGCTAAGGTTTTCGACGACGAGAGAATCGGCTGGTCCCACGTTACTCGCCAAATCCTTCTCCCGAATCTCGAGCACATTTTGGGATTTCGGGTCCACCGTGAAGACAAAGGCGGCGGTCTCGGTGGTGTCAGCCCAGACCGCGTGCTGGCCCCCGCGTACCTGATAGTTGCTGAAGTTCAGGTCGCTCGGCGTGCTCTGGAGGGTGAGAACGACAGTATTTATGTTGAGCACGTCGTACGTGTCGGAGATCACGGGCGCCAGTGGGGCAAGCGTATCACAGACAACAGGGTCCGACTCGGGAGAGAGAGGCCCTTCAATGCCTCCCGAGGTGGCGGCGCTCACCTTGACCCTGTAAGCATGCCCATTCTGGCCGGCGACGACGTATCCTTCGGCCGTGGTCGTTCCATCCAGGTTGTACCCGCCGCCATCCACAGAGACATAGACATTGTAATGGTCAAACGTCCCCTCCGCGGCTGCCCATACAAAATTCAGGTCGGTGTCGTCGTCATAGTCCGCGACCTGCGGTAGAGCAGGGTTCGATGTCGCAGCAAACAGTATCGGTATGCACACTAAGGCCGGTCCAAACAACCTCGCTACCTTCATTGCCCTCGTTCCTCTCCAAAACTTCCCTCACCCCCGTTCTCTCGTTATGAGCGAGAGGTTGTTTCGCATGGCATGTGCCAGAAGAGGATGGGCATCGGCAGGAAAAGGGCCGGTGTGTTCCCTACCCCCGCGAAATCAATGGGATAGGAAAAGGACCCGTGGGACAACACCCCGTTTTTGCACGTACGCCACTGGGGAATTCTTCCCACGGCGGGAATTGGCCAGTGTATTATCGCGCTCCCGAAGCGAGGGGGATACTTGAGAACTCCCTATCGCAACCCGTGGTCTTCGCTGGACGGTTTCGGCTGTTCGGGGAGAGAGTGGAACAGGGAATACCGCAACTCTGGGCGAGGGTCCAGAAGGCGGTTTTTCGCGGTTTGGGAGGGTATTCTGGCTCGCTGACCTCGACTTGGGCGAGCGTGCCTATCGGGCTTCAGTCCTGTGCGCCTGTCGGCGCGCGTGGGCGGGTGGTTTCATGCGCCGGGCTCAGGAAGGACTTGTCGGCCTTGTACGGGGAGTACTTTGAGGAATATGGCATGCACCCCCTTCCACACATAACCGGCACAGACGCCCCCTGCGAGATAAAGTATTACGGCTGCCCCTTCCCTCGCCCCTGCGTATGCGAAAAGAGCGACAAAGGGCAGCAACTCAAATGGAGTTCTCCATCTTTTGACCTCTCCAGCCAACCGTAGCGTTCGCTTGCGTCTCAGCAGCGCTCCTGACACCAAGCCCGCTAAGGAAAAAGCCAGAGCGGTCACCGTCAAATCCGCTGCCTCGTCCCACGGACCGCTGAAGTCCACCAGGTTTGTTCCGAAGAAGCGTGTCAGGGTGTCTGTTGCCTCGGAAAGGTCTATCGGGACTCGCCCGTCTTTCCAGTTTGCTGGATGCGTCCCGACGGGAAAACGCTCGAAGTCCTCGCGGAGGAGAGGTCGGCTTGTCTGCGACTTCTCGAACGCCAGTGGCTGGGCTTCTGACCGAGCGATGTCATTTGATGACGAGTCACGGGCCGGTGCAGCCCCCTGCCGGCCCTCCTTTCGTTCCTCCCAGAGCGCCGTCACGAGAAGGTCATCAAAATACTTCTTCCCCTCGCATGACGCCCACACCCCGACCGAACCTTCCGCGTTTCTGGCGCGTCCTGCATCGAAGCAGTCTACCTGCCATTCCTCCGGCTCGGGGTCGCCGTCCGGCCAAATCTTCGCCCGGATTTCTGTGCGCCCTTTGTCATCGTCAACTTCGACCTTGAACCTGTACCACACCCCCGCCTCGGGCGAGACCTCCGTGTCGCTTGACTTCCCGGCGAGGGTTCCGCTTCCCCTCCCGCTGAGAAACCACGTGTCCCCCTCCCCACACCTCATCAAATTGTAGAAGGGCGGCTTCTTGCCCCTGTGCCCGCCAAGAAATGTAACGCCGATTCCCCCTCGATCATCCGTTAGCATCATCCGGCCCGTGTATTCGTAATTCGTCCATCCTGAGCTGTCCGCAATCGTCCATTGGGAATAGATGTCTTTCATTCTCGAGGCTGTGCCGTAAGCCTTCGCTTTGCCCACCGTCAACGTTCGGAAGACGGGATGCTTCTCTGGTCTGGCGAGCGCTCTTCCAACGAATATCGCCGAGAAGTATGCCGCAAGGATGATCAGGAAGACGAGCCCTCCTGCAACGAATGGCAATACCCTGGCGCCAGGAGTCTCACCGTTTCTTCTGCGAATCCGACCTTCTGAGGTTTCGGTTCCTGTGTTCACCATGCGTCTCTCTGAGCTCTTAGTCCGCGCGCCGACGCCGTGGGCGCCTGCAACCTTGCGCCATTCCGGCATCGAGCCGCTTGCCGCAGGATACCACGTCCTCGCTCTCGAAAGAAGGAGTCCCGGATTTCCTCTGTTTCTGGAGAAATGACATAAGGTAACCCTCAGCGATTCCGAAAGGTGGGTGTTGGCAGGGGGGTGTAGGAGGGGAGAAGGGGT
>CAZFAP010000265.1:0-2954 GCA_964516325.1 uncultured Verrucomicrobiota bacterium
ACCGGCGAATAGAGCACAAACCAGCCCCCTTTTCGGGGGCTGGTTTGTCTTCATAATCCTTATTCTTGACGACCTCAAGGCTGCCTACTATAGTCCCTCAGCGTGGAAGTGGGGATTGTCATAACACTATAACCGCTGGAGATAAGTCGTGGCTGCAAAGATGAAGATATGCCTTTTGACCTGCGTGTGGATTTTTCTGTTCATTTCGTGCTCGACAACCAAGAAAACCGTTGACGCCGAAAGAGAAGCCGAGCTTCTCGAGGAGGGCAAGATACTCGTCAGAATTGACAAAATGCCGGAGGCAGATGCCCGACTGGGACAGGTTACCGGCATCATAGAGGCTTCGCCGGAGAGCGTGTGGAAGCTCATCAGCGACTACAACGACCACAAGAACTATATGCCAAATCTGCGGGAGTGCTTTGCGATTCGCCCGGAGGCGTTAGAGCTTCTCGCAGGAATGAGCCCGGGCGACCTGCCGAAACTCGAAAGCCTCCTGAGACAGCACAAGACCAACGACGTTGAAGGCAAGGTTGTTTATACGTACAGTGTGGGCGATTTCCCGTGGCCCATGTCGGACAAGCGGTACGTTTTGCGAAACGAGCGAGACGCCGAGCGATTCACGACTCATTCGACTATGGTGATTGGCCAGATGAGCGTAAACGAGAGTTGGTGGGAGCTGAAGTCGTCCGGCCCCGCGGGCTCAAAGACGCTCGCGACGTACAAAGTCCTTTTGGACGCGGGGGCCGCAATTCCCGGATTCGCCGTTGACATGGCTGCGAACTCGACGCTCCCGGAAGTCATCAAGGCTGTCCGCAAAAGAGTGCAGGACCCGAGGTAAGAGTGCGCGCCGCGGCAGAGAGCACAAAACTCCCACGCCTCGCCCGGACTAACGAGTAGTAGTCTTCAATCCCCCCAGCAAGGTGAGCAAGTGCTGACCCACAAGGAAAGGTCGCGAACAGGAGACCGGTCCGGGCGGAGGAAAGGTCTGACGAGGAGGGGGTTCATAAAATGGGCAGGGGGATTGGCCGGAGCCCAGGTTTTGTCCCCGGGCCTCCGGGCTTCGACAAGTCGCTCGCGTCCGAATGTCCTTCTCATTATGACCGACCAGCAGCGCTTCCCATACGTGGGTGCTTACGGACAGGTCTCGGTGAAGACGCCCGCTATGGATAGCATCCCCCCCGAAGGGGTCTTGTTCACGCACGTGTTCTGTTCCACTCCCCAATGCTCAGCCTCCCGCTCTTCGATAATGACGGGACTCTACCCGCATGCGACTGGTGTCATGGGAAACATCGGCGCCGCCGGCGGCAATCCCCTCAAGCCAGAGACTGCGTCTTTAGGGGAACTCTTCCTGAAAGCGGGTTATCGGACGGGGTACTTTGGAAAATGGCATCTTGGCGGCGACCCCGTTAGTCACGGGTGGCAGACTTACGACGCATGCGGAGGAGGGGATGGAGAAGCGGTTGCGCAGGAATCGGTTCGATTCCTGAGGGAGGCGAGCGAGCCGTTTCTGCTCTTTGCTTCGTTCCTCAATCCCCATGATATTTATGGCTTTCAGAAGATCCGCAAGACGATAACGAGAAGTAAGGAACGCATGTGGCTTCCCGCGAACTTCCGGGACGACCTGTCAAAGAAACCCCGACCTCAACTCCAATATCTTCAAGAGGACCAGGGCAAAGCCGCGACGGGTCTTACGGAAGAAGATTGGATTGACTACTTGAACGTTTATGCGTACCTGGTCGAGAAAGTTGACGCCGACATCGGCAAGGTTCTGGACGAGCTGCGTAAGAGGGGTTTGGCGGAGCGGACAACAATCGTCCTCACATCAGACCACGGTGATCACGGCGGAGGGCACGGATTGCTGTTCAAGGGGCCTGCGATGTACGAGGAGCTGGTAAGAATACCGCTCGCGATTTCTTTCCCGGGGCGCGTGGGCATGGGGCGGCGAGTTAATGAGCTGGTGGTGAACGTGGACTTGCTCCCGACCCTTTGCGAGCTCGCCGGACTTGCAGGGCTGCAGGGCGTCCACGGGCGGAGCCTTGTCCCCTTGCTTGAGGGGAAAAAGGCCGCCTGGCGAGATTACGTTATCGGCGAGTACTACTCGAAGCAGCGGTGGGTCAACCCGATTCGAATGGTGCGGACGAGAGATTGGAAATACACGCGGTATCAGAAATGGGGCGAGGAACTGTATGACCTGCGGACTGACCCGGGCGAGGTCAACAACCTCGCGGCAAGCCAGCCTCATGCAGAGATGAAGCGCAACCTGAGCGATATCTTGAACGCATGGATTCAAGCGACGAACGACCCATTCGAGTCCTTATCGCCGACGGACAGAGCGGGGCGGAAGATTGAGGATTTCGCGCACGGTGAATAAATCACCGCGGCGATGGGCTTCCTCGAGAGCGACATGATGAGACGGATAGCATTACTGCTTTTCGCTGCCAACACCAGGGGCTGCCCTGCCCTGTGGAGAGCTATGGTGGCATTGTGGGTTCCGGTTGTGCTTGTTTCCGGCTGGCGGTCTGCTCAAGGCGCAGAGCTCTGGCCGGTACACGAGAGCGCGACTGCCGCAGAGCAAGTTGCGCCGTCCCGGGTGATCCAGGTGCCAAAAGGGCGAGAGGCGCAGTGGTTGGCTCTGGGCGACCTGGATAACGACGGGGACCTGGATTTTCTGACTGCGCGAAATGTGAATCAGGAAGTGATGGCGCTGACCGCCTTTGACCGCGACGGAAATGTCCTCTGGAAATGGGGCGAGGGTGGCAGCCCAATCATCACGTATGATGTTCCGACGCAGATATACGACATTGACGGCGACGGGCAAAGCGAGGTTTTGTACAGTGTTGCGGAGCATCTGGTGGTGGCAAATGGAGCAGATGGAGCTGAGGAAAAACGCTGGCGGCTACCGAAAGAACTGAAAGTTGCCGCTTGCATTGTCATCGCGAACTTGACGGGGAAGA
>CAZFAP010000266.1:0-2833 GCA_964516325.1 uncultured Verrucomicrobiota bacterium
CGCAGCAAAGGCGGAGTCGCCCGGTGAAAGAATGTGCGGGCAGGTGGCGGCTGAGGGGCGGGTGAGTCCCGTATCGGGAACCCCCATTTCGGATGCGGCGCCTCCCTGCATCATGGTTGTTTTCGGGGCGTCGGGTGACCTTACCCGGAGGAAGCTCATTCCAGCCCTTTACAGCCTGGACTCCAAGGGGCTTCTGGGAAAGAATTTCGCAGTTGTTGGCTTTGCCCGGAGCGAGAAGAGCAGCGAGCAATTTCGCCGGGAATTGCGGGAAGCTGTCGAGAAACTCTATCCGCGGACCTCCAAGGAGACGTGGGAGCGTTTTTCCTCCCGGCTCCATTACTTCGTCGGCCAGTACGATAACCCGGAGTCGTACGTCAAACTCAGGGACGTTATTGGCGATCTGGCGTCGCGCCGCGAGGCGCAAAGCTATCTGTATTACATCGCGCTGCCTTCGAGCACGACGGAAGCCGTCCTCCGGTCCATGAAAGCGGCGAGCATTCCGCAGACGGGCCCAGGCGAAGTGGACTCGCGGGTCATGATAGAGAAGCCTTTCGGGCGAGACTATGACAGCGCTCGGCGTCTCAATTGCGTGCTCGGTGAATTGTTCGACGAATCCCGCATCTACAGGACAGACCATTACCTCGCCAAAGAGACCATCCAGAACATTCTCGTCTTCCGGTTCGCCAATGCCATTTTCGAGCCGTTATGGAATCGAAAGTCCATAGACAACGTTCAAATCACCGCCGCGGAAGAAATCGGCGTGGAAGGACGAGGCGCCTATTACGAGGAGACGGGCGTTGTGCGGGACATGGTGCAGAATCATGTCCTTCAGGTGTTCTCGCTGATTGCGATGGAGCCGCCCGTTGCCGGCGACGCCGAGTCGGTGCGGGATAGGAAAGTGGATGTTTTCAAATCTATGGCGGAGATCGAGCAAGAGGACTTTGTCTTCGGGCAATATCGAGGCTACCGCGGGGAGCCGAACGTCAATCCTGCCTCCGCCACTCCGACGTTCATCGCGTTGAAGCTTTTCATAAACAACTGGCGGTGGCAGGGCGTGCCATTTTATGTCAGGTCGGGGAAACGCCTGGCAAAGAAAGTGACGGAAGTCGCGATTCAGTTCAAAGAGGTGCCGCTCTGCGTTCTAAGCGAGAAAGGCGTATGCCCGGTGCCGCAGCCGAACACCCTCCTCATACGGATTCAGCCCGACGAGGGCATTCGGCTCTCATTCTCGACGAAGGCGCCGGGCTGGGACGACCAGCTCGCCCTGGCAAATCTGGATTTCCGGTATTCGGCGTTCGGAGTCCCAATCCCGGATGCCTACGAGCGAATCATCCTGGATGGCCTGCGAGGAAATCCGACGCTGTTCTGGAGGGCTGACGAGGTCGAGGCGGCGTGGCGAGCGGTTGCTCCGCTGCTTGAGCCTCGAGGGGAGGCTGCCGCCCCGCTGATTTACGAGCCGGGAAGCTGGGGGACAGCGGGAGCTGCGCAACTTCTCTCGCGGGACGGGAAGTCCTGGTCGAACGTCTATTGAGGTAACGAGGCGCGGGCAGGTACCCGGCATGCCGTGCCAGAGGACTGTAGCCCGACCGAAAAGTCGGGTCAAGGTCTGCGTCCCGCAAGGCCGGACTTCCGGCCGACGGCATTTCTCAGCCACCCGAACCGATTGAACACAACAGAGCGTTCTGATAGGCTCCATTCCGAAGTGGCTTTCTCCAAAACCGGCGTCGAGAAGCCCGTTCCAAAATCGAGAAGAATCTGCGAAGAGGAAATCCAATGAAAATCGCCTGCTGTTGGCTCTATGCGATCAGCAAATATGGTTACCCGCCGAGCATCCCCGATACGTTTCGGGCGCTGGAGGACATGGCGAGGCTCGGCTTTACGAACGTCGAGCTGGAAGGCGTCGGGAAGGAAAACCTTCTGGCGATTCATTCCCGTCGAGCGGAGCTTAAAGCGCACTGCAAGAAGCTGGGGCTGCGAGTAGTCAACTTCTGCCCGGTCCTTCCGTCCACAGTCAGCTTAAACGAGAAAGACAGGAGAGAGGGACTGGAGCTTTTCGAGAAGGGAATCGAGTGCGCCACCTACTTCGGATGCGAGACGATTCAACTCGACAGTTTCACGCCGCCGCTGCGGTTCAAGGGCGAGGCGCCATATAAGGAGGCGATCAAATTCGCCAAGCCATTCCAGGTCGAGATTGACCCGACGTTTCGTTGGGAGAAGCAATGGGAGGTGCTGGTGGAAACGGTCAAGCGGTGCGCGCGAAAGGCGGCGGACGCCGGTCTGGTCCTGATCATGGAGCCCCGCGTTGGCGAAATGGTGAGCAACACGGACGCGATGCTCCGGCTGATGGACCACGTCGCGGACGAGAATTTCGCCGCGGTTCTGGACACGGGACACCAGAACGCCCAGAAAGAAATTCTGCCGCTGAGCGTTGAGAAGCTCGGGCGCCGAATCAAATACGTACACGCCTCCGACAACGACAGCCGGACGAATGAGCATCTTCCTCTGGGATCAGGGACAATTGACTGGGAAGGAGTCTTCCTCGCTCTGGTCAAGCACAAGTTCGACGGCTACGTCGCCATTGACATCGGCGGGGTGGAAAACCTCGACGAGGCGTACCGACACTCCAAGAAATTCCTGGAACAACTCGCAGAACGGCTCGGGGTCCGATGAGTTCCCTTCTGATCAAGAACGCGACAATTATCACGCCAACACAGGTTGTCCAAAAAGGATTTGTCCTGATCGAGGGGAGCAAGGTCAGGGATGTTGAGAGAGGGAAACCGCCAAGCACTGGCGAAAAAACGATTGACGCTTCGGGCAAAATCCTCGTCCCGGG
>CAZFAP010000267.1:0-2821 GCA_964516325.1 uncultured Verrucomicrobiota bacterium
GCCGCGGACGTGCCGCTTGACGTACCGGACAAAAAGCCTCGGGCGATCCCGGTTCACGATCCCCTGAAGCGAGAACAGAAAATGGCACTCATCCCACGCCCTTCTCACGTCTTCCGGATTGTTCGGGTTCGTCTTGAGGTAGGGCGTCGCGTCGTAGATGTACAGAAGGGGCTCTTCGGCAAAAACCGCCGCGACCATCATCGCCGTGCCGGCCGCAAGAATCGAGCGCGCGAAGCTCCTCACCGTGGTCCATCCTCTCCGGTTGAATCCCCGCCCGCGCCAGCGGTTGGCGATCTCTTCCGGGTGCTCACTTTCCCCATCGCTATGTCAGGAAGATCACTCGCCGTCTCGGGCGGGCCCTCTCTTGTGGGAAGGGGAACGTCTGCTCCAGAAGCTCAGAATCTCAGTGTCCATCGTAGCCGCACATGCCCGTGCGAGGGGAATTCACCACCGGCAGGAACACCTCGTCCTCGCATGGATGCTTGGGTACGCAATCATCGCAAAGCCATCCTGCCCCTTCTTGAACGCATATGCAGCACACCTGCGTCGCACGCTTCCCGCACGCTTCACACCGTATTTCCGGAGCAACGTTCAGGGCCAGAACCTGAATGGACCTGTTCTTGATCAGGCGCTCCGTTTCCGAGACGGCTCTCAGGAGGAGCGTCGTTGTCGTCCCGAAGTCGTACTCGTGGTAGAACCTCATCCCCACACGGAGAACTTGCCCCAGCGGAAGGTCCATCCCTTGTTCACCATACTCCGCCAACGGACTGACCGAGTAACGTTCGCTTGCAATTGTGAACGCGCTCATGTGTCCGCAGCATTCCAACCAGACCTCCCTGAGCAGCGCGTCCAGGTTTCGCAGGGTGGCAGTGGCGGGCGCCTCCAGGTGCATCCAGTATTGCGGCAACCCGCCGCCCTCCACAACGAGATGAAAGACCTTTTCCCGTCGAGGTTTCACCCGACCCCGCGCTCTCGGCGGATTCTTCTCCCTGCACGACCGCAGATGCCTCGTCATCTGCCGCTTGGTGAAAAGCTCGTCGCAAAGATTGCATGTCCCTTGCGGTATCGGCACACCCAGATAATCCGGCATTTGAGAACCCTCTTCTGGTGAAGTTTTCGCGCCCATCCTCCCTGAGGGACCACCCGTCACATGGCAATGTCGGCTCAGGTCAGATGGTAACTTGGGACCGATTTTTCTACAAGGAGCAAAACGGAAGGGCTTCGCTCTATCTGCGTCCATCCGCGGTTTCTCCACGGTCCTCTCCGCGTTCTCGGCGCGCCCTGCCTGCTCTCCGGTTAAGCCCGAAACTCCTTCGCGGTCAGGTACATCGCCACGACCTTCTCCGGCTCGACGTCCGCCAGGACATTGTGAATCTGCGTGAACACGTACCCTGACCCTTCCGTGAAAATCTTCAGCCGCTCCGTAACATCTCTTCTGACCTCCTCGACGCTGCCGAACGGAAGCACATGCTGGGTATCACAACCACCGCCCCAGAAGGTGATGTCTTTCCCAAACCGCTTCTTCAGCGTCGCTGGGTCCATCCCCGCAGCCGTCGTCTGCACGGGATTGAGAATCTCCACGCCGATCTCGATCAAATCCGGGATAACTTCGACGATGCTCCCGCACGAATGCAGGAAGACCTTCGCGTCGGTGTGATCGTGCACGTACTGATAAATCTTACGGTGCCGGGGCTTGATGACCTGCCGATACATCTCCGGATGCATCTGAAGCCCCTGCTGCGTCCCTAAATCGTCCCCCATCTGAATGATGTCAATCTTGTCGCCGATCGCACGGAGATAAAGCTCCAGGTTTTCGAGATGCCACTCCACTAACCGGTCGAGATAATATTCAACGAGCTTCCGATCCGTGACGAGCCGCATGAGAAATTCATCCCAGCCGAAATGAAACTCCCCGCTTTCCAGGACATTCCCCCCGAACTCGCCCAGAATCGCCTTATCGGTCTGCGTGCGAAGCCGCTCCGCCTGCTCAATCAGAAACGTCGTCTCCTCCGGTGTGATGAGCGGCCACTCCATTTTGTCAATGTCCGACGACGAGCGTGCATCCCTCAGCGGAAAATACGTCATCTCGTAATAAAGCCCGGACGCGGGCTTCCGCGCGATTTCCCGCCCATCCTGCACGATCACCTTGTCCCCGTTCGGCAGAGTTACCGGACGAAACGATTCCGGCACGAGGCATTCCGACCCGTTGGGCAGCGTATCCTCTCGCCAGCGATTGATTTTCGCCCTGAACGCCGGCGCCAGCCGGTGCACCTGAACCACATCCCCGCCGAGATAGTCCACCACCTTCAGGTCCGGCTCCGCCAACTGCTGCATCACGTCATAGACCTTCGTCTGCGGCAGATGCTCCAGGCCGAGATATTTCTTCAACTTGTTGTAGGCGATTGCCATGATTCCCGTGGACCGCATCGCCCCAAAATCAATTGGCACGCGGTCGTCCGGCTCACGCTTGATCGCAGCAAGTATCCTTTCCCGTGAGTTCACTGTTTGCCTCCTCGGCAAAGCGCCCGGCGGTTGGGGAGCCGACCGCCGGGAAATGCGCAGGGCTCGCCCCAGAGGATAATTGGGCAAGGTGTGCCCTGTCAAGGAGGTGTGAGCACCGTCAGCGATTCCGAAAGTTTGGGCTGGGAAGGCTCTGACGGGGTGGGAATTGGGGGATTGTAATGGGGGTGCGCAGGCAGGCGTGAGGGTTGGAGCAATTCAGGACAGGAGATTTGGGGGTTGAAAGGGAAACGAGGGTAGAGGGGTTTAGCCCATGTTTGTCAGTTTTTGGCCGGTTTTTGGGGTATTTGAGGGGATGTCT
>CAZFAP010000268.1:0-2820 GCA_964516325.1 uncultured Verrucomicrobiota bacterium
GCCGGCAAACCAGTTCCACCCGGAGTTGTCGTCTTTCCCGGCGAAGGTTTCACGATCTCCCGGGCGGGCGCCTTCTCCCCGGTCATTTCCTTTTCCTTCGCGGGCTCCTCCTTCTTCAACACGTCGCGCAGGACGAAACAGGCGAGAATCACTAAGATGCAAACCAGGATCACGCCTAACGTCGTCCGATTTCCTTGCGGGGCAGGCGATGAACCGTTCATCGTTTTGTTCTCCTTTTCTCTTCAGGGCACACGCCCTAACTTGCGATTCGGGATTTCCGATCCCTGATCGCACAGCTCACAGGGGGAAGCTGGACAGGATTTACAGGATGCACAGGATGATTCCGTATATCCTGTCATCCTGTCTTACGTCGTCTGATCCGAAACAAGCAATCGCCAATCTGCAATCGGCGCGTCCGCAGACTTCGCCCCCCTGCAGGCGGGAATACACTCCTCCTTCCCTTCTATTATGCTTCTGAGAGAGGATTTCTTCATCCGACGTGCTGCCGGATTCATTCTATCCGACGCACCCCCGGGGGAACAAAACTTAATTGCTTCTTCCAGGGCCGTTGCTCCAGGGGCGAAGCCTTTGGAGTGCGGTAGCAAAGCTACCGCCTTGACTTAAGGGAGCGAAGCTCCCGTGCTTACGCCCATGAACGCTCCCGAAGCTACGCTTCACGGTCACAAGGCGGGAGCTATTCGCTTCTGCACTCCATGTCGCCCTCTGCGTCCTTTGCGTCTTTGCGAGAGCCCTTCCGGATGCCCGCAATCCGCAATCCCAAACCGTAAAATCCTCTCCGCGACCTCTGCGGTTAATCCCGAATCCGCAATCGAATGTCACGGCTCCGCCTTCTCTCCCGGCTTCAGGAAAAGAATCTCCCAGCGTGATTCGCCGCGCACGAAGAGCCGCGCCACCCGCCCCGCAAGCTTGTCGGTCTCCCGATTGGCTTTGGATAAGCCGATGACCTGCGGATACCACTGGTTGCCCCTCAGCCCGCCGAGGATTTTCTTCGGCTCAGACCAACCTGTCGGGTGGGCGAGGTCGCGGTTGAACGTGACATAAACCCCCTCCTGCGTCCAGTCCTTGTCCTCGGCGCGATTGAGGAGAATCACGTACTGCTCCAGGTGCGTATTCCAGTGAATGGACGCTCCCCAGAACGCGTCGGCGTCCGCTCTGTGCCAGTCAATTTTCGCCGTGAAAATCGGCGTAACTCGACCGCCAATCCCCGGCTCGCTCCATTCCCCTTTATGCCCTTTCCAGACTTTTCCGATGGGCTGGTTGCGGTCGGCATATCGCATGCGGGCGATAGCGACTCCCTGCTCGGATGTATCGCCGGCGTAGGTGCTGATGAAGAAGTAGAAATACTCTTTCTTTCGGTCGAGGATGACGGAAAAATCGCCGTTGCCTCCTGCGAAATAGTGATTCGGCGTGTCCGGACGAAGAGTCCCCTGGCGAGCCTCGAGGACGATGCCAAGGTCCTGCCAGGCGGCGCCGTTGTCCGTCGAGCGAAGCGCTCCGATTCGAGGAGCCGTAAGACCCGTCCCCGGAACAAGCCCGCCCGGCTCGTTGTGATACCAGCCGTAGAGCGTGCCGTCGTCGTCCTTCCAGGTGCTCTCGATCCAGCGCCCGCCGTTGACCTGGTTGCTGTATTCGGCGCGAAGATAAGATTGACCCAGGTGGAGAAGGTCGGGCCCCCCGCTCCGCCACGGATGACCCGCAGAGTTGAAGACGTACAGCGTTTCGCCGTCCCAGTGAGCGGGGCTGTTGCAGTCAGTGTCGCCTGGGTGATCTGCGTCCGGGCTGTTCGCGCCGCGAAACCTCACGGGCGGCGCCTCTCGCAGGACGACATTGGGGGAATCTCCGGCGGAAAGTGAAGCCGCGGCTGTCTGGCGCCCCGACGAAACAATCACCGCCGCGACTACCGCCAGAAGCAGAAAGAACCGATATTCTCTTCGCATAGACGTCTCCTTGACTTTGAGTTCGGTCAGCCTAAGTGCACGATTTCACAAGCACAATGACGTATATCCCGCCTTCGGCGGGGTTGCTTTTGGACACGATGGACAGGATGAACAGGATTTGGAGACTGCGAGACAAAGGCACGACGACTTCCGCCCACACGAAATGACCTACCCAACATCCGTTTATCCTGTAATCCTGTCGAACAATACGTCATCGAATTTACAAATCAGAGCACTAAGGTCCGCTTGGATCGCACGGAGAGTTGCTGAATTCCTTTTCAAGAGCATCCGCTGTCCGCTGAAGCCTCCTCCGGTAGCGAGTAAAGAAGACCGCCTTGTCGGCTACGGAGCAAGGAAGCTCTTCAACGATCTTCTTGATGTAATCGAGGATTCTGGCGCGGAATTCCATCGGATCAATTTGGTTATGATGAAGAGCCATTCTCAGGTCGGCGTACATACACTCGAAATCATCGTCCTTGACGAAGTGCAGGTACGTCGTGAACGCGTTCAATGTTTCCTCGATCGTTCCGGGCACGGAGGGGGACCTCCTTGGGGGGAATTCTCTCACCGTCGCGCCGCGGTTTGCAAGACGAATTGCCGCCCAGGTTCAAAGTTACCCCGACGGTGCCGGACTTTTTTGTTTGAAACGGCTGTCGGACAAAATATGATTCAACTCGTGCAGGCAAGGCGCCAAGACCAACGGTAATGAGGGTGGGCGACCGGCACGCACGCGGAAGATCGGCACGCAGTTCCCTGCGGACAGACGGCGATGAAAAAACAAACCGACACGAAAGTTCACGATTTGAGCGCAGCAAAGGCGGAGTCGCCCGGTGAAAGAATGTGCGGGCAGGTGGCGGCTGAG
>CAZFAP010000269.1:0-2657 GCA_964516325.1 uncultured Verrucomicrobiota bacterium
AAGCGACACGGCGAAACGAGCAAACCAGCCCCCTTCATCGGGGGCTGGTTTGTTTTTGCCGCACCGCAATCCCGAATCAACGGCGGTCGCCCTCGTAGTCCTCGGCGGCGAAGTGCCGCTCCCGCCGGGTCGTGCCTTATGAGCCCATTTCTGTCCTCCCCTGACGTCGGGCGACGCACCAGCCCGGGGCGCTGGAACTGCATTCTCCGGTCTTTGGCTGCGCTGATGGCCCAGGACGATTCACGACGTCAACCCAGACGCTGCCAATTGCCCCGTGCCCATCAAGCGAGCTGTCGCCCGGTGGAGGTCATGATGAGCTTTCCGTGTTTGACGCCCCGGGTGCTGATGAGGCGATCGGCGAGCCTTCTGACACGGGCAGCCGATGCACGAAGGACGATGACTTCCAGGCAATTTGAGCTGTCGAGGTGAATGTGAAGAGAGGAGACGGTCTTGGCGTGATGGCTGTGCTGGGAGTGGGTCAACTTCTGGGATAGCTCCCTCTGGTGATGGTCGTACAAGAGAGTGATGACGCCGATGGTTTCCTCGCTACCTGCTTCCCACTCTTCCTCCACAAGACGGTCGCGGGTACCTGGAGCTTTTGTGTGGCTCTCCTCCTCCGCTTTCATTGATGTCACCATGAAAGATGGTAATCCCTCACTCTCGGGCGGGCGAGGCCACACCGGGACGAGCGTCCCTCCAACGTCAGGGGTCAGGATCGTGGCATCCCGCCGTAGGCGGGACCCGTGTCCCTCATGGGCAAGATGCCCATGCCACCCCTTTTCCCACAGGCGGTAGTTTCTGCGTCCCCTGCGGTTCCATCCCCATGCGAAAGACTCCAGCATTGGCGATGACCTTCGCCGCTCATAAGTGAGGGACTGCGGAAGATGGTTTCTTTCACTTGACACCTGAGTCCGGAGCACCATAGTATGAAAATGCAAATCTTGGAAGAGGCGCTGAAAACCCACGACCGGGGGGTTCCCAAGAATGTCGGTCCGTCTGGAAAGATCAACCGCTGCTGGGCGAACTTCCTTCTTCGTCCCATCCCCGAGCTTACCTTCCCGCCTTAGGAGTGCTTCTCCTCGTTTGCCCTTTCGCTTTTCCCTACCACTGCGAAGGGTCGGGGATTTCCCTGCGAATAGACGCGCTCCGACCTCGACCCAATACTCAGCTTACAGCGAACGCATCGCTGGCTGGGATATTCGTGGGGGCTGTCTCGAACTGGGTTTCCGGTCTTATGGTGATCGCCGCCCGCCATGCCTTTTCTTGCCCCCGGATTCCCGCCCGGATTGTCAAAGGTGGCAAAGGAAATCAATCGTTACGCGTTGTGGTTGTGAATGTTAGCCGTGGAGTTTCTTGAAGGAATTCCAGCAAAAGGAGGGAGAATGATGAGCGCAACGCTGCTCAGGCGCCTTTGTGCCTTGTTCGCCATGCCGTTCGTCTTGGGGCTTGTTTCTGCCCCATGGCCGGTCGCGGTCCTGAACTCAGGGAGTGATGCCCTCGCAGCACCGGTTGCCCTGGACATGTCGAGCATCTTCGATCAAGACGGCATCTGGAGCGTCGCCATCGGCGATCAGGCCGGCGACGGCTTCGATGAAGGCGGAATTGCCTTGGTTGAAAATGGGTACAGCGGCTGGCCGGGGCTTCCCACGGACCATAAGGTTCAGGATTTCTTGTTGGGCGACTACGACGGTCTGAACATGCTTATGATCGCCGACGGCGAGGGCGAAATGACTTTTGACCTCGCTGCCACCGGGCAGGCAGACAAATTCGAGAAGCTGAGTTTTCTCACCGGCACCGGAAACGGCGCCCCCAGTGGGGTTAGGATCACCGATGACCTGAAGGTCCGGTTGGTTTATGAGGATGCATCCACCCAAGAGTTCCTTCTCCTTTCGCAGGACTGGTACCTTGGCTCGCCGCCGAGGACGCCTCCGGCGCCATTGACCCTCGGCATATCGGGAATGGCGAGGTCCAGCGGCGGACCCGACAATAACTTCGGCCTGTACGTTTTTGAGTTTACGGATATCGATAAAACGAAAAAATTGACGCAGATCCTTTTCCTGGAGTCCGACGCTGAGACTACGATCGCCGGTAACACCAGGTTTAACATCCTCGCCATCACAGGCTCTTCCTACGCCACACGCGCCGTTGCCAAGGTCGAACCGTCCGATTGGGTCTATGCCACGGAGACCCTGACCCTGAACGGAAGCTCGTCAAGTTTGGCGGACACGTACCAGTGGACCTACTTGAAGGCGCCGGGCGGCCCGGACATAACGATAACCAACCCCACCAGCGCCATCGCCACGTGCGTCCCTCCGGCCGCTGAGATTGGTTACATCCTGAAGTTTCGCCTCACCGTCACCGGCTTGACCGGGACCGATAGCGCTGATGTTCAGGCGAATGTCCGGGCGAACAACCCTCCTAAGGTCGCGCCGACCGACTTCGTGATTAAGCCGCTCGACCTCTCCGGAGGAGAACTCGGATTTAGACTGGAGTGGAGCGCCCTGTTCGACGCCACAAGCTATCAGATCGCCTTGAAGCTGGGGCCGGAGTACTTCTGGACTTATAACACGGGGAACACCTATTACGAGTTCACCGGGATGATGGAGGGCGTAACGCGGATCGTCGCGGTGCGAGGGGAGAACAAGTTCAGCAAGCCA
>CAZFAP010000270.1:0-2542 GCA_964516325.1 uncultured Verrucomicrobiota bacterium
CGAGTCCGTTTGCGGCTAACTTGTGGCGTTCGTAATTGCCTAAGTTGAGGATTTCGAGGGGCTTGAATCCCTCGATTTGAAGGAGGCGCTTGCGGGTCACTTGAATCGCCCACTTCGACAGGTCGCACATAATCCATCGCCTGCCGAGCTTTTCGGCAACCGCCCCCGTCGTCCCCGACCCGCAGAAGAAGTCGGCCACAAGGTCGCCTTTGTTGGACGATGCCCTAACGACCCGCTCGAGCACGGCCTCGGGCTTCTGTGTGGGGAAACCGATGCGCTCGTTGGCGACGGAGTTGATCTGGCACATGCGCTTATCCTCCAGCCACGACCAAACGTCGTCGCACTTCCTCCCCTCGTCCATGTAGCAGATCTTGCCCGTACCCCGAACAAAGTACCGTCTTCCCGCGTCGTCAAGTTTGTCGTACCTCTCCGGATTGACCGGAGCAACCGGCGGCATCGTGAACGCCGGCTCGGGGCCCTTTGAGTATCTGAGGAGTGTCTCGTGCTTTCTCTTGAAGTCATTCGCGGGAGCCGTCCCCTGTTGGTAATGCCAAATAACCTCATTTCTGAAGTTGCTATCCCCAAATACCTCATCGCTCAAGAGCTTGACATGGTGGCTCATCTTCCAGTCCATATGGATATAAATGGTCCCGTCATCCGCCACGAGTTCTCGGATGAGGGTGAGGCGTTCGAACATCATCTGGAGGTAGGAGTCGAGGCCGCGTCCCCAGGTGTCGCGGTAGGCTTTTTGCTCGATGATGGAGGGTTCTTTGACGAATTCCTCGTCGCCGACTCGGACGCGGAAGGAGAAATCTTGGCCGGTGGCGAAGGGAGGGTCAATGTAGATGAGGTTGATTTTCCCGGCGAAGCGAGGGAGGAGGGAGGACATGACGACTTTGTTGTCGCCCAGATGAGGATGTTTCGCCATTCAGAATCGTGGGCCTGCTTGGTGAAGAGGTCACGCTGGGCTTTATCGCGGTCGGCTTTGGATTCGTTGACGGTCTCGACGACCTGGAAGGGGAGGATGGTTCGGTCAACGGGCTTGAGTTGGCCTTTTTCGTCGTATTTGCCGTTCCATACAAGCTCGGTCATTTCGATAGCTCCTTCGGAAGAAAAGCGTCTGTTGTCGCGACGGAGTCCCCAGCGCAGGGGATGGGTCCCTCCGCGACAGGTTTGGTCATGGCCTGCGAACGCGTATTCTCCGATCGTCAACTATAACAATGGCGCCCGTGAAGGGCTCCAAAGGATGCTGAGCAATAAGAGCCTCAAAAAGTGCCCGAATGGCCCTTCGGCCCTGGGTGGACGGCCGCAGGACGATGATGCCGGCATGCGCGACCGTGCCGAGCGAGCGGACATCGGCGAATTTCCGGTCCATGGTAATGAGCAGCCGATTCTCGCGTTGAGCCGCGTCCCAGATTGAAGCGTCGGGCTGGCCCGCCAACCCTTCGTCCGACACGGTGGTAGCGTGGTGTCCGTGTTCCCGAAGGAGAGAGGCCAACCCGGCTGGGACATTCTCGTCGAGCTTGACCTTCATTGGCTGCCGGAACTCCGCAACGGGATTATGTCTTCCTCGCGCGCGAGTTCCGCTGCGTAAGCTAAGGCCGCCTGGATATCCTGCCGCTTAAGGGTCGGGAAATCGTCGAGAATCTCTTCGGGGGTGGACCCCTCCGCCAGGCTGTCGAGCACCACAGACAGCATAACACGGGTGCCTTTGAAGCAGGGTTTGCCATGGCAGATGGTTGGGTCCACGGCAATGCGTTCGAGGAGTTCGTCTCGCGTCATGTTTCCACCTCGATCATTTCGCTCGTGTCGTTGCCGAAGACGTCCACGACTCTGACTGAGCCGTTGCAGTGACCTTTCCTATTATATGTGTGGTTGGCCTTTGTTTCAAGGTTGGGGTTCTTTCTGGTGATGAAGATGCAGGCGGGGACGCCTGCGGTACGATTTCGATACTGTCGCCCCAGATGAGGATGTTTCGCCATTCGGAATCGTAGGCTTGCTTGGTGAAGAGGTCTCGCTGAGCCTTCTCTCGGTCGGCTTTGGATTCGTTGACGGTCTCGACGACCTGGAAACGGAGGATGGTTCGGTCAACCGGCTTGAGTTGGCCTTTTTCGTCATATTTGCCTCCCCAGATAAGCTCGGTCATTGTCGTTTCTCCTGGGAAGGAAAGGGCTTTGTCGCTTGAGGAAAGTCGTCAGGCCGGGGGGTCGTTCGCCCGACGGTTGGCCGTGGAACTGTGCGGGTCGGCCTGTGATGGCGAAGTTGACACATCACCGGGGCGATTGCTTCTCGCTGTGCGCGCCAGAAGCGAAACTCGCTCCCGTGTTTCAGGAAATGGTCCTCTTTGAACCAGAAGTCGAGGAGGTGTTTTGTGACGGGGCTGGCGCCCTCGTAGCGCTTCTGTCGCCAGGCGGACACGGCGGATTTGAGCTTTGGGTCGAGTTCGATGGTCGCCATCTTTGTTCCCTTCCGATGTCAGCGCTGTGAAGCGAGCAGACAGGGGAGGTCAGGGCCGGTCGCCCTCTCCGTTGGGGGAGGGCTC
>CAZFAP010000271.1:0-2525 GCA_964516325.1 uncultured Verrucomicrobiota bacterium
GAACCATGTACCTGTATTCGCCAGACCTTTATAATCAAGGTCAACCGGGTTTTGTGTGGCAATCACGATGAACGGACGCGGAAGCGGGTAGGTCGCGCTGTCCAGAGAAACCTGCCGGTCGTTCATCGCCTCTAACAGCGAACTCTGCGTCTTCGGCGTTGTTCGGTTGATTTCGTCAGCCAGAACCACATTCGCAAAAACCGGCCCCTTTCGGAACTCGAACTTGTTCTCCTGCTGGTTATAAACCGATACGCCCAGAATATCCGACGGAAGAAGGTCGCTCGTGAACTGGATTCTCTGGAACGTGCAGTGAATGGACTTCGCCAGCGCATTGGCCAGGGTGGTCTTGCCAATCCCCGGAATATCCTCGATCAGGATATGCCCTTTGGCTAACAAACCCACCACCACCAATCGGATCACGTCGTCCTTGCCGACGATGACCGTGCCGACGTTTTCGCAAAGCCTCTCAATCTTTTCGTGTGCCTCGCTGACCGCTCCCACGTGCTTCCTTTCTCGACGTTCCCACCCGCTCCCCCGGAGGAGTGGCTGACCTCGTCTCTCAGACTACTTCCCTGGTTTGAACCTCAACTTCACTGCTAAGAAAACGATGATCCCGCACCCCACGAACCAGAAGTACTTCATCCAGCGGCTCTTTAAATCAATCACTTTCACATTCTGTTCATCCAGCGCCATCTCTCTCGAAAGCCAGTTTGCCACATGGACTACCGCAATGGAAAGAGCGAAGAATGCAGCGCAGAATAACACAATCTCTGCCGCAAGCCTCAGCAGATGCCCCGGAAGCGTCTGACCAAACTCCTTCGTAACCTTAACTTTCTTCCGGGTGATTATCTTCACCCCCCCTTTCGCGACCGGCGCCTCGTGCGATTCCTCGCTCTCCGCAAGCAGCCCGCCGCACTGGTGACAAATGCTTCCGCCAAAAATCTCGGTCTTGCATCTCGGACAGTACATTGAACACCACCTCCCGGGCCAAACGTCAGCAAAGAACCTGCCACCTATAAGAAACGGTACCCGCATGGAAAACAGACTTGCTCCGCCTCCACTCGAGGATATTTGCGGCAAGCCGGAGGTCGAAACCGGTATATCCGGCAGCGGGCCTTCCCGGAATCTCCGTCATACGTCAAGAATGGGCACCGAAACATCAGCCTGCAACATGCCCCGCAGTTGAAACATCCTCCTGCTCGATTCTCGGCTTCGGGCAAAAAGCCCGTCAAAGTTCTGTTCAACTTCTGCCCCCAGGTGCTCTTCGCCAATACTCTCCTCCCTATCCTGTGGGTGTTCCCTCCAGGTGTGCCTTCTCGTTTCTTTCTCTTCTGCTCCTACCTTCTCCGCCTCCACCTTTTTGTCCGCCGAGGGGCAAATTTGAACTTCGGAAGGCAACTTCGGAATGGCGACTCCTTTCGGGGCGTGCGTCAACTCTCGCTGCTCAGCGAGCTTGCCGCGGAGCCGCTCCCTCTCCGCGACTTCACTAACTTTATACTCTCCCCCCGAAGAAAAATCAACGCCCCTTTCTTTTTGAGTGCCCCGCCCTTCTTTTCTCGCCCGTTGGCTTCTCCCACTCGCCGAGCGCCCCCCTGAGAAAGCCCTCACTCTCCTTGAGCAGTCGAACAGCTTCCTCATATTTCACGCGCCTTCTTGCCATCACCGTCGCCACTTTTACGTTTCCCTTCGCCCTTTTCAGATAGGCCTCCGCCTCCTCCCTTTTGATTCCGGAGAGGTAGGCTACGATTCTCAAAGCTCTCTCGTGCAGCTTTCGGCTCCTCGGCTTGAGGTCCACCATCAGATTTCCATACGTTTTCCCTATCTTGATCATCGTCGCAGTGCTGACCATGTTCAGAACCATTTTCGCCGCCGTCCCCGCCTTCATCCTCGTTGACCCGGAGATCACCTCCGGCCCCACTACAACGCTGATCCTCACATCAACAGGCGGTTCGTTCTCCCCCGGCGGGTTGGAGCTCAGGAGGACCGTCCTGCATCCGATTCTCTTTGCCGCCTCAAGAGCTGTCCGCACGAACCGTGTCTGCCCACAGGCGGCGATTCCGAACACAACGTCCTTTGATTTTATCCCACGTGCGGAAATTTCCGCAGAGGCGTCTCCGTCCTCCGCCCCCTCCACGGACCTGAAAACGGCTTTTCTGCCCCCGGCTATGATCGCTTGAACCGTGCTCGGGTTTGTTCCGAACGTCGGAGGGCACTCCGCTGCGTCGAGCACTCCCAGCCGCCCGCTCGTCCCTGCCCCTACGTAAAACAGCCGCCCTCCGTTCCTTATAGCTTCGGCGACGATCTCAACCGCGTGCGCAACCTCAGGAATAGCCTTCCGCACGCATGCGGCGACCTTAGCATCTTCGCGGTTCATCAGACGGAGGATGTTTCTCGTCGAGAGAGCATCTATTTTGGCCGTGTCCGGATTCCGCGCCTCGGTTACAAGGCGTTCCAAGGTAAGTAGAGCAGTAGAACGGGGGCGGGTTCTCCTTTCTACTCTCTCCTGTCTCCTCTCTCGGGGCGCC
>CAZFAP010000272.1:0-2438 GCA_964516325.1 uncultured Verrucomicrobiota bacterium
GAAGCCCCCTTGCCCACGCGAGCCCCTTGGCAAAGTTGACGCCGATGAGAAGGGCGCCGATGAGGCCCGGGCCCTGAACGACGGACACGAGGTCAATTCTGTCGAGGCTCTCCCCGCTTTCGCGGAGAGCTCTCCCAACGATGCGGTCTATGACCTGAACGTGTTTTCGGCAGGCGAGTTCGGGGACAACCCCTCCGTATTCGGCATGGAGGTCGAGCTGGGAGGCGACGACGTTGGAGAGAATTTCGCGGCCGTCCTTCACGACAGCCGCGGCGGTTTCGTCGCAAGAGGTTTCGATGCCGAGGGTAAGCACTCGTTCTCTCCCGCAGCTACCTGACGAACTGGAAGATTTCAGAGGCGGCTCTCCGCCCGGGGAATCTCGCGGCGGCCTTGCCCGGTCCCAGCGGTATAATGGCCACGGGGCGCAGGCGCTGGGGGATGTCAAGGGCTTCTCGCGCTATTTGCTCGTTGAAGGCGCCGATCCAGCAGGTCCCGTATCCGAGGGCGGTGGCGGCAAGCAGCAGATTTTCGATCGCCGCGGCTGTGTCCTGGAGGCAATAGAGGGTCCTTCCCCTCTCTCCATAGACGGAAGCGGACGCATCCGGCTCGGCGCATGCCACCAACACGACCGCGGCATCGGCGATGAAGTCCTGCTCGAAAGCCGCGCGGACGAGTTCTTTCTTGGTCTGGTGCTTCTCGACGACGTAGAAGAACCAGGGCTGCAAGTTTCCGGCGGAAGGCGCCCAGCGGAGGCTTTCCATTAGCATTTTGAGGTGGTGCTCCGGCACGTCGCCGCCCGTGAATTCGCGGCAAGAGTGCCTCTGGAGGATGGTGTCAACAACCTTGTCAGTCATGGCGAGGGGTATCCTTTTGTTCGGTCCATCAGCAAGGCTTCTCGCAACGGGTTGCTCCTGATTCGGATATGCAAATTGAGTGTAGCACAACGAGCGGCTTCGCTCCAAGAGGGCACTTTTGTCCGACAGGATTCCAGGATGGCCGGGACGGCGTGCTCCCTGTTGCTCCCAATCCTCTGCGACCTCTGCGGTTAGTTCCCTGCAACACGGAGGCGTTTCGGAGTTGCCATTTTTGCGCTTTGGGCTGAACTCACCGGCGCGGTATCATCTGTCCGGCCCAAAGCAACAGCAACGAGGCTTGACAAGGAACTCTTGCAGAAGGGGTGGTGAGATGAAGCTTCCGCGACTATCTGGCAATCAAGTCATCAAGGCGTTGGCGAAAGCGGACTTTCATGAGATCAGGAGGCACGGAAGCCGCGTCATCCTGGAGAAGAAAGCTCCGGAAGGGGTGAAGCATCTGATGGTCCACGATTTCAAGGAATTGGACCCGAAGGCATTGATGGAGGTTATCCATCAAGCGGGCTTGAATCGGGAGCAGTTCCTCGAGCTTCTGTGACGCCTCCGAGAGCCGAATTTGTTTCGGGTTGAGAGTGGCTCGTGAAAGCCTGAGCAAGGGGGTGGCTTTTCTTTTCTCCCGGCCAGGTCTGCCGCAATTCGGCGACATCGCTTGATGTTCAGAGAGTGCCCCGCCCGGAAGTCAACTCGGCCCCGCGAGAATGGAGGAGGGCGACAAGTGGCCAAGAATGGGCTGGATGTAAAGACGCTGGAGAATTGGCTGTGGGAGGCGGCGTGTAAGATAAGGGGCGAAATTGACGCGCCGAAGTACAAGGATTACATCCTTCCTCTGATATTTCTGAAAAGGCTTTCGGACGTTTTTGAGGACGAGATAGCGAAACTCACGAACGGCTTTGGCGGCGGGGAAATGGTCGAGAAGTTGCTCAGCAAGGATCATGGTCTTGTGCGGTTTTATCTCCCGAAGGAAGCTCGGTGGGGGGAGATCGCCGGGAAAGCGACGGGCTTCGGAGAGCATCTGACGGACTCGGTTCGTGCCATAGCTCGCGAGAATCCGAAGCTTCAGGGAGTCATTGACATAGTTGACTTCAACGCGACGACCGCCGGGCAGCGAATCATCACCGACGAGAAGCTGAAGCTCCTCGCGGATGTCCTTGGGAGGCACAGGCTTGGCCTTGGGGACGTCGAGCCGGACATTCTCGGTCGAGCATACGAATATCTACTAAGAAAGTTCGCCGAAGGTTCGGGGCAGAGCGCCGGCGAGTTCTACACGCCGCGAGAGGTCGCCATCCTGATGGCACGGATTCTTGACCCGGAACCTGGGTCGGAGATATACGACCCTTGCTGTGGTTCGGGCGGTTTGCTTATCAAGTGTTACCTCAGACTCAAGGAAAAACACGGCGACGAGCCTTCCGTTGCCCCATTGAGATTCTACGGGCAGGAAATTCTTCATTCAACTTTTGCCATGGCGAAGATGAACGCTTTCATTCACGACATGGAAGCCCAGATCGCGCTTGGCGACACGATGAGCAGACCCGCTTTCCTCACCTCCGACGGCTCGCTCCGCAGATT
>CAZFAP010000273.1:0-2351 GCA_964516325.1 uncultured Verrucomicrobiota bacterium
ATCATCCGGACGCATGGGTGGAGGCGGGATACTTCGATCAGTACTGGCGGCTGGATAACGACGAGGATGAATTGGATGACATTTTTGAGAAGGACATCATTGATGCAGATTCGAACGATGCAATCGCAGCCATCGAGGACGTGAATCCGGGCGATGACTTCGACGGCGACGGCCAGGACAATTGCACGGAGTACAACGCGGGGACGAATCCGACAGATGCCGGGTCTTTCTTCTGTGTGCTCTCTGTCGCACCCGACCCTGCTGACTCTGCGAATTTCAATGTCTCCTGGAAGACCGCCCCCGGAAGGTCTTATTACGTCCAGTGGGCGGACTCGGCAGACGGCCCCTGGCACGAGATCGGAGAGCTTGACCCCGCCGACATCGAGGACAACGGAGACATTCGGACCTGGACGGACAAAGGCACCGACCCATCAATGGAAGGGAAAAAGCCCGGCGATTGCCCCGCGCGCTTCTATAAGCTTGCCGCCCACAGGTGATCGAGCGGTTCCGTAACGGGTGCAATCTCGGCACGATGGCGATAGATCACGCAAGGGGCGGCCGCGAATCGTGCTCGTCGCAAGGGACGGTTTGCTTGATGCACAGCACACTGGGAGATACAGCCATGATTTTGAAGACGCATCTCGAAGCCGCGATTCTTCTCGGCTGTTGTGTTTGCGCTTGCGCTGCCGTGGAGATGCCGAAATTCCAGCGCATCGTCCTCGATGACAATTTCCCCGGAGGCTATCAGGTCAAGGTAGCCGACATTGATGGTGACGGAAGGCCAGATGTGATTGCCCTCGGTGAGACAGCCGCGGGGCAAATCGCCTGGTACAAGAATCCTTCGTGGAAGCGTTATCCCATCAGCGTTGACCGGACGAAGAACAACATTGACCTCGCACTTCATGATATTGACGGGGATGGAGAACTTGAGATCGCTCTGGCAAGCGATTTCCAGCTCGGCGACAGCACCTCCGGCGGCACGATTAGCTGGTTGAAGCGCGGCAAATCGCTCGACGAACAATGGGCCTCTCATCGGATTGACGCTGAGCCGACAGCACACCGCCTCCGCTGGGCTGACGTGGATGGCGACGGGAGAAAGGAACTGGTCAGCGCGCCGATTCTGGGGCGAAGTGCGAAGGCGCCGCGGTATGACCAGGCGCCAGCGCGGCTGCTTCTCTACCGCGTGCCTCAAACCAATCCTGACCATCCGTGGCCGAAGGAGATTATTGACGAGACGCTGCATGTCACCCACGCGCTGGAGGTCTGCGATTTCGACGGCGACGGGCGAGATGAGCTTTTGACCACGAGCTTTGAGGGAGTGCATCTGTTCGACCTCGAGCGTAAGGGCAACAACGCGAAATGGACGAAGACGCAGTTGTGCCGCGGGAATCAGGAGCGCGAGGAGGCGAGAGGGTCAAGCGAAGTGTGTGTTGGAAAACTGCGCGGCGGCAAGCGCTTCATAGCGACCATCGAGCCCTGGCATGGAAACGAGGTCGTGGTTTATCTCCCGCCCAGCGCCGGCGAAACCGGACAGTCTCCCCCTTCCAGTCCGGCGAATCTTCCCCCGCGACTGTGGGAACGCCATGTCCTCGATGAGAGCCTCTCGCAGGGACATGCCCTCTGCTGCGCCGACTTCAACGGCGACGGCGTGGACGAAATCATCGCGGGCTTCCGAGGCAGCGGCGGAGGCATCTACATCTACTGTGCGACTGACGATTCCGGCACTCGCTGGGAGAAGTCCGTCCTCAGCGAACGTGAAATCGCCGCACAGGGATTCTGCGTCTTTGACTTCAGTTCGACCGACTTCTCCGCCAAAGGCGACCGCTGCCCTGATTTCGTCGCGACCGGCGGGGCCACTCATAACGTTCACCTCTACCTCAACGTGACCGGACAGCGAGCGCCTTGATGCTTAGGGGAATGACCAGGAGTTGGAACTCGCCTGCAACAGCCTCGGAGGAGGCCGAGGAGTAGCGCCGGTGTCCCGGCGGGGGTCCTGCCAACCCGCCCTGCCTGGACGGCCTTCTGATGATTTTGTGACGTCGCTCGCCCTCCTTTTAACTACCGCAACAGAACTGCACGGAGTAGACTGTTCGCATGATCAAGCTTGATTGGGTTCAGTTGGTTCTCTTTGTGGGGCTGCTCGTCGTGTGCAGGCGACCCCTTGGCGGGTTCATGGCCAGGGTGTTCGCAGGTGAGCGCACTTTTCTCACGGGGTTGCTCTCGCCAGCGGAGCGATGGATTTACCGCCTGGCGGGCTGCGACCCCACTACGGAGATGCGCTGGACGACTTACGCCATCGCGCTGTTGGTTTTCAACTTGTTCGGCTTTTTGGCGGTGTTTGCGCTGCAACT
>CAZFAP010000274.1:0-2309 GCA_964516325.1 uncultured Verrucomicrobiota bacterium
ATGCGATACGGCGGCAGCTCCATCACGAACGGCGTTGATTCTCCTCTCAGCACGGTCACCCGAATCAGCTTCGCCGATAGAAGCGCCAGAAGAATGCCGATGATGTAGAGAGTCCACAGCACCCGCGCCCGCCACGCAAGCGGGAAAAACGCAGGGATCATCATCGCGTAGATGGTCAGGCGTGCTCCACAACTGATGAGCGGCGTCACCAAAATCGTCGTGAGGCGGTCCGTCCGATGCTCGAGGGTCCGTGTCGCCATGATCGCCGGCACCGTGCACCCGAACGCCAACAGCATGGGTATGAAGCTTTTCCCGTGCAGCCCCACTTTATGCATGATACGGTCCATGATGAACGCCGCTCTCGCCATGTACCCGGAATCCTCTAAGATGGCGATCGCTAAAAAGAGAAACATAATGTTCGGCAAGAACGACAGAACCGAACCTACCCCGCCAATGACTCCATCCACGAGGAGCGATTTCAGGGCGCTCTCCGATTCCGCGGGCCACAGACTCGAAATCGCGTCTCCCACTAACGCGAAGAGCTTCTCCAGCAACTCCATCACCGGCGCCCCGAGAGTGAACGTGAACTGAAACACCAGGTACATCAATCCGATGAACAGTGGCAGCCCGATGATGCGGTTGGTCAGTACCGAGTCAATGCGCTCGGACATGTCATAGCGCGACTGCCCGGTCGTACGAACGCTCTCCCGGCAGGCCCCGGAGATGAAACCATACCGCCGGTCCGCAATGACGATCTCTGGGGCGTCTCCGAAGACCGTCTCGAGGTGCTGAGTGCTGCGGCGCACCGCATCGAGAATCTCATCAGAGTTCCCACTCTGTCGCCGCACCTGCTCACGAACCTCTGTGTCGTTTTCCAGGAGTTTGATCGCCAGCCATCGGGGGCTGTGGTTGCTTGCCAATTCAACGCATTTCTCCAGCATCCCGCTGAGCCGGGCGATCTCCTCCTCGATTTCCCATCCGTATTTGACTGTTACAGAAGGGAGGTTGTGTGTCTCGTTCATCTGCGCGATCGCTGCGTCGAGCAGCTCGCCCATTCCCTCGTTTTTCGTCGCGACAGTTGGGACGACAGGGCAACCTAACAGAACGGACAACTTCTCGCGGTCAATCTCATATCCCCGCACTTTCGCCATGTCGCTCATATTCAAAGCTAACACGAGCCTCGCCCCCAGCTCCATGAATTGCACCGCGAGGTAGAGGTTCCGTTCCAGGTTCGTCGCGTCGAGAATGTCCACGACAACGTCCGGTTTTTCCTCGACCACGAAGTGGCGCGCGATGAGTTCTTCGATGGAGTGCGCCGTCAGACTGTATGTTCCGGGGAGGTCCACCACTCGGACCCGGTAACCCTTGTGATCGCGGTAGCCCTCCTTTTTCTCGACGGTCACCCCGGGGTAATTCCCCACGTGCTGTCGCGAACCGGTGAGGCTATTGAAGACGGTCGTCTTCCCGGAATTCGGATTCCCCGCAAGAGCAATTGTGATTGTTTTCTCGAGCATTTCCATCGAAGTAAGTCGGACCTGTCAGACTCGTCAGACAGTTTCACTTCACCAGGATTTTCTCCGCCATGCCTCGTCCAAGAACCAGCCGGCTTCCCTTGACGAGGACCACGAGGGGGCCCGGGACGCCATTGCTCACGACCTGTATCTCGTCCCCCGGCACAAAACCCATATCTGCGAGGCGCTTCGCCAATCCCCGCCCCGCTTGAACGGAGACCAGCCGCACTTTGCTCCCGGCACGCGCCAGGCTCAACGGCATAGGCGGACCCGCCGACGAGTCCCTTTCCTCCGCGCTCACGTCACTTGCCTCCTTTCGCGGGGCTCCGCGGCAACTTCTCGACGAGGATGCCAGCCGCTTCCTCCTTTCGCAGAGACAGGTGATAGCCCTTGACCTTGATGTCCATCGGGTCGCCCAATGGCGCAAGTTTCTCTACTTCCACCTCCGTTCCACGGACCATGCCCATCTCAACGATTTTTTTTCGGATCGTTCCCTGTCCGCCGACCTTCGTGACTCGCCCTTTTTCCCCGGGCGCCAGTCCGCTCAAAGGCACAATATCCGTCGGATTCTCTGCCATCGGTTTGGGCCCATCCTGTCTCCGACCGATTGCCTCCAGGCATGACCGCAGGCAGCGCTCGCACTGCTCGTTAGAAGCCTCACGCTCGCAGAACTGCCGAAACAACTCAATCCATTCCCTCCCGCCCCGCGGGCACTTCTCGACGAACTCCGCAAATCGCACGAACCGCTCCAGCGTCTCCCCGTCCACCGCATGTTCCATCCGGTCGGCGTTGTCTTCC
>CAZFAP010000275.1:0-2272 GCA_964516325.1 uncultured Verrucomicrobiota bacterium
GGATAACTCTCATTACACCGGGATTTGCCATCTGGCTGACGCGCACAGCAGCAAAACGAAAGCGACGAGCGTGTGAGCCGTAGTCCCGGCAACAGGGCCTGTGCCCAGAGGTCGGACAGGTCGGGCAACTGTCTTCCTTGCCATTGTTTCCTCGCACGTCAATATTTTGTTCTGTTTTCCACGTGAGGCGTGGTATTCTCTCGCGCAGCGCTGGAACGCTGCGTTCTCCAGGACCTCCGCATAACATTAAGAGCGGACTATGTAACTTCACTTGACAAAACAAGAGGGGGCAAGGAAAGAGAAGATGACGGCTTTGGAGGAGCGGTTGAGACCGTTAGCGGAAGTGGACCCGGAAGTCGCGGAGGCTATCCGGGAGGAAACGGACAGGCAGGAGGAGACGCTGGAGCTTATCGCGTCGGAGAATTTCGCCAGCAGGGCGGTCATGGAGGCGGCAGGCTCCGTCCTCACGAACAAGTACGCGGAAGGATACCCGGCGAAGAGATGGTACCAGGGCTGCCGGAATATGGACAAGGTGGAGGTTCTGGCCATCGAGCGGGCAAAGGAGCTCTACAAGGCGGAGCACGCGAACGTTCAGCCGCACTCCGGCTCCCAGGCGAACATGGGGGTCTATTTTGCGGTGTTGAAGCCGGGGGACTCGATTCTGGCGATGAACCTTGCGCACGGTGGACATCTCACGCACGGCCACCCCGTCAACTTTTCCGGCCGGTTTTTCAACATCATCCCCTACGGGGTGAACCGCGACACGGAATGCATTGATTACGGCGAGATAGAGGAGCTTGCGCTGAAACACAAGCCGAAGATGATTCTCGCGGGCGGAAGCGCGTATCCGAGGGCGATTGATTTTGCGCGACTTCGAGCGATCGCGGACAAGGTTGGCGCCTTTGCGATGGCGGACATGGCGCATTTCGCGGGGTTGGTTGCGGCGGGACTTCACCCGGACCCGGTTCCGCACTGCCATTTTGTGGCGACGACGACGCACAAGACCCTGAGAGGGCCGAGAGGCGGGATGATCCTCTGCAAAGAGGAATTCGCCAACGCGATAGACTCGCAAATCTTTCCGGGGATTCAGGGCGGGCCGCTGATGCACATCATTGCGGCCAAGGCGGTCTGTTTCAAGGAAGCGCTATCGGACGGTTTCCGAGCCTATCAGACCCAAATTGTGAGGAACGCGAAGAGGCTCGCGCAGACGCTGAGCGACCGGGGCATAAGGATTGTGTCAGGGGGTACGGATACGCATCTGCTTCTGGCGGATTTGTCCCCGCTCACACTAACAGGGAAGGACGCGGCAAAGAGGCTGGAGGAAGCGGGAATCGTGGCAAACAAGAATTTGATCCCCTTTGACACGAAGAGCGCTTTTGTTACGAGCGGGCTTCGCTTCGGGACGCCAGCGGTTACGACCCGCGGATTGGGCGAAGAGGACATGGTTCAGTTGGGCGGGCTTATCTCGGATGTCCTGCACAATATGGACGACGAGCGGGTCATTGCCAAAACGCGAGCGGCGGTCAAAGAGACGTGTCGGCGGTTTCCGCTTTACAGGAAGCCGTGACGGCAGAGCTTTATCCTTACGGCAGGAGGTGAGGGACCCATTTCGTATGAACTGCCCGATCTGCAAGGCGCCAGATAGTAAGGTTGTTGACTCGCGGACGCTGATGGACGGCTCTGTCATCCGAAGGCGACGCGAATGCGAGAAATGCCATGCCCGTTTCACGACGTACGAGCGGCTCGAGAGGATGCCCTGGAAGGTCATCAAGAAAGATGGACGCCGCGAGGACTACGACCGCAGTAAGATTATGAAGGGGATCACGACAGCGTGCGAGAAGAGGCCGATCAGCGTTTCGCAGATTGAGGCCCTGGTTGACAAGATAGAGGAGGAGATTGAGGAGCTGTCGAAGCAGGAAATCAGCACAGGGGAAATCGGGGAGTTGGTGATGAAAAAGCTCCAGGGGCTGGACGAGGTCGCATACGTGAGGTTCGCCTCGGTCTATCGGCAGTTCAAGGATGTCAGCCAGTTCCTCAGTGCCGTCAATAGCCTTAAGAAGTAAATTCGCCCCCTGCCTACCCTACCCCTGCGCACCACCGTACATCAACACCCACAGAGGGTGTGGCTGTATTTGAGGGGGTGACCGCAATGGGTAACGCTTGCCGGCCAAAGCGCCACTGTGCGGGGGAGGTCCCGTCCCGCAGTAAACCACGTAGGCAAGATGCCCCCGATACAGCCGCGGGAGTTGAAACAACGCCGGGCGAACTCCAA
>CAZFAP010000276.1:0-2268 GCA_964516325.1 uncultured Verrucomicrobiota bacterium
TCAGGATCGCGCGTTTGACATCCTCCGGTTTGCGCGAGTCAACCACCGTTCCGGCCTTCGCCTCCCGGATCAGCTCAGCAGCCACACCCTCTGGCGGCACAAGCGCCAGGATAGGCCTTCTGGCGCCGAGGTACTCAAAAAGCTTGCCCGTGTATTCGCCGACACCTCCGTGGTCATTCCTGATTATGAGGAGAAGCACGGAGGCGTCGATCTGTGCCCTGACCGTCTCCCGGTGCGAACTTCCCGCTGTAACGCTGACAATGTCCCATAGACCATATGCGCGCGCCAGGCTGGCCGTGTCCTGGGGCCACATCTCCAATATTCTAAGGGAAATGTTATCGCGCCGGATTTGGCCGCTGTCAAGGAGTTCCCGCAGCGCCTTCAACACTGGGGTAGGGCTCCGATCCTTGCCGATGAACGTCCCAGTATAGGTCATGGTGAATTTGGCGGGCGAGCGGTGCTCCCTGCCCGCGAAGTCGTCCGGGTCGAACCCGTTAGTAATGACGTGGACCTTTGGCCTGATTCCTCTTACCTTTAGCTGCGTAAACCCTTCGACTATCGGTCTCGAGACGGATACGATGGCGTCGGCCCCCCGCATGACCCGCCGTTCCAAGAACCGGTCAATAGCTCTGCCGAAGGCCCCCTTCCCCGATAGTTCCGCGTAAGGATTCTGCGTCCACGCGTCTCGAAAATCGGCAATCCAAGGCCTTCCGGTGATGCGTTTCAAAGCCAGACCAATGAGATGTGCTGTAGAAGGAGGGGACGAAGAAATAATGGCGTCAATGTGCTCGGCACGAATAGCAGCCACTCCGGCTGGGACCGCGAATGGAAACCAACCGATCTGTCGGTCGGGTATGAAGATGTACCTCCTGGCAAAGCGCCACAGCACGCTGCCTACAGGTCCCTCCTTCAATCCCGGTCCGGTCGCCTCCTGACCGATGAGAGGCACCTTTGTTCTCGTCACCTTGAGAAAAAGTCGCCTGCAGGCCCGCCTGATGTCGAGAAACCGCGTTCTCATCACCCGCCGTGGGGGGATGATTTCGCTTGTCGCGGCAGACCGATCAATGACGAGGTCTTCCTCTGGCGCCCTCGTCAGCACAAAAGGAACCCACCCAAACCTCGGAAGATACTTGGCGTAACCCGCATTCCGCTGGATGCCGGCGTTCATGTGCGGCAGGAAGCATTCTGTGACAATTAACACCCTTCTCATCTCGCCCAACTGCCCGTGCTGGTGCTTTTCCTGGGTCAGCCGTGGCCCGCCGAAATAAGGGACCGGGCCTCTTTCTCCACGCGGATGTCCGGCGGGAAATCTGTGTCAGCGAGCACCATGCAAATGTTCATCTATCGCTGTGTCGCAGGGCTGAATTGCTCAAGAGAAAGATGATTCTCTCTCGCAGAGACGCCGAGGAAGGAGCATGTTCGATTGAGGTTCACCTATCCCTTCGTTTTCTCTGACTCAGGAAAGAAGAATGCCGAGGATTCGTCCCGCGGCGTCTCCGTCGCCGTAGAAATCGCCCCTGCGGGTCGGCGCGGAAGCGTTTGCGACCGCTTCCTCGATTTTCTCTTCATCGGCGCCGGCGAGAACGTTCCAGCCCGACTCGACCGTCTCCAGCCACTCCGTCTCGTCCCGGAGCGTCACGCAGGGGACTTCAAAAAAATACGCTTCTTTCTGGACGCCGCCGGAATCCGTCAGAATCACCTTCGCACTCTTTTCCATAACAATCATATCAAGATACGAGACCGGCGTCAACAGCCGCACACCATCGTGCAGCTTAACGAACAACCCGGAGAGGCACTTTTTGGTGCGCGGATGAAGCGGCACGATAACAGGAAGGCCGGTCTCGGCAACGCGGTTCAAACCCCGAAAAATGGAGGCGAGCCGCTGTGGGTCGTCGGTGTTTTCGGCGCGGTGGATCGTGACGAGGGCGTATTGCCCCGGCGAAAGGTTGAGCCGCGTCAATAGCTCCCTCCGCTCCCCCGCCTTCTGCGCATAATACAGCGCACAGTCGTACATCACATCGCCTACCTTGTGGACCCCCCGGGAAATCCCCTCCCGCTCAAGATTCGCCACCGCCGTATCCGTCGGGCAAAAGAGAAAGTCAGAGACGTGGTCCGCGACGACACGATTGGTTTCCTCCGGCATCCGACGATTGAACGACCGCAGCCCCGCCTCGACGTGCGCCGCCGGAATGTGCAGTTTCACGGCGGCCAGGGCCCCCGCGAGAGTCGAGTTCGTGTCGCCATAGACGACCACGACATCCGGTTTCT
>CAZFAP010000277.1:0-2072 GCA_964516325.1 uncultured Verrucomicrobiota bacterium
GGCGCCAACTTCGTCCTGGGAGGTCTTGATTGAGACTCGGCCTCCCGTCACGATTCTTGCCGGGGAGGACCGCTTGACGCCTACGATGGTGACCTCTGCCTCTTTTTCCAGTGATCGCCTCTTTATGGCCTCCCATTCGCCTGCCTTGGGCGTCCATTCCGGAAGGTGCGTGAGGAAATTCATGCGCCCTTCGTCGTCCTGGAACTTGATGGTGATTAACCATGTGTTGCGGTTGGATCTGCCGTCTTCCCAGCGAAACGTGGGGGGCACGATCTCGGGGGGGAACACCGTCTCATTGAGTGGATAGCAAATCGCCAACCCGCTGTATTCCGCTTCATCCTCATAAACTGACAGTATATCTTCTACCCGGGGCTGGCGCTGACGGAAAATGATCAGTATGGCCGCCACAAGAGCCACAGCCGCGGTGCTGATGCCCACGACGAGATATATAACTCGCTTGCGCACGGGTCTTTCCATGATGGATGGGCCTACGTCACCATAGTCTCTGCTCGTTTCCCGCGGTGGGTGATAAAAGAGCCTTTGGGTGCACTGCCGATGTTCCGAGCAAGGCGGTGCTCCCGCTCACCTGGCGGAGCGGTAAAATGGGAATCTCCTTGAGAAGGCCTCGGCTGATGACGAGGAATGTTGCGTCGTTGCACGAGTAACGTACTTTTGACCCGGGGAATCCCTGCTTCATCTCGCGTCTCCTTCTCTGGACAATATGATTCTCACCGCCTCGACGAGGTTCTCGACGGTGTACTCACTCAGGACAACCTTTCCCTCGGGCCGCTCGTCGGAGCAGGGGCTTTTCATGAGAATCGTCGTGCAGCCGGCTCTTGCGCCCGCTTCTACGTCCTTCCAGCGGTCACCGATCATGTACGAGGCGCCGAGGTCAATATTCCATTCTTTTGCTGCCTGGAGGAGCAATCCGGGCTTGGGCTTGCGGCAATCGCAATCGTCGTCGTCATCATGCGCGCATACGTAGATTTTGTCAACAGGAAGGGACTTGCAGAGAATCGCATGCGTTGTGTCGAGTTCTTCCCGGGTGAGCGTGCCCCGTTTGACCTCGGGCTGGTTGGTCACGACGAAGATGGAGTACCCGCTTTTCTTCAGGGCGGTGAGAGCTTCTTTGACTCCGGGGAGGATTCGGAATTCTTCAACTCTTCTCGGGCTGACAGGCTTCCCCTCGACCATGCAGGTCTCATTGATGACTCCGTCTCTGTCGAGGAAGACCGCCTTATTCATCGCACTCGGCAATTTTCTCCCGCAGGCAGTTCACGATGAGGTGCTCCAGAGTCATGTGGAAGGATTCCGTGTGGGGCGTCGAATGGACCGGGACAATGACGCATATGTCCGCGAGGGTCCGCATGGCGCCGCCGTCGAAGCCGGTGAAAGCGATTGTCGTTCCGCCATGGTCCCTGACGTACTGCATCGCTTTCAGGAGATTCTGAGACCGCTCGCGCGCGGGGTCTTCGACTTTCCCTCCGTGAACGCTGAAAACAACGAGATAGTCCCCCGGTCGAAAATAATTCTTCAGTTGCTCGACATACACTTCGCTCCAGCCGAGGTCGTTGGTGAGGGCGCTTACCCACGACACGTTGTCGTTCAGGCAGAAGGCGCGGAAGCGCTTCTTCCCCTCCACGATGGTCGCCTTGTTGAAATCGTTGGTCGCGTGGGAGGCTGTGCCGGCAGACCCGCCGTTGCCGACGAGGAAAACCTGTCGTTCGTTTCTCCATGCGTCGAAAATCGCTTCGATCGCCTCGTCTATTCTGTCCAGAGGCATCCGGTCAATCACCCTTTTCATTTCGGAGAAATAGTCGGTCAGGAATCTTTCGTTCTGCATTAACTTCCTCCAAGTCGAGACAGCTTCGTTCTTCCACAACGTCCGTCGAGAGCCGTCCCGCTAATTTTCTATCACGGCCAGGGACGGTTTTTCCACGAAAAGAAATCGGACGAAAGCTTGGTCCCCTCGAAATCGAAGCTATACCGCATCTCGCGGAGGTTTTCCTTTCTCATCGCTTCGCGGAGGCGATTGTGTCCTTCTTCGATGTAGAAAAGGAAGAAGCCTCCTC
>CAZFAP010000278.1:0-2024 GCA_964516325.1 uncultured Verrucomicrobiota bacterium
TAAAGACCTCAAAATCCCCCGCAGGATCTGTATGCAAGGTGATCGAGAGAGCCGCGCGGCCCGGGGCGGAAAGGGTGAGCTGCCTGTAACCGCGCGGTTGGGCGGCGGCGTCAAGAAGCTTTCCGCGGAAGACGGGACGGGAATCCCAATTGAGGACCTTTGAGAGCGTTTGACCCTTGTCAAGCGCGAGGAAACTTGGGTAGGAGAATGTCGTCGCCTCGCGGTGCTCGTCGCCGCCGACGCGGATCGTCAAGTTATATACCCCGCGCGAGAGCTTCCGAAGTGTGGCTTGTTCTCCGGGGACAAGCCAGAACGCCCTTCCTAAACCTTCACCATCTGGTCCGCGCTCCATCTGAAGTTTCGACAGCATGGGAGGGGGTTCCTCTCCGCCGGTGAGTTTGAGCTGGAGCTGAGCCACCGAGCTCCCGACAGGTTCGACATAAGATGGAAAACGCACCTCGGGACCGAACGAGTCGAGGACGCCATCCCCATTGAAGTCTCGAAGGCTTGTTCGCAAGTAGCCGAGTCCTATTTCCACGACGTACATGTCAAGCACGCCATCGTCCCTGCAACGGGTTTGCAGCTTCTCCACGGGGACCTGGCGGCTCGGCGCATCGCTCGCAAGCTTGACCTGACATGTTTCCGCTTTTCCGTCGCGGTTCTTATCCTCGAAGAGCGCCCTGAAGAGAACCCTCTGGCCGTATTGGCTGCGCCGCGCCTCCTCGGGAATCGCTGGCCCGACTTGGTCCCAGGAATCTACGCCGCCGTCGAAGCCACGGTCATAGGCCATGTACCTCACCCCCTCGTACGCGGGGGAAGGGTACAAGGGTGCCTGTTCCTGTTGTCGTGGGGGTGGGTCGCCGCCAGAAACCGCTTGTCGTGGGGGTGGGTCGCCGCCGGAAACCGACTGATGGAACCATGCCGAGACGACCCTCGCCCCGTCAACCTCCTTGGTGTACTCGATGCGGGAGCCGGTGGACGCGACGTAGGGCGAGGGGGGACGGGCGGTTCTGGGTGGTGAGCCTGGTACAGGTACGGGACCAGGGGCAGCAGCGGCACTTGGCTCGGGGACCGTGGGCTTTTCCTCGACTTCCTGGACCCGGTCCTTCGCGTTGAAGAGGGTTGCGCTCGCATACGCCCTGGGGTCTCTCTCACCCACTTGGCGGGCAAGCTCCGTCCTCAACCACTTTTCGACAACCCACGAGAAGATTTCCTTTTCCACCAGCTTGCCCTGGTCGTCAACCTCAACCCATTTGTCCACGCTGCCGTCGGCATTGAGGTCAATTTCTTCGCGGAAGAGTTTGCCCTTGTCATAGACCTGCCAGAGGTCAACTTTGCGATTGAAATCGGTGTCAACCTCGACGAGGTCAATGACGCCATCGAAATAGTGCTCCCACTCGTCAATTCTCCCGTCCTCGTTGCTATCAATTTCGATTCGCAGCGGCTTCCCGTTCAGGAAGCGAATCCAGGTGTCGGTCTTTCCGTTATTATTCTGGTCTCCGAACGCGACCATGGGCAAATCCGCCTCCGGCTCCCACTGCACAATCTTCGCATACGGCTTCCCGTCCCGATAGACTGCTTCCTCCTTCCACGAAATGACATTCCCCTCCACCGGACTTTGAGTGACCGGCGTCGCTCGCTTTTCCTCGCGACTCGCTTTCTCGTCAGGTTTCGCAGTTTTCGCGGCGAGGGTTGTGAGCGACAGTGCGGCAACGGACAGAAGCGAAATCACAAGAAGGGCGAAAGCCGTTCTGAGACGAATTCTCGTGGAGGAACGGCTGCCGCTGACGATGCGCCTTATCCTGTCGGAGAGGCGGGAGTGATGATTGAAGAGTCCGACGCCGATCAAGGCTCTGCTCGGGCGGAACCACCGTTCCGCGAGAGTCGTGAGCGCTCGGGCGTACAGTGTCGCCTCGGAGAAGCGCTCGAGAACCCAATTGTCGCAAATCTCTTCTCTCACGCGGCGGAGATGGCGATTCATTGGATAGACGAAAGGATGGAAGAAAAAGAGAGCCTGGACGAAT
>CAZFAP010000279.1:0-1840 GCA_964516325.1 uncultured Verrucomicrobiota bacterium
TACGCGGTGAACATCTCCGACGAGAAGACGTATGAGGCGACGACGCTCGTTTTGAAGAGCGACCTGGACGTCATCATCAAAAGCTCTCGGAGAAGCGTGTTCGTCTTCGCGGAGAACATGTCGGAGAAGAAGCCGTTTGCGGGGGTGAAGGTGTATGTCTCCGACGGGAAGAAGCTTCTGTGCGAGGGGGAGACCGATAACGACGGCGTTTTCCGAAAGGAGCTGGAGGAGCTGAAGAGCCTGGAGGACCTTCGGGTTCTGGCGGCGAAGGACGGGAATTTTGCATCGAACCTCGTCGGGCTTTCCGGTCTGGGATTCGCGCGGGGGCTTTCAGCAAAGGGATACATCTACACCGACCGTCCGGCCTATCGCCCGGGACAGAAGGTGAACATTCGCGGGATTGTCCGGACGGTGAAGGATGACAAGTACTTTTTCGAGAAGGGAGAGAAGCACGTCCTGGACATCGTGGATTCGCAGGGTCGGATTTTGCGGTCGGAGGAGATTTCGCTTTCCGAATTCGGGAGCTTCCATTCCGAATTTGCCCTCGACAAGTTCTCGCCCGTCGGGAGGTATCAACTCGTGGTGCATCCGCTCCCCGGGAAAACCGGTCCGACTTTCGTTGGCGAGTTTCAGGTCGAGGAATACAAGTTGGAGAAGGTGAAGCTGAGCATCGAATTCGACAGGAAGGTCTATTTCCGCGGCGAGAAGGTCGAGGGGAAAATCGTCGCGGTGTATTACTACGGCGAGCCGGTCGTCGCGAAGAAGATCGAGTACTGGCTGCCCGACGGGCGGCATCTCAGCGACACGACGGACAACCAAGGAATTGTCAAGTTCGCTCTCGAGACGACGGAGTTTCCCGAGGAGCAGCCGCTTCAGTTCTCGGCGCTTTTGCCCGACGAGAATGTGCGAGTCGCCGAGACGGTCTATTTAGCGGTTCGCGAATTCACCGCCTCGGTCTCGACGATACGGAACGTGTATCTCTCCGAGGAGAAATTCGACGTGACGGTAACGACCAATGAGGTCGAAGGGAAGCCGACGTCGCAGGAGATGGAGTTGATCGTGTTAAGGAGAGAAGCGACGGACTCGCGGTGGAGCGAGGTGGAGGTATCGAAGGCGAACGTCAAGACCGACGAGAAGACGGGAAAGGGCACAGTCAACATCAGCATGGCAAAGGGCGGTCCGCATATCTTGCGTGCGTCGGGGAAAGACCGGTTTGGCAATCGCATCACCGCGGAGGCTCACGTGTTCATCTCCGACAAAGAGGACAAGACGAAAGTCCGCATCATCACGGATCGGCAGCATTTCAAAGTGGGCGAGGGGCTTTCGCTGATGGTTCATTCGCGGCTCGGAGAGAACCTGGCGCTCCTGACGTTTGAGGGGGAAGGGATATTATCGTATCGGTTGGTGACCCTGAAGGAAGGCGCCAACGACGTCGGGCTGACCGTCGGGCATGAGCATTTCCCGAACTTCGCTCTCGGCGTGGCGACGATGGACGGGAACAAGTTCTATACCGCGAGCATGGGGTTCGTCGTCGAGCGGGAACTGAAGGTTGCGGTGAAGCCGTCGAAGGAGCAACTGGAGCCGGGAACAGAATTGGCGGTTGACATCGAGACCACCGACCAGAACGGAAAGCCCGTCAGCGCCGAGCTTTCGTTGGCGATGGTGGACGAGGCCCTTTTGAGCATCTTCGGCGACCCGCTCGCGGAGATCGGCCTATTCTTCCGCGAGGGGCAGGACCGAGAGGCAGCCATGCGCACGGAATCAAGCTGCACGTTCTCCTACGCCGCCAGGACCAAAGGCATCTCCCCCGAAGTTGTCGCTGAAATGGAAAGAATGGCAG
>CAZFAP010000280.1:0-1833 GCA_964516325.1 uncultured Verrucomicrobiota bacterium
TCAGATGGTTCACGACGGCAGACTTGAGTGAGTACGAGGACAGCTACGTCGCCATTGTTGAGAAGGAAGTCGTGTGTGCGGACGAAGACCCGGAAATCGCCTACAGCGGGGCGAAAAAGAAATATCCAGATAAAGAGGTTGTGATTTGGAAGGTCCCCGACGGTGACGCATTTATCTTCCCCCAGGAGGACTGAATGGTTGAGTTCGATTACCGACAGGAGCGATTCGAAGACGTGCTCCACCACCAGTGGTCCTGGGTGCCCCAGCGACTTCTATGTTCCGCGCCGGGCTGTGGAGTGAGGCGCGAGCACCCTCTTATAGGTTGATAGCATGAGCGAGAAGTTTTACTGGGAAGCAATTCGAGACGCGTTGAGAGAGGAGATGATCCGAGACCCCAATGTCTTTCTCATGGGGGAAGACATTGCGATCTATGGGGGAGCGTACGGAGCGACTCGCGGTTTGTACGAAGAGTTTGGCGAGGAGCGCGTCCGCGACACGGCAATCTCCGAAGCCGCTATCGCAGGCGCCGCTACCGGAGCCGCGATGCTTGGCATGCGTCCCGTCGCAGAAATCATGTACGCGGATTTCCTGACCCTGGCGATGGATCAACTGGTGAACACTGCCGCGAAGAATCGCTACATGTTCGGCGGACGAACCAAAATCCCAATGGTCCTGCGGACAGAAGGCGGCGCCGGACGCGGAATCGCCGCGCAGCATTCGCAGAGCACGGAAGCCTGGTTCAATCACGCGCCGGGGATTTACGTCGTGATGCCCGCGACATCGTACGACGCCAAGGGTTTGCTGAAAACCTGCATCCGCGACGACAACCCCATCCTCTTCATCGAGCACAAAATGCTTTACGGGACCAAAGGGGAAGTTCCCGACGAGGAGTATTTGATTCCGCTCGGACTGGCGGACGTCAAGAGGACCGGGAAAGACGTGACGATTATTGCTTATTCGCGAATGGTTCTGGAATCGCTGAGCGCTGCTGAACAGCTCGCCCAGGAAGGGATTGACGCAGAGGTCGTTGACCTTCGTTCCATCAAGCCCCTCGATGTGGACACGATGGTCCGCTCGGTGCGTAAGACAGGAAAGGTCATCTGCGTCTCGGACGCTTGCAGGACGAACGGCGTCCCAAGCGAACTGGCCGCCGTTATTCAAGAGCATGCCTTCGATTACCTGGACGCGCCTGTAAAGAGGGTCTGTGGGGCGGACGTGCCAATTCCCATGAGTCCGACGCTGGAGGCGGCGGCGGTTCCGTCGGCTGCAAACATCGTGCAGGCGGCAAAAGAACTCCTGGCGTAGTCCGAGCCCCCGGTTCGCGAGTGGCGTTGTGTATCAAGCTCGATAAGACAATCATTTTGGCAGGATAACAGGATGTGCGAGATTATGAGCAAGAACGTGGAAGCGGCGATGACGAGCCCGCGATCCCGACAGCCATGCCCTATCAACCCCATGTGTGGGATTAACCTGGTCGGAGAGCTATGGCAACGCCGGTAATTGTCCCCGAACTTGGCGAGACGATGAACGAGGCGACCATCGTCCGCTGGCTAAAGAAGGAAGGAGATGTCCTCAAAAGAGGGGACGTTCTTCTCGAAATCCAGACCGACAAGGCAGTCCTGGAGGTCGAGAGCTTTGCCTCTGGGACGCTGTTGAAAATCCTTGCCCAGCCCGGCGAGACGCTGCCCGTCCTCCACGTCATCGCCTTTATCGGCGAACCGGGCGAAAAACTCCCGGAGGTTCCAGAGCCAACGCCAGCCGAACGGGCTCATCCTCCCGGAGCGAAGCTCCCATCTCCGCCTGCCGTGCCAGCCAAAATCCCGCGCGAGACCC
>CAZFAP010000281.1:0-1760 GCA_964516325.1 uncultured Verrucomicrobiota bacterium
CTGGCCCCTTGCAAATCAACAACTTACGACAACAACTGACAAACATTGGTTAGGGGCAGGGACGCGAGGGAAGCCGAAGGCCGCCTTGCTACGATTTTCGGATGAGGACGAGCCAGTGGTCGCCGTGGTGCGTCACGGCGAGGATTTCATGTCCGTCCTGCTCGGCGCTCGCCGGGACGTTCTGCGCCCCCTCTTTGCCGAGCAAGACTGACAGCACCTCTCCTTTGCTCATTTGCTCGAGCAGAAGCTTCGTCTTGACGTAATTGAGCGGACAGGAGACACCGCGAAAATCGGCTTCCCGGTCAACCTTTCTTTTGACGGCGGGCGCCGGCTTTGGCTCAGGCGACGCTGGCTTCTCCGGTTGCGGAAATCGCAAGGAGTCGTCCATGCTTTCGTAGAGCTTTTGCACGGTCTCGACGAGGGCTGCAACCTGAGCCTCCTCGGGCTGAAAGGCGTCGTTCGGAAGATCACTCACAAGGCATCGCAAAGCTTCCTCGACGAGCCCACGGAAAGAATCGCTCACAAGTCCCGTTTCGATGAAGTGCTCGGCAAAGAGGGTCAGCGCCTCTGCGTCGTCCCGTGCCTCCTGCCCTTTCGTCACGAGGAGCGCCCGTGCAGCGTGGAGGGTCGCCGAAAGCAGCTTCCCCTCCCGGAGCGCCTCTCGTGCGGTGGCAAGGTCCACCTCAATCAGGTCGAAGACTCCGGCGCCGCATTCCCCTGGTCCCCTTCCCGCGAGAGAGAACAAGCTCTCCGCACCCCAGTCGAAATAGTAGTTCTTGTCCTCGTCGAAGGACGGCACATGCTTGTACTTTGCGGCGAGGCGCCGCGCTATCTCTCGCCCTCCAGCGTCCAGAAAGGCGTCGTAGTCCGGATGCCGCGGCGATCCCTGAAAAGCCTTCAAGAATTCCGCCACGAAAGCAGGTACGTTGTGAGCCGGAATGCTTTCTTCGCCTTCCGCGAGCCTGGTTTCCCCTTCGGCCACTTTTCCGCCGAGCTGGACCGTGTAGTGCGGCACAAGCCTGCCGTTGACCCGGCGGGCAACGCCAAAAAGCCCCATGTCTCCGACGGGGTGCCGCCCGCACGAATTCGGGCAGCCGCTGATGTGGATGTTGAATTCGCCCAATCGGCCCAGGTTCAGCCCGTCGCTGTTCAGCCTGCTTATGATAGCGCTGGCGAGCCCGCGAGATAGGCAAATGCCGAGCTTGCAGGTCGAGGCGCCTGCGCACGCGACTACGTTGCGGAGGATAGGCGGCAGGGGCTTTGCCAGGTCCAACCGGCTGAGCTTTCGATGAACCGCTGTCAGTTCGTTCTCGTGAACCCATCGGATGACGAGATTCTGCCATTGCGTGCTTCTCACCATCCCTTCGCCGTGTTCCTCGACGACCTCGGCGAGTCTTTCCAGCTTGTCCGCCGCAATGTCGCCCAAAGGAAGGGGAATGTGAACGAGAAAGTATCCTTCCTGCTTCTGAGGAGCAACGCTTGTCTCTCGCCAGAGGGCGAACCCCTCATGCGGTGGGGCTCCCCCGTCGGGAATCGTCCGCTGGCTACTCGGCAGCTCGCGCACCCGGAACTCCGGACCGGGATTAGCGCCAACCTCCGACAACTCCGCCCTGTATAGCTCACGAAAGCGTTCGAGTCCAATGTGCTCGATGAGGAATCGCAGCCTGGCTTTGTGCTTGTTCTTTCGATTGCCGTGCTTATCGAAGACACGCTTGACGGCTTCAGCAATCAGATGGACCTTGTCCGCCGAAACAAATTCC